>NZ_JBLNKW010000002.1:0-497438 GCF_048158645.1 Flavobacterium cryoconiti | reverse complement strand
GATGACTACGTTGATAGGCTATAGATGTAAAGGCAGTAATGTCATAGTCGAGTAGTACTAATAACCCGTAAGCTTATGTACGCTTTTCCCCGGGGCAACCCGGGGAAGAAACTTTCTCACACTTTTTATTTTCTTTATCTCAGTATGTTAAGATATTATGTGATTAATTATCAATGATAAATTGTTAATTGTTACAGTAATTGCCCAAAGCAATTATAACCTCTTAAGGTGGTTATTGCGGCGGGGCTCACCTCTTCCCATCCCGAACAGAGTAGTTAAGCCCGCCTGCGCAGATGGTACTGCAGTTATGTGGGAGAGTATGTCGTCGCCTTTCTTTGAAAAGCCTATCTGAAAAGATAGGCTTTTTTGTTTTACAGCAGTACGACGTGTTCGGCTTTCAGCCTCGGTTCGTCGCCTTTCTTTAATCTGGACTCGTTTCAGATTCTATTAAATCCTATTCATTATTTGAATAGGATTTTTTTGCCTTATAGTCAAATCTAAAAACCATTCAATTGGCACTACCCTAAAACGATCAAGTCGGATTCGATTTAAGAAATGATTAATTTATCATGCTTGCCGTTTTCTTAGGACTTATTTTACAACATTAAAGTGTATTTTTGTGCTACTATATAAAAATACAATATGAAAAAAATTATTTTGTTTTTGACATTTATTATGTCTTTAAATATGCAAGCTCAGGAGCGACCAAAATTGGTTGTTGGCATTGTTGTAGATCAAATGAAGATGGAATATTTATATCGTTTTTCCGATGATTTTTCACCAAACGGTTTTAAAAGATTAATGGGGAGTGGCTTTACTTTCCAAAATATGCATTATAATTATATGCCTACTTATACAGCTCCAGGGCATGCCTCTATTTATACCGGCACTACTCCTTCTACACACGGAATTGTGGGAAATGAATGGTTTAGTAGAATTTTGGGTAAGGAAATGTACTGTACAGATGATGCATCGGTAAAAACAATTGGAGATGGTACAGTCAAAGAGGGAGAAATGTCTCCTAAGAATTTACTAAGCACAACTATTACTGATGAATTGCGATTGGCTACTAATTTTAAAGGAAAAGTTATAGGGATGAGCTTGAAGGATCGTGGAGCCATTTTACCAGCAGGACATTTTGCCAATTGGGCTTTTTGGTTCAGTAAAACCGGAGCTTTTATTTCCAGTTCTTTTTATGGTTCAGCATTACCGGATTGGGTTACAGAATTCAATCAAGAAAAAAGATACATGCCTTATATAACTAAAGGTTGGAATTTATTCAAACCTGCATCAACTTATAACGAAAGCCTCGCAGATGATAATCCTTATGAGGGGAAATTGTACAATAGTACTGCACCTGTATTTCCATATAATTTAAAAGATATGTATGATAAAAATGATGCAGGAGTAATACGTTCAACACCATTTGGTAATAATCTTTTGGCGGAATTTGCAATGAAAGCAATTGAAAAAGAAGAATTAGGGAAAGATAATATTACTGATTTCCTGACTGTTAGTTTTTCTTCTACGGATTATGTAGGTCACTTACTTGGGCCAAGATCGATAGAGTTACAAGATACTTATTTACGTTTAGATCAGACAATCGCTGAGTTTTTAGCTTATTTAGACAAAAAGGTAGGAAAAGATAATTATTTGCTTTTTCTTACTGCAGATCATGCAGGAGCAGAAAACGCAAACTATCTTAGAGACAATAAATACAACGTAAAAAGCATTAATCCGAAGGATATTATTAAAGGATTAAAAGACTTTTCTATTGCCAGTTTTGGACAAGATTTAATTTTAAATTATTCTAATTTCAATCTTTTCTTTAATAAAGAAATTATTAAGTCCAAAGGGCTTGATTTGAATAAAGTAAAACAGTCTTTTAAAGACTATTTGATGACTCAAGAGCAAGTTAAAAGAGTCTATACTGAAGAAGAGATTCTAGGGTCTACGGGAAATGATTATTATCTTAATTTTATAACTAAAGGATACGATCCAACACAAGATGGAGATCTTGTTATTCTTGACAAAGCTGCTTATATAGAATACCAAGGTACAGGAACTTCTCATGGAACACCATATAGTTATGATACGCATGTACCAGTAATATTCTACGGTTGGCATATTAAGAAAGGAGAATCATTTGCAAAGAAATATATTACACAAATAGCACCGACAATTGCTCAGAAAATTAAAATTCCCTTTCCAAATGGTACTGAAGCTAATGTTTTGGAGGAAGTTTTTGAAAATAAATAAACTTTAATTATGTGTTTAATAAAAAAATCCCATCTCATGTTTAAATGAGATGGAATTTTATTTTACTTAAACAGTCGCAACTATTGGTAATGGAATTTGATTTTTTAATAAATCTTCAAAGGTTTCATGTGCTCGTATTAAGTGCCCTTCGCCTTTCATCCACAATACTTCTGCTGGTTTGTATCTTGAATTATAATTAGATGCCATAGAGAAGCAATAAGCTCCAGCATTTCTAAAACATAAAATATCGCCTTCTTTTATTTCGGATATTCTTCTATTATTTGCAAAAGTATCAGTTTCACAAATATATCCAACAACAGAATAAAAACGTTCTTTTCCTTTCGGGTGTGATATGTTTTCAATATAATGTTGTGAACCATAAAACATTGGTCTAATTAAGTGATTAAAACCGCTATCTATCCCTGCAAAAACTGTTGACGTAGTTTGTTTCACCACATTAACTTTAGCTAAAAAGAAACCAGCTTCACTCACAAGAAATTTACCAGGTTCAAATATTAATGTTAATTCTTTGCCGTATTCTGTACAAAAAGCATTGAATCTTTTTGAAAGTTTTTTGCCTAATTCTTCAATATCAGTTTCGATATCATCCTTTTTGTAAGGAACTTTAAATCCGCTTCCAAAATCTAAAAATTCAAGGTTTTTGAAGTTTTTTGCCGCGTCAAATAAGATCTCCGCTGCGTATAAAAATACTTCTATGTCAAGAATATCAGAACCCGTATGCATGTGAATACCAACTATATTCATTTTTGTATTTTCAACGATACGAACCAAATGTGGTAATTGGTGAACAGAAATGCCAAATTTACTATCAATATGACCGACAGATATATTTGCATTACCGCCTGCCATTACGTGCGGATTTATACGGATACAAACTGGTACAGATGGATATTTTGTGCCAAACTGTTCTAGAATAGATAAATTATCTATGTTGATTTGTACTCCCATAGCAGAAACTTCTTCAATTTCTTCCAAAGAAACTCCATTTGGTGTATAGAATATTTTTTCAGGCTCATATCCTGCATGAAGTCCTAACAATACTTCTTGAATAGATACAGTGTCTAAACCAGATCCCATTTCTTTTAGTAATTGAAGGATGGCTACATTTGAAAGTGCCTTCATTGCATAATTAATGCGTAACTTATCTACTTTTGAAAAAGCTTTTGTTAATCTATTGTATTGAGATTGTATTTTTTCAGCGTCATAAATATATAACGGACTACCGAATTGTTCTGCTAATTGTAATAAGTCTTTTCCTTGCATTTTGATTCTATTTTTAGGCAAATTTATTATTCTTTATCAATACAAACAAATAAAAGTATTGATTTTAACAAAATATAACAAAATGTTATATTTAAAACATTTAATATAATCTATTGTTTTTTTATAACTTTTATGAAAATAAAAATCCCTTGATAATTAATTTATCAAGGGATTTTGTAAAATTACTTTTTTTTATAAACTAGGTAAATCACCGTTACCTTTAGTTGGTAAATTTGTGAAACCCATTAGATAATTATCTACTTCTCTAGCAGCTTCACGACCTTCAGATATTGCCCAAACAATTAGGGATTGTCCTCTTCTCATGTCACCAGCAGTAAATATATGAGGAACATTTGTTTGATAATTATTTGCTTTGTAGTTACTTCTAAAGTCTACTTCGAGTCCTAATTGGTCACTTAATGTTTTCTCAGGGCCTGTAAATCCAAGTGCTAATAAAGCTAAATCACAAGGCCAGATTTTTTCGGATCCTTCTTTTTCTATCAATTCAGGTCTTTGTCCCGGTGTCATTTTCCAAGCTACTTCAACAGTTTTTAATCCTGTTAATTCACCTTTTTCATTAGAAATGAATTCTTTGGTATTGATTAACCAGTTTCTGTCACAACCTTCTTCATGAGAAGATGAAGTTTTTAATTGTAATGGCCAAAATGGCCAAGGAGTAGTTTCACTTCTTCCAACTGGTGGTTTTGGTAAAATTTCAAAATTAGTAACCGATTTTGCACCGTGTCTGTTTGAAGTTCCAACACAATCCGATCCAGTATCACCACCACCAATAACGATAACATCTTTACCAGTAGCTTTGATTTGATCCAGAATAGATTCTCCGTATAATACTTTAGTTTGTTGTGTTAAAAAGTCCATTGCCTGAACAACTCCTTTGCTTTCAATTCCTTTTGTAGGTAAACTTCTTCTTTCAGTTGCTCCACCACATAATACAATTGAATCAAAAGAATTTAATTCTTCGATACTGAAATTTACACCAACGTTTACATTGGTTTTAAATACAATCCCTTCTGCTTCTAAAACAGCAACACGTCTGTCAATAATTCCTTTTTCTAATTTGAAATTTGGAATTCCATAACGTAATAATCCACCAATTGCATTGTCTCTTTCAAAAACGGTAACGGTATGTCCTGCACGATTTAATTGTTGTGCAGCCGCTAAACCAGCAGGACCAGAGCCTATGACAGCTACCGTTTTGCCTGTTCTTGTTGCTGGAATTTGTGGTTTTATCCATCCTTCTGCGAAACCTCTTTCGATAATATTTTTTTCAATATTTTCAATAGCTACAGGTTCACTGATTATACCTAAAACGCATGATTTTTCACATGGAGCAGGACATAATCTTCCTGTGAATTCAGGGAAATTGTTTGTTGATTGCAAAATCTCCAATGCACTTTCCCATTCCTCTTGATGTACCATGTCATTAAAATCAGGAATTAAATTTCCTAATGGACAAGCACTGTGGCAAAAAGGAATACCACAATCCATACATCTTGAACCTTGTTCTTTTATTTTATCTTTTGCTAACGGAATTGTAAACTCATTATAGTTTGATACACGTTCTACAACAGCTATATTATTTTCGTCAGTTCTACTATATTCTTTAAATCCACCTATCTTACCCATGACTATGCTATTAGTTCTTCTATTTGCTTTTCTTCTGCTAATCTTTTCAATGCTTTTTTGTAATCTGTTGGCATTACTTTAATAAAGTGTTTTTGTTGATTTTCCCAATCAGCCAAAATTCTTTTTGCCAATGGACTATTTGTATACATAGAATGATTTTTAATTAAACGTCTCAGTTTAGTTATATCCTCTTCTTCTAATGTTTCAAAAGCAACCATTTCCATATTACATACTGTAGCATCGAATTTTTTATTTGGATCAAAAACATAAGCAATACCACCACTCATACCTGCAGCGAAGTTTCTTCCGGTTTTTCCTAAAACTACTACAGTTCCTCCAGTCATATACTCGCATCCATGATCTCCAATTCCTTCTACAACTGCTGTTGCTCCAGAATTTCTAACACAAAAACGTTCTCCAGCCATACCGTTGATGTAAGCTTCACCAGTAATTGCTCCGTAAAGGGCAACGTTACCAATGATGATGTTTTCTTCCGGTTTGAATGTTGCAGTAGGAGGGACTTTGATAATTAATTTACCACCTGAAAGTCCTTTCCCTAAATAATCATTACAGTTTCCATGAATTTTGAATGACAGACCATTTGTTGCAAAAGCACCAAAACTTTGTCCGGCAGAACCTTCAAAATCAACTAATATTGTGTCTTCAGGTAAACCTTGTGCACCATATATTTTTGAAATTTCATTACTTAATATTGCACCAACAGAACGATCCGTGTTTTTGATATCAAAAGTAACTCTTGTTTTTTCTTTTCTATAAATAGAAGGAATAGCTGCTTTTATAATTTCAAAATCAAGTACATTATCTAAAGCATGATCTTGTGTTGTTGTATTATGATTTGGAACAACTTTAGCTTTTTCTGGTTTATATAAAATGGTAGATAAATCTAATCCACTTGCTTTGTAATGTTTAATAGCTTTGTTAACGTTCAGTTTTTGAGATTGTCCCACCATTTCTTTTAGTGTTCTAAATCCTAATTGCGCCATGATTTCTCTTAACTCTTCAGCAATAAAATACATGAAGTTAATGATATGCTCTGGAGTTCCTTTGAAATTTTTTCTCAATTCTGGATCTTGTGTAGCGATACCAACTGGACAGGTGTTCAAGTGGCAAGCTCTCATCATGATACAACCAGACGCTACTAACGGTGCTGTTGCAAAACCAAATTCTTCAGCTCCAAGTAAAGCAGCGATAGCTACATCACGTCCTGTTTTTAATTGTCCGTCACATTCTAAAACTACACGACTTCTTAAATCATTTAAGATTAAAGTTTGTTGTGCTTCGGCAAGTCCAAGCTCCCAAGGAATACCTGTATGTTGTAGTGAAGTTAATGGTGCAGCACCAGTACCTCCATCATATCCTGAAATCAAGATCACATCAGCTTTTGCTTTAGCAACACCAGCAGCGATTGTTCCAACACCAACTTCAGAAACTAACTTAACGTTAATACGTGCTTCACGATTGGCATTTTTTAAATCAAAAATCAATTGAGATAAATCTTCAATAGAGTAAATATCGTGATGTGGCGGAGGCGAAATTAGTCCAACATAAGGAGTTGAATTTCTTACAGCAGCAATCCAAGGCACTACTTTCTCTCCAGGTAATTGTCCACCTTCTCCAGGTTTTGCACCTTGAGCCATTTTTATTTGAATCTCTCTGGCATTTGTCAAATAGTTGATAGACACACCAAATCTTCCAGAAGCTACTTGTTTAATAGCACTATTTCTAGAATCACCATTTAAGTCTTTTTGAAAACGTTTAGGATCTTCTCCACCTTCTCCAGAATTACTTTTTCCGCCAATTCTATTCATGGCAATTGCCAAGTTTTCGTGGGCTTCCTGACTGATAGATCCATAAGACATGGCTCCAGTTTTGAATTTTTTCACAATTTCTGTCCAAGGCTCTACTTCGTCAATAGAAATTGGATCCAAATTATTGAATTCAAATAAACCTCTAATAGTCATTAGGTTTTTACTTTGGTCATTGACCATATTGGAGTATTCCTTATAGCTTTCTGGGCTATTTAATCTAACAGCCTGTTGTAACTTAGAAATAGTTGTTGGGTTGAACATGTGTTTTTCCCCAGTTCTTCTCCATCTATAGATTCCTCCAATTTCAAGTGACAATAAATTGGCTACTTTTGAATTTGGAAAAGCTTTTTGATATCTTTTTTTGATTTCTTTTTCCACTTCCATTAGACCAATTCCTTCAATTCTAGAAGGTGTGTAAGGGAAATATTTAGAAGTGAATGTTTTATTTAAACCTAAAATTTCAAAAATTTGAGCAGCTCTATACGAATGTAAAGTAGAGATACCAATCTTATTCATGATTTTAAGGATTCCTTTTGCAATCGCTTTATTATAATTTTTAATTGCATAATCTGCTTTTACTCCAGTAATAAAGCCCTCGTTAACTTGGTCATGAATAATTTCATTTACCATATAAGGATTTATTGCACTTGCGCCGTAACCAAATAATAATGCAAAATGATGTGGTTCACGTGGTTCAGCAGATTCAATTATAATTCCAAATTTCGAACGAACTTTTAGAATATTCAGTGAATGATGAATATAAGAACAAGCCAATAACATTGGTATTGGAGCCATTTTCTCGCTTACACCTCTATCAGAAATGATTACAATATTGCAACCTTCAGAAACTGCTTTAAAAGTAGCTTGAACTGCTCTTTCCAAAGCGCGTTCTAATCCATTTACTCCTTTTTCGATATCGTATAAAGTAGAAATAGTCACCGATTTGAAATCAGCATGATCAATATTTCTTATTTTATCTAAATCCTCATTTGAAATAACTGGATTTTGGATTTTTAATTTTTTACAATGCTTAGGCTCAATATCAAAAATATTAAAATCTCCACCAATTGCTAAACTGATATCAGTAATAATCTCTTCACGGATACCATCCAATGGTGGGTTAGTAACCTGTGCAAATAATTGTTTGAAATAGTTATATAATAATTGTGGTTGATCTGATAAAACCGCTAAAGGAGTATCATTACCCATAGAACTTAAGGCTTCGTTACCTTGAGCTCCCATTGGGTTTATGATTGTTTTTAAATCCTCAATTGTGTAACCAAATAAACGTTGTCTTGTTTCAAAGTCTATTTTTTCGGTTGGTATTGGATTATTAGTATAAGGAATTTGAGCTAATTGCAATAAATTCTCATCTAACCATTTTTTGTATGGACGTTTGGTAACTACTGAATTTTTGATCTCATCATCTTCAATGATTCTACCTTCGTTCATGTCCACCAAAAACATTTTTCCTGGCTCTAAACGACCATGTTGCACTACATCTTCCGGTTTGATATCAAGAACACCAATTTCTGAAGACATAATTACGAAACCACTTTTTGTAAGTGTATAACGAGAAGGTCTCAAACCATTTCTATCTAATAAGGCACCAATAACGTTACCATCTGTAAAAGGAATAGAAGCTGGACCATCCCAAGGTTCCATGATACAAGCATTATACTCATAAAATGCTTTTTTGTCTTCCGACATGGTTTGGTGTTTTTCCCAAGCTTCAGGAACCACCATCATCATTGCTTCAGGTAAAGAACGTCCAGTCATCAATAACAACTCGACAACCATATCCATAGAAGCTGAATCTGATTTTCCTTCTAATATAATAGGGAATAATTTTTTCAAATCATCACCAAATACATCACTTTGCATCAATTCTTCACGAGCACGCATTCTGCTAATGTTACCTCGAAGGGTATTGATTTCTCCATTATGACACATGTATCTAAATGGTTGTGCTAATTCCCAAGAAGGAAATGTATTTGTTGAAAAGCGTTGGTGAACCAAAGCTAATCTGGTAACTAAATCAGTATCAGATAAATCAGTATAGTAACGACTAATGTCTTCTGGCATCAACAAACCTTTATATATAATAGTAGTTGTTGAAAAACTAGAAAAATAGAACATATGACTTTCTGAAGTTCTTGAATTTCTTATTGTATGCTCTGCAATTTTTCTTGCAGCAAACATTTTGGCGTTAAATTGTTGTTCTGTAAGGTCCAATCCGTTTTTACCAACAAATACTTGTTTTACGGTTGGTTCTTTTTCAGCTGCAATTTGTCCTAAATTAGAAACATCTACAGGAACATCTCTCCATCCTAGAATTTCTAAATTTTGATTGCGTATAGAATCCTCAAAAGTTGTTTTACAAAAAGCTACTTGGTTTATGCTTTTTGGCATAAATACCATTCCTACTGCATATTGTCTTGCTTCTGGGATTTCAAAATCACATACTTTTTTAAAAAAGATATGAGGGATATCAAATAATATTCCAGCTCCATCTCCTGTTCTTCCATCTGCACTTACAGCTCCACGATGCTCTAGCTTTATTAAGATATCAAGTGCTTTATGAATAATATCATTAGACTTAATTCCATTCAAATTACAAATAAATCCTGCGCCACAATTATCATGTTCAAATTCGGGCAAATAAAGGCCTTGTTCTTTAACTTTCATGCTTAATATTTTTTTTACAAAATTAAAGATTTAGTAACATATAATGAATACAAAAGCCAAAATGAGCGTATTTTTACAGTAATAGTAGAAAAAGGTGCGATAAATCACAATAATTGTATTTAAATACATTTGAATTGATTTTTCGATAAAAAGAAAACCGATTAAAAGGACTAAAAGCAATAATTTTGAAAGAATTATTTTACTGATGATTTTTGTTTTAGAATTATAACAAAATGTTTGTTATTTTTTATATTTTTTAGTTCGCTCAATGAATAGCTTGAAATGTACAAATTTAGGCGCTACATTTAATAAAAAAAAATAGTAGTTAAGTTTAATTTTGCTATTTTTGTGCCACTTTTATTCTGAAATAAATTCAGAATCCAGACAAATTCTATATTATGAACATACACGAATATCAAGGAAAAGAGATTTTAGCTAGCTACGGAGTTCGCATACAACGCGGAATCGTTGCTAATAGTCCAGTAGAAGCCGTTGCTGCTGCAAAACAATTAACTACAGAAACTGGTACAAGTTGGTATGTAGTAAAAGCCCAAGTTCATGCAGGTGGACGTGGTAAAGGTGGTGGAGTTAAACTTGCCAAAAATTTACAACAAGTAGAAGAAATTGCAGAACAAATCATTGGGATGCAATTGGTAACACCTCAAACTTCTGCTGAAGGTAAAAAAGTACATAAAGTTTTAATTGCTGAAGATGTTTATTATCCTGGCGAAAGTGAAACTTCTGAGTTTTATGTTTCTGTTTTATTGAATAGAGCAACAGGTCGTAACATGATTATGTATTCTACTGAAGGTGGAATGGATATTGAAGAAGTTGCGGAACACACTCCACATTTAATTTTTACCGAAGAAGTTGATCCTTCTGTTGGATTACAAGGTTTTCAAGCAAGAAGAATTGCTTTTAACTTAGGTCTTTCAGGTAATGCTTTTAAAGAAATGGTGAAATTCATCGATTCTTTATACAATGCTTATATTGGATCTGATGCTTCGATGTTTGAAATCAACCCGGTTTTGAAAACATCTGACAATAAAATTATGGCTGTAGATGCTAAAGTAAATATCGATGATAATGCTTTATACAGACAAAAAAAATATGCTGATATGCGTGACGTTCGTGAGGAAAATCCAATCGAAGTTGAAGCAAAAGAAGTAGGTTTAAACTATGTTGATCTTGACGGTACAGTAGGATGTATGGTAAATGGAGCTGGTTTAGCTATGGCAACTATGGATTTAATTAAGTATGCTGGTTTTGAGCCTGCTAACTTTCTTGACGTAGGTGGAACTGCTGATGCAAAACGGGTTGAAACGGCTTTCCGTATTATCTTAAAAGATAAGAACGTAAAAGCAATTTTGATTAATATTTTTGGAGGAATTGTTCGTTGTGACCGTGTGGCACAAGGAGTTGTTGATGCTTACAAAAATATGGGAGATGCTATTAAAGTACCAATCATTGTTCGTTTACAAGGGACTAATGCAGCTATTGCTAAAGAATTAATTGATAATTCAGGAATGCCAATTTTATCGGCTGTTGAATTTCAAGAGGCAGCTGACCAGGTAAAAGCGGCGCTTTCTTAATTAGAAAATTGTTATATCTTAAAAAGATCCTGGGTGAAAGCTCAGGATTTTTTTATGTAATAAATTTATAGTGTTGATGATACTGTAAATTGTGCTTTTAGTGTTTATAAATAAAATGACTTTGATTATAAAATAAAGTTATCATAAGAATTCAATTATGTGTAGCGTATCGAATACCTTTACATTATACTAGTATTAATTATTCTAGTTTATATTAATCTGTTACCAAATGAAACTTCATATACAAAATAATTTCATTACCGAGTTACCTGCTGATCCCGATGAAAGCAATATGCCGAGACAGGTACAGCAAGCTTGTTATTCGTATGTATTACCTAAAAAACCTTCAAATCCTTCATTAATACATGCTTCAAATGAAGTAGCAAAGGCTATTGGTCTTTCTCAAGAAGATATACTTTCTCCTGATTTTTTAAATGTTTTTTCAGGAAGCACCGTTTATCCGGAAACAAAACCCTTTGCATTGTGTTATGCCGGACATCAATTTGGAAACTGGGCGGGGCAATTAGGAGACGGTCGTGCCATCAATTTAACCGAAGTTGTTCATAACAATAAAACATATACTTTGCAGTTAAAAGGAGCTGGGCCAACTCCATATTCCAGAACAGCGGATGGGTTTGCAGTTTTACGTTCTTCCATTCGAGAGCATTTGTGTGCCGAAGCGATGCATTATTTAGGTGTTCCAACCACACGTTCGCTTTCGCTAATGCTTTCTGGCGATCAAGTATTACGTGATGTATTGTATAATGGAAATCCGGCCTACGAAAAAGGAGCAATTGTTTGTAGAGTAGCTCCTTCTTTTATCCGTTTTGGTAGCTTTGAATTATTTTCTTCCCGAAAAGAGTATGTTAATCTAAAATTATTAGCTGATTTCACCATCAAACATCATTTTCCTCATATTCAAGGAGAAGGTGTTGGGAAATATCTGGACTTTTTTCATGAAGTATCACAAACTACACTGAATATGATTGTACACTGGCAACGCGTTGGTTTTGTTCATGGTGTTATGAATACCGACAATATGTCCATTCATGGTATTACGATTGATTATGGACCTTACGGTTGGTTGGAAGACTTTAATTCCAATTGGACGCCTAATACAACGGATAGGCAGCATAAAAGATACCGTTTTGGCAATCAACCTGAAATTGCGCTGTGGAATTTGTATCAATTGGCTAACGCTTTGTATCCTTTGATTCAGGATGCTAAACCTCTTGAAACTATTTTGGATGCTTTTAGTCTTGATTACGAAAAGGAGTATTTGAATATGATGCAAAATAAACTCGGTTTCCAAATCAAAAAAGAAACTGACGCAATTTTAATTGAAAGTTTAACCCAACTGCTTGAATTGGTAGAAACCGATATGACAATTTTCTTTAGAAATCTAGGTAATGTTACAGAAGCAGATAATGCAACAACAGCTTTCAATACAATAAAAGATGCGTTCTACAACGAAAAGGATTTGAATGAAACTATCTTGAAAGATTGGCACGAATGGTTTGACAATTACAAAATTCGAATCAATGAAGAAATACTCTCGGATTCTGAAAGAAAAGAGCAAATGAATAAAGTAAATCCAAAATATGTATTGCGAAATTATATGGCACAATTGTGTATTGAAGATGCAGATAAAGGAAATTATTTGTTGTTAAATGAACTATTTGAAATGCTTAAAAATCCCTATGATGAACAACTAAATTTTCAAAAATGGTTTGCCAAAAGACCTGATTGGGCTAGAGATAAAGTGGGGTGTTCTATGTTAAGCTGTAGTTCTTAAGGCTTTTATGATGAAATACTTTTAAAGATATAAAAAAATCCTGAGTGAAAACTCAGGATTTTTTAGTTTAATTTAGTAGAAGCGCACAAATTTACACTACTTATGATTTTTTATTCTTTCCGAAATTAAATTTCACTTTCTCTACTACTTGAACCTTTGGAGCTCCTTTTGAGAATTGTTTTTTGAACGGTTTTTTAGCAGCAGGCTTCGTTTTTGAAGGACTTTCGTCACCTCTTGATTTCTCTTCGTCTCTTGGTTTTGCTTTGAATTCAGCTCTTTCTGAAGCGCCTTCTTTTACAGGAATTTGAGCTTTGTGTTTAGCTAAAACATCGTTTGGGTTTTTTGGATTTTCTTTGGTTCCACGCAAGTGAATTACTAAAGCGTTTAGGAAATTACGCAACACTTGGTCACCGCATTCCATATAATTCTCATGTTTTTCATCACGGAAAAAAGCACCCAATTCTGATTTAGTGATTCTAAAATCTACCAATTCTAATATTTCAACTATTTGATCGTCACGCAACATTAAAGCTACGCGAAGTTTTTTAAAGATATCGTTGTTTGTCATCATATTCTAATTTTTTACAAAGGTACGGTTAAAAAGCAATCGCACCACAATTTTAGATTTAGAATTGGTTTTGGTTCAGAATGTGAATTATTTTATCCAAATCTTCTTTTTTGTGATTGGCAGTAATTACAATTCGATTTAAATCCTTAGTGTCAGTCGTGTATTTAAAATTGGTTACTATAATTTTATTCGCAGTGAAAATTTCATTTATTCCTTCGATTTCAGGATAAAGTAAGGGGTAATCTGGATCAAAACGAACTACTTTATTTTTAATTAAATGAGCTTCTATATATTTTAAATTGTCTTTTAGTTTTTGATGCTGTTGCAAATAGATTACTGATGCATCAGCCATAGTTTGTACAAATGCCGCATTCATTCCTGCACTGGAAACAAAAGTATCATGAGCTGCCATCTGATTAATAAACTCGGAATCACTGGCAATTACACCTCCCGTCAATCCGAAAGCTTTACCTAAAGAGGACAGCATGATTTTTCTTTTAATATTGGGAAGATCAATATTCGAAAAAATCCCGCAACCATTCGTCCCCAAAATCCCAAGTGAATGTGATTCATCAATTACCAAAGTGATTTCTTTATTGGAAGGAATCGAATTTAGAATGGAAAGATTGATTGGTTCTACATGAAAAGAAGGAACCGCATCAGTTAGAATCGTAATTTTTTCAACTGTGGTATCCAGCAAACGAGGATTTAATTCATTTCCAATAAAAAAAGGAAGACTATTTACTGCTTTTATAGCAGTATGCGTATCGGGAAAATGAAAAAAGCAATCAGTTTGAGGTGTTACTGCTTCAATAACTAATTTTCCCGCTAACATTCCGGAAGAAAGGGTAAGCGCAGCATCCGCTTTGATATAATTGGCTAAAAAACGTTCTCCATTTTCATAGGCAGTTAATTGAATGTTGGCACTTCTGGAACTTCCGTAAGCCGTTCCCCATTGTAAAATATTTTTGATGAGCAGCTTTTGGAATTCAGGATGTGTTGGTAAACCCAAATAGGCCGTTCCGCCAAAATATAGATATTCTTCATTTTCGATTTCAATTATTCGATCTGGAAATTGGTTGACTTTCATTTAAAATTAAATTAAAGTTACACCTGTACCATTTAAGTCTGAATAGTTTGTTTTTCCAAAATCTATTGTTACACCAGTTGCAATATCTTCTGCCAAAAGCAATGCGCCGTCCATATCCACGTAATCCAATTGCGGTAATAAATGAGCAATCGCAGATATTCCAACCGTTGATTCTGTCATACAACCCACCATCGTTTTTAAACCTAATTTCTTGGCTTCCTCAATCATTCGTCGTCCGGGTGTTAATCCGCCACATTTTACTAATTTGATATTTACGCCATGAAAATGATGGTGACATTTGGCCACATCTTCTTCTATAATACAACTTTCGTCAGCAATTATAGGTAAAACAGAATGCTTGAAAACTTCCTTGTGTTCTTCCCAATTATCTGCTTTCATGGGTTGTTCCAAAAATTCTACGCCTAGTTTTTTTAACTCGACTGCATTATTTATGGTTTCTTCCACTCCCCAACCACAATTGGCATCGATTCTAAAAATGGCATTGGTATGTTTTCGTAACTCTTTTACAATGGCAATATCTTCTTTGGTTCCTAGTTTTATTTTATAAATCGGCCAAGGTAATTCTTCCATTTTAGCAACCATTTTTTCTATGGAAGCAATACCAATAGTATAATCTGTCAATGGATTTTTATCGATGGAATAATTCCATAACTCGTACAATTTTTTTCCTTTTTTACGAGCATGCAAATCAGTATACGCCATATCCAAAGCGCACAAAGCAAACATGTCGTCTTTTAAATAAGGATAAATTTTTGCCCAAAATTCTTCGGGTGTTTCATTTGTTGTAGTTTCAATTACAGAACGAATTTTTTCTAAATCCTTCATCATCATTGGAACGGTTGTCTTATAATATGGATTAGATGTTGCTTCGCCAAAACCTGAAAATCCTTCACTTTTTAATGCTACAATCAATGAAGGCTGAAAGTCAATCGATTCTCTTGAAATCGTAAACGTATGTTTTAATTTAAGGTTGTATTCTCTTAAGATTAGTTCCATTTGAATCTGATTTAGTACTTAAAATTAATGTATTTATTTTTTAAATTAATAACCGAGCCATAAAACTGCTTTGACAAAACCATCGCGCCATAACTTTTCATTGTGTTGTCCTCCTTTTACGATTTTCTTTTCATTCAAATTGAGGCAATAACATCGTTTAGTGTTAATTAGGTGTTCCATCTTATTGAGGTCAAAAATCATAGAATCATCGTCACCTTCTTTATCTCCGCAAAGGAAATAATATTTTGTTTTTTGCTTTTTATTTTTTTCTTCTAATTCAAAAATTTCCTTGCGGTTAATCCAAAAAGCGGGCGAGAAAACACCTGCTTTACCAAATACTTCAGGATATTTTAAAGTTGCGTAAAAGGAAGTCAAACCACCCAAAGAACTTCCCATAATTAGGGTATTTTTCTTCTCAGGTTTGGTTCTATAAGTCTCGTCAATTTTTGGCTTCAACGTTTTTACAATAAATCCTAAATAATTATCCGCTTTTCCACCACCATATTTCTCATTTTTATAAGGCGTTAGTTCCTCTAAACGTTTTTCATTTCCGTGCTCGATTCCTATAACAATAACCTGTGCATTAAGACTATCCAGTTTTTCATCAACATTCCATTCTCCGCTATAGGATGTTTTAGCATCAAATAAATTTTGAGCATCGTGCATGTATATCACGGAATATTTCTTTTTGGAATTTAAATAATTTTTAGGTAGATATACCCAGATTTTCTTTGTCGTTTTAAGTTGTGGAGCCTCTATAGTAAAGGTAGAAACCTGTTTTGATGCGGTGCTTTGTTGAGCGAAATTTTTTATTGTCGCAAAAAGTAGTATAATAAGAATTAACTTAGGCTGTTGAATCATTACTGGTATTTTGTGGTTTTATTTAAAAAAATCAATATTTTAGCTAAAAATAATAATTTCATGGATACTTACGAGGAAAAAAGAAGCTTACTTTTAGAGATGATTGCTTTTTCTACTGTTGACGGACAATTGCATAAGAGAGAATACGATTTTTTGTTTATTGTTGCCAATGAATTAAATATAGAAAAAGGAGGATTTAATGATTTGTTTCATCAAGAATTGCCAAAATTACCTATTAAATCAGATTTTCAACGCATCCAACAATTTTATAGACTGGCTTTGTTAATGCATAGCGATGGAGTTTTGCATAAAAAAGAAACTATCGCTATCCAACAAATAGCAATTGACATGGGACTTAATCCAGAGGCAACTAAGCGTATTCTTAAGTTAATGAAGGAGGCACCAAATGCAATTATTAAAGGTGAAGTTTTATTGAATGTTTTTCAGGAACAACAGAATTAAGTTAATTGTCCTTGCAATGCTTTTATTTCATCACGTAATTTTGCGGCCTGCATAAAGTCTAATTCTTTTGCCGCTTTTTCCATTGATTTGCGTTTTTCACGTATACGTTTTTCAATATCTGGCTTCGATAAATATTCTGTAATGGGTTCGGCAGCAGTTGAAAGAGTATAACCTAATTCATAATCTGCCAAAGGATTTTTGGTAAAGGCGCTCTCAATTTTTTTATTCAAGGCTTGAGGAACCAAATTATTTGCAGTATTGTAATTAATTTGTTTTGTTCTGCGATAATTGGTTTCGTCAATGGTTTTTTGCATGCTTGCCGTAATTTTATCAGCGTACATAATTGCTTTTCCGTTCAGATTTCTTGCTGCACGACCAATTGTTTGCGTAAGCGAACGATGACTTCGCAAAAAACCTTCTTTGTCTGCATCTAAAATTGCCACCAATGAAACTTCTGGTAAATCCAAACCTTCACGAAGTAAATTCACACCAATTAATACATCAAAAATTCCTTTTCGCAAATCTTGCATGATTTCTATTCGTTCCAATGTGTCTACTTCTGAGTGAATATAACGACAACGAATATTGACTTTCGTTAAATATTTGGCCAATTCTTCCGCCATTCTTTTGGTTAAAGTGGTCACTAAAACACGTTCGTCTATTTCGGCTCGAACCTGAATTTCTTCAATTAAATCATCAATTTGATTTAAACTTGGTCGGATTTCAATAATTGGATCTAATAATCCTGTGGGACGAATTACCTGTTCGACAACGACACCTTCGGTTTTTTGCAATTCATAATCGGCTGGCGTTGCCGAAACGTAAATCACCTGATTTTGCATCGCTTCGAATTCTTCAAACTTCAAAGGACGATTGTCCATCGCTGCCGGAAGTCGGAAACCATATTCCACTAAATTTTCTTTTCGGCTTCTGTCCCCACCATACATGGCGCTAACTTGAGAAAGTGTCACGTGACTTTCGTCCACCACCATTAAGTAATCTTTCGGAAAATAATCCAATAAACAAAAAGGTCTTGTTCCTGGTAAACGACCGTCAAGATAGCGGGAATAATTTTCAATTCCAGAGCAATAACCAAGTTCGCGAATCATTTCCAAATCAAAATTGGTACGTTCTTCCAATCGTTTTGCTTCCAAATGTTTTCCAATTTCCTTAAAATAATCGACTTGCTTCACCAAATCTTGTTGGATTTCCCAAATTGCGCCTTGCAAAACATCTGGCGAAGTCACAAACATATTGGCTGGATAAATCGTCAGTTTATCAAATTTTTCAAGGACTTTAGAATTCTTTGTGTCGAAACTTTCAATTTCCTCGATTTCATCACCAAAGAAATGAACTCGATACGCCTCATCTGCATAACTAGGATAAACATCTACTGTATCGCCTTTTATTCTGAAACTTCCGGGGTTAAAATCGGCTTCAGTTCTGGAATATAAACTTTGCACCAGTTGATGCAATAATTTGGTTCGGGAAATGATTTGGCCTTTTTCAATTGGAATCAAGTTTTTCTGAAATTCAATAGGATTTCCAATTCCGTATAAACAGGAAACGGAAGCCACTACTAAAATATCTCTTCGTCCAGAAAGCAACGAAGCAGTAGTTGACATTCGCATTTTTTCCAGTTCTTCATTGATGGATAAATCCTTTTCGATGAAAACGCCGGTTACGGGCATAAAAGCTTCGGGCTGGTAATAATCGTAATACGAAACGAAATATTCCACGGCATTATTCGGAAAAAATTGTTTGAATTCCGAGTATAGTTGTGCAGCCAAAGTTTTATTGTGTGCCAAAACCAAAGTTGGTCTTTGTACTTCCTGAATTACATTAGCCACGGTAAATGTTTTCCCAGATCCAGTAACTCCTAATAAAGTTTGGAATTTATCACCATCAATAATCCCTTGAGTCAATTTTTCAATCGCTTGAGGTTGGTCGCCCTTAGGCTGGTAATCAGATACTACTTGGAAATTCATTTAAAACAAGGACAAAGGTTATGAGAAACAAAGGTACAAAGTTTGGATTCTTTTTTTACCAAAGTTTAAGCCAAAAAAAAGCCATCAACAAAAGTTGATGGCTTTCCATAATATAAAATGTTTTTCTAGAAGCTGAAGCTTAATCTGGCAAAAACAAAACGACCGTTTTGACCAAATTGAGATGTGTTTCTTGAATATACAAATTGATTTGCATTAGATAAGTCAATGTAATTGTTTGAAGATGTAGTTGTTGAATAAATAACAGCTCCATTAGCATCAACTCCAGAAGCTCTTTTTGCAATTGTTTGAGGTCCTAAATTGAAAGTTGGATAAATATCAAAAATGTTATTAGCTCCTACTACAATTTTTGTTGCATTAGTAATTTTAAATCCTACAGACAAATCGGTAATGATTTTCGCAGCCCATACTGGGTGTTCGTTTTCAACTGCTTGATTATTTACAACAATAGCATTAATAGTTCCGTCATTATTTGCATCAGCAATGTTAGGGTCAGTTACTTTACCAAAATAAACGTTTCTCAAGAAGAAATCGAATTTTTTGTAAGAAAGTGAATTTGTTAAATTAGCTTTAACTCTTGGCACTGCTTCTTGAAGATAAATTCTTGAAGATTCAGAATAGTATCTGTTTATCTGACCTGCTGCTTCTAATATAGGTGATGCATGGATGTCGCCTACTTTTTGGGTATTAGAAATGGTACCAGACAAATCAGTTTTTAAAGATAAACCTTCACCTAAACTTATTTTATGGCTAATTACAACATCAATTCCTTTTGATTCCGTGTCAATTGCATTAGCAAAGAAAGTTGCTGCAGTTGCTCCAGCGGCATCAAAGTAAGGTTTTGTAACAGCATTAGAAGTAAATTGATCGGTAAGAACTACTCTGTCATTAATTTTTACAATATAGGCATCGGCAGTTAAAGTAAGATTAGCAGCTGGTATTTTTGCAGTAAATCCAATACTGGCGCTTTTAGATTCTTCTTGTTTTAATGTTGGAATTCCCAAAGCTTTTGCTACTGGAGAGTCATTACTGAAAGTTCCAACTTCAAATGGCACACCACCTACGAATTGTGTAGCTGTTGAATTAAAATAGATTTGGTGCAACGATGGCGCTCTAAATCCAGTTGAAACAGCACCACGTAAATTGATGTTATCTGTTAATTTATAACGAGATGCAACTTTGAAATTAGTTGTATTTCCAAAATCAGAATAATTCTCAAAACGAACCGCACCGTTAACTAACCATTTGTCAGTAAGATCTAATTCTAAATCAGTATAAACGGCATAACTGTTACGTCCTTTATCAATAGCATTTGCAGGTCTGAAACCTGGGAACACTTGTGCTCCACCAGGTCTTGTAGACCCATAAAAGTCAGTGACTTTAATGTTAGCAGGAGTTGTCCCAGTAACTACGGCTCCATTGATATCATATAGGTTATAAGAATCTGGCTCACCTGCATTGATAGTGAAGTTTTCATGTCTGTATTCCGCACCAAATGCAACGTTTAATCCTTTTAATACATCAAATTTTCTGTTGATATCAAAATTGGTTGTATTTTGAGAGAAACCTAAGCCACCGGCATCAAACTGAGTTGCAGATTTTTCTCTTAAGGAAGCATTAACTGTGTTTTCAATATTATAGTCAAAAGTATTTTTTCCAAAAGTATTACTTAAATCAAAATTCCAATTTTCGAATAAAAGACCTCTAAGACCAGCAGCTACAGATACATCACCGATTGTAGAATGAATCTCTGGCAAAAATCCATTTGGATATAAACCGGTATATGATCTAGCTTGATTTGGTTTTCTGTAAAAACCGGCAGCTTCTCCAGTTCTATAACTAGTTCCGCCAAAAGCATACACTTCTAATTTATCATTGATTGGATAAGCAGCGTTCAAAAAGAATTGTGCGCTTTTCAACGAAGATTGTCCAACTCTCATATTGAAATCTTTTCTTTCAAGACTTCTATATGCTAATTCTCCTGCAGTGGCATCAAAATTTAATGCTGTTTGCATTTGAGAAATAGTAGCAGCACCAGTTATAGCAGTTTGTTGCGCTGTTGTAAAATAACCTACTTGTGGAGCATACGTTTTAATGGTTGAAAGTATTTGTGCCGTATTTGGAGTATTAGTAATGTTACCAAAAAGAGCATTAATATTTGTCCCGTCTTCTGCAGCTCTTTGTTCAACCGCATTATAGGCATTGAATAAAGTTCCTGTAACATCCTTAGCTCTGCTTGTCGCATCTCTAAGTTGAAAGCTGGCAGTTGCATTAATAAAGCTTTTTTCTTTCCCAAGACCAGTTCCATAGTTTAAGTCTAATTGGTAATTACCACCGTCAATACCACCATCGTGGTCGTTAGCACCTTTTGAAAGATTTCCTCCTCCAAAAAGGGCAACATCTAATTTATTGGTATTTTTCTTTACATTAATATTGATTACACCTGCAATAGCATCAGAACCATATTGTGCGGAAGCTCCGTCTCTTAATACTTCGATTTTTTCGATAGCAAAAGCAGGAATGGCATTTAAATCCGTTCCTACAGATCCTCTTCCAGGTGATCCATTAATATTTACTAAAGAAGAAGTATGTCTTCTTTTTCCGTTAACCAATACCAACACCTGATCTGGTCCTAAACCTCTTAATTGTGCAGGGTCAATGTGATCCGTTCCATCAGCTACAGTCGTAGTGTTTGATGTAAACGATGGTGCAACCATGTTCAAAATTTGATTTAAGTTAACTTGTGGTCCTTGTGAAGCAATCTCTTTCATGCTGATTACATCAATAGGCACAGCAGATTCTGTTACCGTTCTGGTAGGATTACGAGAACCTATTACAACAACATCTTGAAGTGTTTCACCGCTTCCTGTTAAAGTAACATTTATAAGGTTTCCAGTTACAGTTACCGATTTAGTTTCTAAACCTACATAAGAAAATTGTAAAATATCTCCCATTTGAGCAGTGATAGTATAATTTCCATCTGCATCTGTCGTGGTTCCTTTTGTTGTCCCTTTTACAAGAATTGTTACACCTGGTAAAGGTTGACCACTATCATCAACTACACGACCTTTAATAATTTCAGCAGCTATATTCTCATTTAGTGTTGACATAAGGTCTCCATTCATGCCCACTTTTTGGATTCCTTCCTTTTGTAAAACAATTTGATTGCTTACTTCAGTATAATTAATTTTAAGTGGTTTCAAAATACGGGTAAGTACACTTGATAATGCCTCATTATTAGCAGAAACACTCACTTTTTGATTAAATTGTGTCATTCTCGAATTATACGAAAATTTCACATTTGCCAATTTTTCAAGTTTAGTTAACGCGGTATCTAAGTTTAAATCGGTTAGGGTAATAGTTACCTTTGTATCCAATTTTCTTTGCCCTCTGATATTATTCGCTATTGTAACACTTGAAAAAACAAGGGCTAAAACAAATTGAAATAAGGTTATTTTCATGATTCGAAAGAGTAATCGTTGTTTAAGGACGGTTTTTTTCATAATTTTGGTTTGTGTTTGTTAATATTCTTTTGTTTGGTTATTGAGAACGCAACAATTACTCTTTACAGAGAGGTAATTGATTTAATTCAAGGCGTCGGGAATGTTACAGCATTTTCGGCGCTTTTTTGTTTAAGTACTTTAATTCATAGGCTAAATAAGGTTAATTGCATCCATCTGATATAATAATTATTTGGTTTCCATTCATTTCATAACTGCTATTGTTTCCAAGACTTTTACAGATAATTTTGAGTTTTTCTGGTAAAGGTTGGTCTCCCAAAGAAGTGGTAAGATAACAGTCTTTTAATTTTTCCTGAGGAAAATCAATTTTCACCAAATAAGCTTGCTCAATAGTTTTGAAAATTTGAGCAACAGGAATATCTGTAAATTCAAATCCCAATTGTTCGATAGTACTCGTAGAATGACTTAAAGATTCATCTTGTGTTATATCAGTAATTTTATTGAAAATTAAATTTTTACGCACGAATCGTAAGGCTTGATTGGGTAATAATACAATCAATTCGTCTTTTGCGTTTGCGATTAACTGGTTTGATCTTACCTTAACTTTTCCGGTACGAACGACCACCTCTATATTTGGTTGATTAGCGTATGCTTTTATTTTAAAACTGGTTCCAACTACTTTAGTTACAATTTCATTGGCAAAAACAAAAAATGGTTTCTGAGGATTTTTACTGATTTCAAAAAAACCTTCACCAGATAAGTAAACCTTTCTCTCATTACCCACAAATATTTTTGGATAACTCAATTTGCTATTAGGTTGTAATAATACGGAACTACCATCTGATAATGTTATTATTTGAGGTTTGTCGGAATTATTAGTTTGCTCAACCAGACCTTCATCATTTTCATTAATCAGTTCATTGTAGGTAAGTGCCGAATTTTTAGTGCCGAAATGTTGGCTATAAAACCAGCCGGATAAAAGACCAATAACTAAAATAGCAGCTACTTTTCTAAACCATTGGTTTTTCCAAAGTTTTAGAACTGGTTGTGTTACTGCATTTTTATTTTCTTCTTTTGTTTCAATTTTCATCCAAGTTGCTTCTAATGCATTTTGAACGGCCTCAGAAGATAAGTCAGTATCAGGAGTTTTCATTGCTAACAGCCATAAACGGGCTTCTTCAACCAATTTGGCACGATTGGAGTTTTCTAAAGTCCATTCTTCCCAGTCTTGTTGGTCGTCTTTGAAACACACCCATAGATGGAATGATTCATCGGCTAAAAAGTCTTCTATTTCAGTATAATTGTTACGGTGTTGCATCAAAAAAAGGTTACAATTATATAGAGGACAGTTTTTTCACTGGATACTCATTAAATGCTAAATTTTTTTGATTTTATTTTTTTTAAACTAAAAAGTAGTTAAAAATAGTAGTAAAATAAGAGAAATACTTCCTTTCCAATCTTTGCGTAAGCACAATAAAGCACGATGTAAAAGATTGTTTGCTGATTGATAATTAATATCAAGTGTATGTGCTATTTGGTCTACAGTAAGTTCCTGATTGTAGCGAAGATATAAGGCTTCTTTTTGGCGAGAAGGCAAATTATTAATTAGTTGATTGAGGCGTGAGACTTTGTCAGCGGTTATTTCATCGGCAATGAGATGATGTTCTATAGAAAAATCAAATAAAAATTTAATGGAATCTATAGAAGTACTTACACGGAAAATACGATCACGTTCTTGTAATCGTGTAATACGTTTACGAACACTGGATAGTAAATATGCTTTTACTACTACTGAATCATTTAGTTTATTTCTATAAACCCAAATATCTGTAAAAACATCTTGTACACAATCCTGCACTTTTTCAGGAAATGGAATAAATGAATTTCCATAACGGACTAAATGGGAATAATGCCTCTTAAAAAGTAGCGAAAAAGCTTTTTCATCCCCTTTTTTTAGATTGCTCCAAAGTGTGGAATCATCTTGTGTTTCGGTATGTAGTAGTTGCCTTTTCACAATTTAGTTTGGATTAGTTCATTTTTTTAGTGCGAAATAACTTTTGAATTGTAATAAAAAAGGATAATAATGAGGTTCTTTTTTTTGCTTTTCAATGTCTCTTCATTTAAAAATGAATGATTTTTTTGCTAATAATTTGATGAATTGTAAAAGAATATCTTTTTAATTGTTTAAGATTTTCTTAGCAAACTTACGTAAAACTATGTTAAAATTTATTTATAAGCTTAAAAATATATAGAAATTCGATTTTTCGTGAATATTTATATATTTTTTTTTGAAAACAATTTTTTTAGAAGTTTAATTATTGATTTAATAATATAAACTTTTTATTTATGCTTCATTTAAATAAATTATTTTGTGAATAACGAAAAATAACATGCCAATAAGTAATGAATATTATCGTTTGGAATGATTTAAAAGTATTTATAAGTACTTTTAAATTCTAAAATTTCCAAGCTTTCTGTTGTGCTCCGCTCAAAAAAGTCCAGGCTACAATTCGGCTTGTTTTTTGGCCTTGAGCCATATCAATTGTTTTTACTTCAACTGCGCTAACTTTGTTTAATGTTTTATAAATACTGGATAGATTCTCTTTTTTGGAAACCAAAGTCGTAAACCACAAACAGTTCATAGGATATTTGGCACTTTCGTAAATCATTTGAGTCAGGAAACCTATTTCGCCACCTTCACACCATAATTCAGTATTTTGACCACCAAAATTCAATACCGGATTTTTAGTTCGGGTATTTTCTAAATTGTTGATTTTTCTTATGGAAGATTTTGTGGCTTCTTCTTTTGAATTATGAAAGGGAGGATTACAAATGGTAAAAGTAAATTTATCCTCGGGTGTAATTATATTTTTAAAAATGAAGCGACTTTCAGTTTGTAATTGTAGGCTTATGGCATCCATAAGATTTGGATTGTCCTGGATAATTTTTTTGCAATTTTGGATTGCTTTTTCATCAATATCGGTTCCTACAAAGCTCCATCCGTAAGTCGAATTTCCTATTATTGGATAAATACAGTTGGCGCCTATACCAATATCTAAACCTTGAACTGTTTCTCCTTCAGGGATAATTGCGCTATTGCTTGAAGCTAATAAATCAGCGATATAATGAATGTAATCAGCTCTACCGGGAATCGGCGGGCAAAGATAGTTTTTAGGAATATCCCAATCTTGGATTCCGTAATGAGTTACCAGTAAGGCTTTGTTTAGCGACTTTACGGCTTCGGGATTACTAAAGTCAATGGTTTCTATATTGTGCTCATTGACAGAAACAAAAACTTTTAATTCAGGACAATTTTTGATTAATTTTTCAAAATCGTATCCAAATCGATCCAGATTTCTAGGATGTAAATTCGTTTTTTCGGTAATCGCTGTTTGTTTTATTTTTTCCATTTCGGCGCAAAGATAGTCAATCTTTTCTTGTCAAATTATTGTAAGTGGTATAGAACGTTTTTTTATCATCAATCCATACATTCCATCATCAATAAATCGCCTTCACTGTGTTCAATTGTGACGATGCCATCTTTTATGACATGATTGCTGCTTCCTGTTCTATATCCAATGGTTAGGCTGTCGTCTTTTAATGGATAAAATAAATTGTCAGAATGAATTCCGGTTACGTGACCTATTGGTATTAACGAAATGGGAGTATTGGCTGTGTACCATTTTTCGAATTTGTTTGGTAATAAAAATATTTTTGAATGGTCGTCTAAAATCACAATTTTCAATAGATTTCTATATCGAACAATATTGGTAAGATTGGTAATAGTATGATCGGCTCTTTTTCCTGTTGCCCAAACAACATTTACGGCTGGGATTTTACGCTGAATTAAATAATCAAAAGCCTTTTCTAAATCGGTTTTGTCTTGGTCTGGGGTATGGATTATTTCAATAGGATACTGTGAAGTTTGGTATTGTTCCGGATCAAATCCTCTATCAAAATCCCCTAAAAGAACATCCACTTTTATATCTAATTCCATGACTCTTTCCATAGCCGAATCCAATACAATTACTAGAGGAGACCATTCTAACAATTGTCCTAATAATTCTGAATTACAAGCTGCACCATTGGCAATTATTAAAGCCGGTTCTTGGTCGTCGCGAACGATGTGATGTGAGGACATTTTGATTTTTGATTTAGGAATTTTGAATTTAGATTTCAGATTTCAGATTCTAAATTTGTTGTAAATGTATGAAAAATCTAAAATCTAAAATCCATTGTTATCTGAATTAGACCCTAATTATTGAATGGTATACTTTTTAATGTCAACTTCGCTAAGCGAAAAATAACCCAAAGGATAATTTGTTGAATTTGTGGTGTTGATTATATTTCCTCTTACCGTTGCGGGAGGAGATTGAAACGGACCACCGCCGTTATTTCCTGCGATACTTACTAAAACGCTGAGATAATTGTAATAGGATTTTGAAATTCCGTAATGGCTGATTTCGATTAAATCACCGGTTTTTAAATCTTCATTTTGGGAAATACTGAAGAATTTATTTCCATCAAAAAACTCATCTAGATCTGCGTAAAAATTAGATTTAATCTGATTGGAATAAATGTATTTGTACAAATAATAATTAGGTTCGTTAGCCGGATCCGTATAATAGGATTTTATTTCTATATCCTTACCGGTAAAACCCCCTTCGTTATTTTGAATGATTTCAGTTATTGGTGCTACTGATTTTAATGTTTCAGTTGCAGTATACGTTGCGCCGTCACTAATAACGGTTAAGATGTACGATTCATTTAGGACAGGAATGAAATTATTGCAAAAGTATTCCCCTTTATTAGCTGATTCAATAAAACTAAAAATGATATTTGAACTGTTTTTAATAGTGATAGTGGCTCCAGAAACTTTAGGAATCACATTACTGTAATAATCAGTGGTTGTGGTTAATTTTATTTTTTGTTGATTTCCATCGGTTCCTTTTTTCCAATTTATGGACGCCTCAATAACTAGTTTTGGTGGTGCTGTGTTTAGATCTATTGGAACAACATCTTGGCAACTATTTAAAAAAAGTGCGACTGCAATTCCCAAAAAAAATATTATTTTTTTCATAATCATTAAAATTTGAAGTTATAACTAACAGCAGGAACAACTCCAAAAATGGAAGTTTTTACAGCTTCATTAGTACCGGTATCTATATTTTGTCTAAAATTGATTGAAGCGGCATTTTTTCGGTTATACAAATTGTAAATGCTAAAAACCCATTCTCCTTTCCAGTTTCGGTCGCTATTTTTGCGTGGCGTCAATGTTGCAGCAATATCGAGATGATGATAAGCCGGCAGTCGGTTTTCGTTTCTCAATCCATAACTGGGAACGGTTATTCCTAAGTATTCATATTGCCCATTCGGATAGGTTACGGGCTGTCCAGTCTGTAACGCAAAGTTAGCTCCAAAAGACCATTTTTCGTTTAAATTATAAGAACTGGTAATGGCGATATTATGCAGTTTATCATAAACAGAATTGTACCAATTCCCATTGTTAATTCCTGTTTCAATTGGCGTTCTTCCTAGTGTTTGTTGTTCAGATTTAGATAAAGTATAGGAAATCCAACCGTTAAATTTGCCTTCGTTTTTACGGAACATGATTTCCAAGCCGTAAGATCTTAATTCCCCATTTAGAATCACTTGTTCGATTGCTTTATTTGCTATTAAATTTGCACCGTCAATATAATCCAATCTATTTTTTACTTTTTTATAATAGGTTTCTACTTCCAAAGAATAAATTCCATCTTTTAGGTTTTTAAAGTATCCCAAAGCCACTTGGTCTGCAATTTGAGGTTTTATAAAATTATCACTCGGCGTCCAAACGTCAAGCGGAGTAGGAGAGGACGTATTAGAGATCAATTGTAAATATTGCACCATTCTGTTGTAGCTAGCTTTTACAGATTGATTGTCATTGATTTGATAGGCCAAAGAAAAACGGGGTTCCAGGTTATTATAACTCTGAATAGCTTTGTTTTTCCCATAGAATTTTGTTCCTACAGGAGTGGCTTTTTCATAAATCTGTAAATCCGGATTGAAGGTTACAGGATTATTATCAGCATAAATATTTACGGTAGATTGCCCTAAACGGTAAAACATACTGTAACGAAGCCCATAAGAAAGAGAGATTTTTTTCGAAATTTCCTGGTCTGCATTCATATATAAAGCGGGTTCGAATGCGTATTTTTTATCCAATTGATCAAAATTAATTCCAGAATTTAAATCAGAAGGTCTGATGGTTCCCGGATTAAAATCATAATAAATAGCACTTACACCATAATTCAATTTAAATTTGTCAGAAATATAATTCTTGAAATCGTATTTGATATTGTAATTCTTGATGCCAGAATCCCATTTGAAACCTACAAAATCCAAATCCAATCCATAGTAATAGTCGCTGTAGATTAACGATAAATTCGAAAATAATTTATCTGAAAATAAATGATTCCATCGTAAGTTTAAAGTCGAGTTTCCGTAAATATTAGTAAAGCTTTTGTTTAGGCTAAAAACGTCTCTTCCAAAATATCCCGATAAATATAAATTGTTATTCGGGTTCAATTTATAACTCAATTTGGTATTCAAATCATAAAAATAAGCAGAGTTGTCTTTTTGATCTTTGGATAGTTTCAAGAATAAATGGGCATATGAACTTCGACCGCCAATAAGGAAAGAGCCTTTATCTTTTACTAACGGTCCTTCGGCCAAAATTCTACTGGATATTAATCCGATTCCGCCATTCACGTGAAATTCTTTACTGTTGCCATCTTTTTGATAAATATCCAAAACCGAAGAAGCTCTTCCTCCAAAACGAGCCGGAATTCCTCCCTTGTATAACTTTAAATCCTTTATGGCATCAGGATTGAAAACAGAGAAAAAACCAAAAACATGGGAAGAATTAAAGATGGTTGCTTCGTCCAACAGGATTAAATTTTGGTCTGCACCACCACCGCGTACATTAAAACCAGACGCGCCTTCGCCAGCATTAGTAACTCCGGGAAGTAATAAAATAGATTTGAGAACATCCACTTCGCCAAGTACTACCGGCATTTTCTTAATAGCTGAAATGGAGAGTTTATTGACGCTCATCTCCGGTTTCCGAATATCAGTTTTAGTTTTTGTATCAATGATAACTACTTCTTTTAAAGCGGTTTCATTACTTAATAATTTAAAATTGTTCTTTGTGTTTTGGTCTAGATTTATTGATTCCTCAATAGTTTGATATCCTAAATAGGTGATTTGAATACTGTAATTTCCTTTTGGTACAGTAATAGAATAAAAGCCATATTCATTGGTGGTTACACCAGTTTTCAATTCTGGGATAACAATGTTTACGCCAATCAAAGTTTCATTGCTGTTGGCATCAATAATAGTTCCGCTGAGTGTGAATTTTTGCTTCGCCTGTTCCGTGTCTTGTGAAAAGGAGTTTAGGGCTGTTAAAAATAAGAGTAGGAGTGTGCCAATTTTTTTTGAAATCATCTCTGGGGTTTTGAAATACAAATTACATTAATTACAAAGGGAATACCAATTGAAAAGGAATTAATTTTGCTAAGTTGCTTAATTTTAAATGGTAATTCAATTTTTAGGTCATTCAGAATTTCTTTTTCAATTTTTCCTATAAAACCTATATTTCCCCTATATTAGGAATGGTTTGAAGTTTTTCTTCGGCATTCTTTTTTACAAGTTTATCAACTCTAAATAGAAAAAATATTGAAATAATTGAAATGATAATAATTATAATTCCTAATGTATTATAATGTTCTAATGGGCTAAATTCATCTTTTTGTACCACAATAGTTCCTGCAAAAGCAGCTGCAATACCTCCAGCTATTTGTTGTAAAGATGAATTTATACTCATAAATGCCCCTCTGTCTTGCATTACAGGTATTGATGTTGACAAAGCTGTTGAAGGCACCATGCGACTCATAATCCCCATCATCATAAGTACATTTAAAATTGCGACTAACCAAAGTGGGGTAACGCTAAGATTAGTATAAATTGCTATCATTACTATTGACCATATAGAAGCGTACACAAATATTTTGAACTTATCTATTTTGTCACTCAATTTTCCAATTAATGGCATTACTATTAATGTAGATAATCCTGCAATCATAAATACAATAGGTAATTGATCTTGTGTGATATGTAAATTGTTGATTGCAAAAGCGCTGCCAAAGGGCATCATCATAAAGCCACCTATAGAAAGTAATGCAGTGGAAGTGAAACCAATCCTATAGTCTTTTTTTGCTATAGTGTGTGTTAAGTGTGCAAATGGAGATTTTTCCTGTTTGATACCCAGATGTTTATTTATTGGTTTTAGTTTAATTGCAATTAGAAGCGCCACAATAGCAGCCATTGCTGCTACCCATAAAAATGGTGCGTGCCAACCCCAAGCATTGGCAAGATATAAACCAATAGGGATGCCTAAAATCTGACTTGCTCCAAATCCCATTTGAATAAATCCCATTACTCGACCTCGCTGGTGAGTTGTAAATAAATCAGCGACAATTGCCATTGATATGGATCCGATAACTCCACCAAACAAACCTGTTACGATTCTGGCTGCTACAAGTAATGCATAGGAAGTAACCATTCCGCATAAAATAGTTCCTGCAATAAAACCAACATAAAAAAATAATAATAGTTTTTTACGGTCGAATTTATCTGCAAAACCGGCAGTAAGAAGCCCCGAAATTCCTGCACTAAAAGCATAGGTAGATACAACTAATCCAAAATGGGATGGTTTTAAATTTAATGATTTCATTAGGATATCGCCCAATGGTGACATTACCATAAAATCAAGTATTACGGTAAATTGTGTTATGGCTAATATAAAAATAGCAAATTTTTGATAGCCAGTTAATGATGTTGATTGTAGTTCTTTTTCGTTCATTTTCTTTTGTTTTATTCCAATGTTGTACACTTGAAATTTTGCGTTTCTATAAGATGTATTACCTGCTCTTCTGATAAAGTTTCGCTTACGATTCGCAAAACACAATCGATATCTTCTTGGTCAATATTCCATTGATTGATTTCGGAATGTTCATTCAATACATCGCTTACTTTTTGTTTATCGCTTACGGTTGCAATATTGGTTGCAAATACCAATATGTTCTCTAAATGGTTTTCCATAGTTAATTTTTTTATGGTGTCAATGCTTTTATGACTAATTCAAATGCTTCATCAGTTATTTTTTGGGTGAGTTTAAAGGGGCCTCCTCCAAAATTTTTACCTTCGTTTTCAAAACGTAATAAAGAATAAAGAGGTCCATAGGCAACACTCCAAAATACTTCTACTGATATGGGAAGTAATTCTTTTTTGGCAATAGCATTTTTAAAAAAGTTACCCATTATGATTTTAAAATCGGATAAGCTTTCTTCCAAAATATAGTCTCTATAACTGGAATGACTCAGGAGTTCCCAACAAGCAACATTCAAAGGATATTTTAATGCAAATCGTGCTCTGTTTTCCCATTGTCTGCGTAAACCTTCTTTAAAAGGCATAGTTGCCGAAAAGTCTTTAACCATTTCACTAAAGAAACTTTGCCCAATTTCAATACCTATTTTTTTAATTAAATCGTCTTTATCGGTGTAATAGATGTATAATGTGGCTACAGAAACACCGCTTTCTTTGGCTAATCTATTCATTCCAAAGCCTTCAATGCCAAGTTTTACCAGCATTTCAATGGCTTTCTGTTTGACTATCTCTTCTTTGTTTGTATCTCTTGTTCGCATGACTTTTATTATTAACGAAGCAAAAATAGTATTTATAAGTGAATGTTCGCTTATTTATATAAAAAAATATTCGCCAGTCTAAATTACAAGGTAAAAAGTAATGTTTGTCTGGAATACTGTGCTAAATATAAGTAATGCTCAACAGAATAAATCTTGTTGAGCATTTAATATCAATTCGTCTTATTGCTAATACAATTTGATGCTGTTTTTTATCAAGGACTTATTTCGGTTTCGTCTTCAATGTCGTTGCTGAAAAATTTTCCTGTAGGCCCGTTTTCGTCAGTTAGTGTTTAACTTTTTTTAAAAGCAACTGTCTTGAGTATAAAGCATTCTTTATCTCCAATCAGTGAAACTTACTTATCTTTGATGTAAAAACGTTTTAAAGCATCGAGATATGACAGAACTTCTCAAACAAAATATTGCAGCACATATTTCACTTTCAGAGAATGAAATGGAAGTATTTTGTAATTTGTTCGAATATAAAACAATTAGGAAAAAAAGTTTTTTGTTGCGAGAAGGAGAAGTTTGCAAGTTCGAAGGTTTTGTTACCAAAGGGCTTTTTCGAGTCTATCATATTGATCAAAATGGCTTTGAACAAGTACTCTATTTTGCTATTGAAAATTGGTGGATTACCGATATTGACAGTTTTACAACTGAAACGCCTTCGCAACTTTTTATAGAAGCCATTGAAGATAGTGAGGTGTTTTTAATTTCTAAAAAAGATAAGGAATTTGCTTATGCCAATTTGCCTAAAATTGAAAAGCTATTTCGGGTAATGACTCAAAAAACACACATTGCCCTTCAGCGCAGAATGATTGATAATTTGAGCAAAACAGCAGAGTCTCGTTACCTTGAATTTGCAGAAAAATATCCACAATTTATTCAACGACTTTCAAATATTCAAGTGGCTGCTTATTTGGGTATTACCAATGTTTTTTTGAGTAACATTCGAAAGAAAATTGCCTTCAAAAAATAAGATTTTCCTTTTGATTTATTAAACTAGTTTAATGTTTTGAGATAGCATATCGGTTCATCTTTGCAGTGTTAATTTTAATCAACCCAAAAAATGAAGAACAATATCTTAACAGTATTTTTAACAATTTTAATTTTATTTACAATGGGAACACAAGCACAAAGTTTCAAAACTATTGAAACTAAAGATTTAAAACTGCAAGTTTACAATGCATCAGAAAATAGTTTTGGTGTAGCATCGGTAATTGTATCAGGGAAAACAGAGGTAGTTTTGATAGATGCACAATTTACTTTGGCGGATGCCGAAAAAGTAGCACAGGAAATTAAAGCAAGTGGTAAAAAATTAACCACTATTTTCGTTTCTCACAGTGATCCTGATTTTTACTTTGGACTAGAAGTATTTAAAAAATATTTTCCAGAAGTTACCGCTTATGCTTCTCCTGGAACAGTAGAACATATTAAAGCTACGGCTCAAAAGAAATTAGAAGTTTGGGGCGAAAGATTGGGCAAAAACATTACGTCAAACGCAATTTTACCTCAGGTTTTAAAAGGAAATAGTATTGAATTGGAAGGTCAGAAATTAGAAATCATTGGTTTGGAAGAATTTCCGAATAAAACTTTTGTATGGATTCCTTCTATCAAAGCGGTTGTTGGTGGAATCAATATTTTTGGAACAACTTTTCATCTTTGGATGGCAGATGCACAAACTCCTGATGCCCGCAAAAGCTGGATTTCAGTTTTAGACAAAATAACTGCTTTGAATCCTGAAATTGTAATTCCTGCACACGCCAATTCAAATTCTCCATTTGATATCGCTGCTGTAAATCATACCAAAAGCTACATTCAATTCTACGAAGAAACTTTGAATACAAATAAAACATCGGAAGCTTTAATTACTGTTTTGAAAGCAAAATATCCAGCACTTACTTTTGAAACTGCCTTGATGATAGGTGCAAAAGTAAATACTGGAGAAATGAAATGGTAAAATCAATCCTTTACAGCTTGGTGGTGCTTTTGGTATTATCAAGCTGTTCTTTAAATAAAAAGGCAATGACAAATCTTGACATTATAAAAAGCACTTACGAAGGAAAAACTTCGGAAGAAAACGGTAAAAATTTGGCTAAATATGTAGCCGAAGACATTTCCTGGACTGAAGCCAAAGGTTTCCCGTATGCAGGAACTTATATTGGTTTAGAAAACGTTACCCAAAATGTTTTTAGCCGATTGGGAAGCGAATGGATTGATTATAAATTTACTCCAGAAGATTATGTTGCCAGCGATGATAAAGTGGTAGCATACGGTACTTATAGTGGTATTTATAAAATTACAGGCAAATCATTTACAGCCAGAGTGGCACATGTATGGAAATTGAAAGACAGTAAAATTATAAGTTTTGAACAGTTTGTAGATAGTCAAACTGTAAATGATGCAATAGAATAACAACGGTATAAATATTTATTAGAACCAATCAATTAAAACATGCTCTGAATTCCAAAGGAGAAAAATGATTGTAAATTTTCAAAGCCTAATTCGAATATAATTTCGCCTACGGATATAAAAAAAGACGACTGGAAACAGTCGTCTTTTTTACTATATGAAATTACTTTATTAAGCGATTTTTGCAGGAACAGCAATCCTATCTAAAATAGTATTGAATGTTTCGCTTGGACGCATTGCTTTTTCAGTCAATTCAGGATTTGGTTGGTAATGACCACCAATAGCTTGAGGTTTACCTTGCGCTCCAATTAACTCTGCATTGATTTTTGCTTCGTTTGCTGCAAATGCTGTTGCAATAGGAGTAAAGATAGCTTTCAATTCCTCGTTTTTATCTTGTGCTGCTAATGCTTCTGCCCAATACATTGCCAAATAAAAATGAGAACCACGGTTATCAATTTCACCAATTTTTCGAGCTGGGGATTTATCATTAGCTAAGAATTTCTCAGTAGCTACATCAAGAGTTTCAGCTAAAATAATTGCTTTAGAATTATTTAAAGTCTGACCTAAATGTTCTAATGAAGCGCCTAAAGCCAAGAACTCACCTAGAGAATCCCAACGTAAATAACCTTCTTCCGTAAACTGTTCTACGTGTTTAGGAGCTGATCCACCTGCACCTGTTTCAAACAAACCTCCACCATTCATCAAGGGAACGATTGATAACATTTTAGCTGATGTTCCTACTTCCAAAATAGGAAATAAGTCAGTTAAGTAATCACGCAATACATTTCCTGTTACAGAAATAGTATCTAGTCCTTTAATGATTCTTTCTAATGTGAAGTCAGTTGCTTCAATAGGATTAAGGATGCGAATATCTAAAGCTGTTGTATCGTAATCTTTTAAATATTTTGTTACCTTTTCGATTAACTCTCTGTCATGTGCTCTGTTTTCGTCTAACCAAAAAACGGCTGGAGTATTGGATAAACGAGCTCTGTTTACAGCTAATTTAACCCAGTCTTGAATAGGAGCATCTTTTGCCTGACACATTCTGAAAATATCTTTTGCTTCAACGGCTTGTTCCATTAAAACGTTTCCATTAGTATCTACAACACGTACAACGCCGTCTGCATTCATTTGGAATGTTTTGTCATGAGAACCATATTCTTCCGCTTTTTGTGCCATCAAACCTACGTTTGGTACACTTCCCATAGTTGTTGGGTCAAAAGCACCGTGTTTTTTACAAAAATCAATAGTAGCGGTATAAACTCCAGCGTAACATCTGTCTGGGATAATGGCTATAGTATCTTGTTGTTTTCCTTCCTTATTATACATTTGTCCTGAAGTACGAATCATTGCTGGCATTGAAGCATCAACAATTACATCCGAAGGAACGTGAAGATTAGTAATTCCTTTTTCAGAATTTACCATGGCCAATGCTGGTCCGTTTTCTATTGCTTGGTTTATTGCAGCTTCCACTTCAGCCTGCATAGGATGTCCTGCAATTTTTGCATATACATCACCTAAACCATTTCTAGTGTCAATATTCAATTCATTAAATAAAGCAGCGTATTTTTCGAAAACAGCAGCGAAATAAACTTCTACGATAGCCCCAAAAATAATTGGATCAGAAACTTTCATCATCGTAGCTTTCAGGTGAACTGAAAGTAAAACGTTTTGTTCTTTAGCTTCTTTGATTGTTTTAGCAACAAAACTTTTCAAAGCATTCAAGTTCATAACAGAACTATCGATTATTTCACCTGCTTTTAATGGAGTGCTTGCTTTCAAAACAGTAGTTGAACCATCTTTAGCAACAAATTCTATTTTCACATCAGTAGCATCAGCAATAGTAAGTGATTTTTCACTTCCGTAAAAATCGCCACTTTCCATAGAAGCTACCTGTGTTTTTGAGTCAGATGACCAAGCTCCCATTGAATGTGGGTTTGCTTTAGCATAATTTTTAACTGCTTTAGGAGCTCTACGGTCAGAGTTTCCTTCACGTAAAACTGGATTTACGGCAGAACCTAAAATTTTAGAATATTTAGCTTTGATTGTTTTCTCCGCTTCGTTTTGTGGTTCTTCTGGGAAATCAGGTAAATTATAACCATGAGATTGTAATTCAGCAATAGCCGCTTTTAATTGAGGAACAGATGCCGAAACATTTGGTAATTTTATAATGTTTGCTTCTGGAGTTGTTGCTAATTGTCCAAGTTCTAATAAAGCATCTCCCGTTTTTTGATCTTCAGTCAAAAATTCAGGAAAGTTTGCTAAAATTCTTCCGGCTAAAGAGATATCTCTAGTTTCAATTTCAATGTCAGAAGTTGATGTAAATGCTTGTACAATAGGTAGAAATGAATAAGTTGCCAACAAAGGCGCTTCATCAGTAAGGGTGTAAAAAATTTTTGATTTCTGTGTCATTTTTGTATTTTTATAATCGAATCACGGTTAAATGTAGCTTAAATAAGGTCTTTCACTTGAAATAAGGCGGACAAATATATGAAAATCAGATGTAATAGCAGGCGCATTTTATATAGAAAAATACGAATTTTTAGATTACTAACTTGTTATTCTTAATTTGTTAGTTTTATAGGTTCTATAATCCTAAATTAGGAATTTATGAGGAGAAAAATTAGCAAAAAAAAAGTCCCAACATTGTAGGGACTTTTTTATAGTAAAGAGATAGTTGACTATCTTCTTTTGTCTTTAATTTTAGCTTTTTTACCAGTAAGTTCTCTAAAGTAGAAAATTCTAGCTCTACGAACTGCACCTTTTTTGTTGATTTCAATTTTTTGTAAAGCTGGTAAGTTTACTGGGAAGATACGCTCAACTCCAATAGCACCTGACATTTTACGAATTGTAAAAGTTTCTGTATTAGCAGAACCTCTTCTTTGAATAACAACTCCTTTAAAAAACTGTGTTCTAGTTTTTTCACCCTCTCTAATTTCGTAGTAAACTGTGATAGTATCACCAGCTCCAAAAACAGGAAAATCTTTTCTAGCTACTAATTCGTCTTGAACGAATTTCATTAAATCTGCCATGATAATTTTTTAATTATGGTTTTTATTAAATCAACATTCACGGATCTCGCCAGAGGTTAACCTAATGTGGGCGCAAAAGTAAATAAAAAAGTTTAAAGTTTAAAGTTTTTCTTGTTTAAAGTTTAGAAGTTGTTGAATGCCAACTTTAAACCTCAAACTTTAAACTAATTTTTACTCATCCAGTAAATCCGGTCTTCTATTCTTAGTATGCTCATACGCCATATCTTCACGCCATTTATCAATTTTGGCAAAATTTCCGCTGGTCAAAACATCAGGAACTTTCCATCCGTTATAATCAGCAGGTCTTGTGTAAATAGGTCCTGACAATAATCCATCTTGAAAACTATCCGTCAATGCTGAGGTTTCATCACTCAAAACACCAGGAATCAATCGGATTAAAGCATCCGATAAAACCAAAGCACCTAATTCACCACCACTTAAAACATAATCACCAATCGAGATTTCCTTTGTAATGAAATGGTCACGTACCCGTTGATCCACACCTTTATAATGACCGCAAAGGATAATAATATTTTCATACATCGACATCGTGTTCGCCATTTTTTGGTTCAGGGTTTCCCCGTCTGGCGACATATAAATGATTTCGTCGTAGGTTCTCTCACTTTTCAAATGCGTAATGCAAGCATCAATCGGCTGCACCGTCATCACCATTCCTGCACCACCGCCATAAGGGTAATCATCCACACTTTTCTGTCTGTTGGTTGTATAATCCCGTAGATTATGAAAATGAACTTCCACCAATCCTTTATCGATGGCACGTTTCATAATTGAAGCCTCAAATGGACTTCGCAATAATTCTGGGAGAACAGTTACAATATCAATGCGCATAATTTCTTTTCTAAGTTTTAAAGCGCAAAGGTACAAAGTTTTTGAGACTCAAAATTTCTCAAATAAACGAATAGCCAAATAAGCAATTAAACTTTTCTTTAGGAGCTATTTCCAGCTATTCGTTGCAATCTTTTTATTCGTCGAAAAAGGCGAATAAAAAGGATTTTCACTGCAAACGAAGTTCACTGAACTCCTATGAAGATAGAAATTAAGTGAAGTAATCTGGGCTAGGGTTTAGTTGAATTAGGAGGTTATATAGAAGGTGTTATGTTAGAAACGTTTTCTAAAAATCCATTCCTGTTGAATATCCAAACTTTCAAATAACCAAATCAACGCCTCAATTCCCTTTTTAAAATTAATTTCGTAAATTTGCCCTTCAATAAAAATTATACAAAAATGGAAAACGGAATATATGCTAAATTCAACACCACAAGAGGTGCTATTTTAGTAAAACTAACACACGATTTGACTCCAGGAACAGTTGGGAACTTCGTAGGATTGGCAGAAGGAAACTTAGAAAATAAAGTAAAACCTCAAGGGGTTAAGTTTTATGACGGATTAAAATTTCATAGAGTAATTCCTGATTTCATGATTCAAGGTGGTTGTCCGCAAGGAACAGGAACTGGAGATCCAGGATATAAATTTGACGATGAATTTCACCCAAGTTTGAAACACAACCGTCCGGGAGTTTTGGCTATGGCTAATTCAGGACCTGGAACAAACGGTTCTCAATTTTACATCACACACATTCCAACAGAATGGTTGGATAACAAACATACTGTTTTTGGACATGTAGTAGAAGGACAGGATGTTGTTGATGCAGTTGCTCAAGGAGATGTTTTGGAATCTTTAGAAATTATCAGAGAAGGTGAAGAAGCTAAAAATTGGAATGCAATTGAAGCTTTTATTACTTTTAAAGGTTCACGTAACAAACGTGATGCAGCTTTAAAAGCAGAGGCGGAAGCTGAAATGGAAAAATTAGCTGCTGGTTTTGAAAAAACAGAAAGCGGTTTGCGTTACCAATTCATCCAAAGAGGTGAAGGTAAAAAAGCAGAAAATGGAAAAACGGTTTCAGTACATTATACAGGACAACTTCCAGATGGTAAAGTTTTTGACAGTTCATACCCTCGTAAAAAACCAATCGAATTCCCATTAGGAAGAGGAAACGTTATTGAAGGTTGGGATGAAGGAATTGCCTTGTTGCGAGTAGGTGACAAAGCACGTTTCGTGATTCCAGCTCATTTAGGGTACGGATCTCGTGGTGCTGGAGGAGCAATTCCACCAAATGCTACATTGATTTTTGACGTAGAATTAATGGACGTAAAATAGTCTAATTCAGATAACAGATTTTAGTTGTCAGATAAAAATAAAAAATCCCAAAACGAAAGTTTTGGGATTTTTTATGCGATAAATGCAACTTGTACTTATTTCTCAATTTGAGTGATTTCAAATCTCTGAATTTAAAAATTCAAGCAAATCCTTGTTTAATCTATCTTTCTCAATATAAAATAAACCATGCGGAGCTCCTTCGTAAATAATAAATTTGTTGTCTGGTATTAATTTTGTTGCTATCTCAGAAGTGATTTCTATAGGAACAGTTTTGTCCTCATCTCCATGAATGATTAATGTGGGCACATTTACCGAGGCCATTTCTCTACGAAAATCGGTTGAGGAAAATGACTTTGCACATGCTAAAGTCGCGCGTGGTGACGCAAAAGAACATAGCATTCTATAATAATCCAATAAAGGGGTGCTGATGGGTTTACTGATGAAACTCACTCCGAAAAAAGTTTTTCCAAAACTATCCAGAAAACCCATTCGATCGTCTTTAATTTGTTCTGCCATAGCATCGTATTTTTCTTGTGAAACACCATCTGGATTAGAATCTGTTTTTAATAGAAATGGCGCTATAGAAGCTATTAATACTGCTTTTGAAAGTCCTTTGCCGCCATGCCTGCTAAAATAGCGAACGACTTCGCCACCGCCCATAGAAAATCCAACAAGTGTAGCGTCTTCTAAATCCAATTGATCAATAATTGCCTTTAAATCATCAGCTAATGTGTCGTAGTCATACCCGTCCCAAGGTTGTGAAGATTTACCAAATCCCCGACGGTCGTAAGCAATAACTCGGAAATTATTTTCTACAAGTGTTTCAATTTGATATTCCCACATTTCATTAGAAAGCGGCCATCCATGAATAAGAATTACAGGTTTTCCTTCTCCATAATCCTTTACATATAATTTTACATTTGGAGCTGTTTCAATATATTTGTCTGACGCAGTTTTTAATCCGGAAATTGTATTGTCTTTATGTGATTCGCTATTGTTTATTTGGTTCGATTCCATAAGTTTAATTTTTTATGTGATGAATTTTTATTCGTGTTTTGTAAAATTAGGTTCAAATCACAAAAATAATATTACAGAATTTGTGCAATTAATTGCAAAATTGATAGGTTTGTTGCTCAATACATCAATAATTTAAATATCAAAGACTTAATGTTATTGGTATTTTTTTATATTTGTTATTCTAAATAACTAATTATGAAATCAAAAATAGTAGCAGTAGCAGCACTTGCAGTAGTTTTATTTTCGTGCGCTTCTAAAACGGTGGCGGTACAAACTGCTCCAACAGAAGCAGCAAAAACAACCGTACTTTCACCAGAACTGGTTGAAGGAAAAAATTTATATGAAAATAGTTGTGCCAGATGCCATAAATTGTATGCTCCAACTGCATATAGCAAGGAAAATTGGCAGCCAATCTTAACAAGAATGCAAGTAAAAGCGCACCTTGACGATGTTAAAATGGCAAGTATTTCAAATTATATATCTTCTCAATTGTAATATTTTATTTTTACACTATAAAAAAGTATGTTGACTTTATCCAACATACTTTTTTAAATTAGATTTATTTCCATTTTATATTACAACCAATACTTGGTTTTTGATTTGGATTAATTATTCGATTGTAAATTACACTATCAATCGCACCCCGCAAATCATTGCCACTAAGCGGAATCCCATTTCCTGGTCGGCTGTCGTCCAACTGACCGCGATACACTAATTTATTTTGGTTGTCAAACAAGAAAAAATCTGGTGTGCATGCCGCGTCGTATGCTTTGGCAACGTCTTGTGTTTCGTCATATAAATAAGGAAATTCCATTTTGTTTTCGAAAGCAAATTCAGTCATCAACTCCGGTGCATCTTGAGGGTATTGTGAAATATCATTACTTGAAATAGCGATTATACCAATTCCCTGAACCCGATAATCATTAGCGATCATTACGACTTCTTCAATCACATGACGCACAAACGGGCAGTGATTGCAGATGAATAGTACTAAGGTCCCTTTTTCACCCTTTAAATCTGAAAAAGAAAACCATTCATCAGAATTAGTGTTTTTCAAATGAAATTCAGGTGCAACAGTTCCAAGCGGAATCATTTTTGAAGCAGTTTTTGACATTTATGTTTTTTTGGATTTAAGTTTTAAAAAACGCTTTTTTTAAAAGTTGTGATGTCTTTTTTTAGATTTTAAACTTTAAAGTTATGAAAAAAGGATTGTTTCTAAACAGAAAACAGTAAATTTCGTTTGTAAAACAGTGTCATTGAAAATTGACTTTAAAACGAAAATAAATTTATGGAATTAACTTGGTCTGAATTTGAAAGAGTGGAAATGCGCGTGGGAACTATCTTAGAAGTAAATGATTTTCCCGAAGCTAGAAAACCTGCCTATCAGTTAACAATAGATTTTGGTTCAGCAATCGGAATTAGAAAAACATCGGCGCAAATAACGAAACGCTACCAAAAGGAAGAATTGAAAAATCGGCAAATTGTTGCAGTGGTCAATTTTCCTAAAAAACAAATTGGGAAATTCATAAGCGAATGCTTGGTCTTAGGAGCAGTGGGTGATGAAGGAGATGTTATTTTATTGGCTCCGGATTTTAAAATTGAAAATGGGTTGAGAATAGGATAAACAATTAATTATTAATTTTATCAATTAATTGTTGCAATAGCATTTGTCCTTCTTCCCAAAATTCGAGATTTGATTCGGAATTGATATGTCCTTTTTGACCAATATTTATAAAATCACTTCCCCACATTTCAGCAAAATATTCGGCTCTTTGTACAGCTATGTATGGATCATTTTCGCTAGTCACTACTATGGAAGGGAAATCTAATTTGGATAATGGTATTGGCGAAAAGTTCCAAATTTTCTCTGGTGTATGCTCAGGTGAATCTACATCTGCAGGTGCAACCAGTAAAGCACCAATTATATTAGGGTTATTATTTACAGAAACCCAATGCATTACTAAAGAAACGGCAAGACTGTGTGCAACCAAAATAGTGGGTTCTTCCAGTTTTAGTATTGCTTCGTTTAGTTTTAAAAGCCAATCCTCGCGTTGAGGTTCGTCCCAGTTGTTTTGAATTACCTTAGTGGCATTTTTATATTTTTTGAGCCAGTAGCTTTGCCAATGCTTTTCTCCTGAATCACCCAAGCCTGGGATGATTAATAATTTTATTTCCATTCTGAATATATAACTAATAGGAGTTCATCTAAAAAAAAACGTAAGTTTTTAGAAGAACTATTTTATGGAATAAAAATATGCAATTTAATCGATATAAAAATCCTTTTTTTAGAAATAAAAAGGAGAATTCATTTGGGGAAATACAAGCTCAATATCAGTTATTCATAGTAATATTAATTAATTTTAAGGCATATTCAATATTAAGTTCGTATGTACTTTTTGAAAAACCAAACTTTTAAAAGGTCAGCTGTAATGATATAGATCAAAACTATTAGTAACATAATACCCATATTGAGAAGAGGAATTGGCGATAATCCTATTGTAGTTGCAATAGGAAGGTAAGGAAGTGTAACTGTAATTATTAACCCCAGTATACTCAAAATAAAAAGATACTTGCCCGGTTTACTTTTAAAGAAGTTTTTATGTGTTCGTATTATAAACAGGATGAATAATTCAGTAAGTATGGATTCTACAAACCAAGCAGTTTGAAAGGCAGATTCTTTTACTTTTAATATATAATAGAGTATAAGAAAGGTTATCACGTCAAATAGTGAGCTGTGAATCCCAAAAATAATCATGTAATTTCTAATGAATTTTAAATTCCATTTTCCGGGTTTGTTCAATTGTTCTTGGTCAACATTATCTGATGCAATGGTGAGATAAGGAAAATCAGTTATGAAATTAGTTAATAAAATTTGTTTGGGCAACATAGGCAGAAATGGTAATAAAAGGGAGGCAATCGCAACGCTGAACATATTTCCAAAAGTAGAGCCTGTGTTTATAAAAATGTATTTTAAAGTATTTGCAAAAGTTTTCCGTCCTTCTTTAATGCCATCTATAATAACTGCTAAATCTTTTTCCATTAATACAAAATCGGCAGCTTCTCGAGCGACATCAACAGCATTTTCTACAGATATTCCAATATCGGCAGCTGTTAAAGCAGATACATCATTAATACCGTCACCCACATAGGCAACTGTATATGTTTTTCTTAAAGCCTGAATAATATGCTCTTTTTGTTGTGGTTCTACTTCGGCAAAAATGTGTGTTTTCCCTACCAAATGTTTTAATGCTTCCGGACTTGTACTGAAAAGTTCTTGTCCTGTCATCACAACAGGGTTAATGATTCCAATTTTTAAAGCGATGGATTGGGCTACATTTTTATTATCACCAGATATTATTTTCAGGTGTACTTGTAGTTTTTTTAATTCCTCAATTGTTTCTATAATACCTATTTTAACGGGATCTTCGAGTAAAATAAAACCAGCAAAAATCATGGAGGTTTCATCTTCTTTTACAATAGCATTGGAGTTGATGTTCTTATAACATATGCCGATGCTTCGCAATCCTTTGATCCCAAATTCTTCATATTTGTTTTCAATTTCGGCTTTATGTTGTTCTATGTCTTCAACAGTTCCATTACTCAATCTCACCGTAGTACAAATACTCATGATATTGTTAAACGCTCCTTTACTGATCAATAATTTATTTGCGTCGGTAATAATAGCGATGCTTAATCTTTTACGTATAAAATCATAAGGAATCTCGCCTAATTTTGTTGGATTAGCTTTTGTTTCTATTTGCAACTTTTTTATGGCTTCATCAATTGGGTTGGCGTAACCTGTTTCAAAATAAGCATTCCAATAGGCCAATTCTTTTACAAATTCATTTTCGGTGCCTAAACCATCAACGGTTCCTGCTACTATAATTGCACCTTCTGTAATGGTACCAGTTTTATCAGTACACAATAAATTGACTTCTCCTAAATTTTGGATAGAAGCCAGTTTTTTTACGATTACTTTTTTATCTAACATTCTTTTGGCACCTGCACTCATTGCAATAGTAGTAATGGCAGGGAGCAACTCAGGTGCCATTCCTACGGCTAAAGCCAATGCAAATAAGGCGGATTCAATGGCACTTTTGTGATTTAATAAATTGACAATCAGTATGAATATTGAGAGCACTAATGTTATTTTCATTAAGAAATAACCAAAGTCTTTGATGCCTTTTTCAAATTTAGTTTCTACTGTAGCGGAAGCACTTTTTGCAATGGCGCCAAAAATAGTTTTGCTTCCTGTATTAATTACTACTGCTTTGGCTGTACCACTGACTATATTTGTTCCTTCCCAGAGGCAGTTTGTTCTTTTGGTTAGTTCTGTTTTTGCATCCACTATTCCTGCTATTTTTGCTGTTGGATAGGATTCTCCGGTTAAGCTGGCTTCATTGGCATGTAATTCATTGGCTTCAATAATTAGGCAATCGGCGGGTAACATATCTCCAGCTTTCAAGAAAATAATATCGCCGGGAACTATAGTAGAAGAAAGAATTTCTTGTTCTTTTCCATCTCTCAAAATACTGCTTTTTAATGCAATCATAGATTGTAAAGCAGCTACAAAACGACCTGCATTTCTTTCTTGGAAAAAACTAAGGAAACCGGTAGACAAAACGATAAATAGTATAATAAAAACATCGGAGGTGTCACCAAGAAAGGCTGATAATATTACAGCTCCAATAAGCAGTAACATCAACGGACTTTTAAATTGTCCTATGAAAAGGAAAAAATCCTTTTTCAAAATTGATTTGTTTATTTTGTGTTCTCCGGATTCTAGCAGGATTTTTTCAGCAATTGTTTTGGATAAACCTTTGTCGCTACTATTTAGTTTTTGAAACCAATAGTTCGGGTCAAATTGCCAAAAATTATCAGTTGGAGAAGTTTGCATAAAGACTAATTTTTTAAGTTATTAAACTGCAAATTAGAAAAGCAATTGGATTATTTTTTGCTACATGTAATAGCGGATAATTGAGATAAATTTGGACAACAATAGTTTATTTTAAAAAAAAAACTATTAGTTGAAGATTTTGATTTTCAATAGATTCTCAAAGTTAATGATTTTAGGGGTTAAATATTCGATAACAAAAGCAGAAATTAAAAAGAAGAATGATGCCGGAAGGAAATCGCTTTCTGAAAGAGTGATTTCACGTTCGTCAAGAATAGTTGTTTTAGCATTATTTTTTTATATTTTTTTTCTCATGGACAATTCTTTGTACTTCTTTTATAACTAAAGGAAAAGCAGGTTCTGTCATGTTGTGACCAAAACCATCTAACTCGTAGAGCTTTGTTTCCTTATGGCCGGCAATTTTCATCATTCGCATTAAATAGGCATTTTCTTCATAACGGCCTAACATTTCTAATTCACGGTCGCCGGTTATTAATAATAGAGGCGGAGCATCGGCACGAACATGAAACAGTGGCGCAAGCTCGTCTATTACAGGTTGTGTTTCAGGAATACCTCTTTCTTTTCTTATTTCAAAATGGGTAATAGCCTGACCACTTAATGGAATGATTCCTGCAATTTTGTTTGCGTCTATTCCATCAGCCAATAACCATTTTTTGTCTAAACTAATCATACTTGCCAAGTATCCACCAGCAGAATGTCCGGAAATAAAAATCAAAGAATTATCACCGCCAAACGTGTTTATATTTTTAAAAACCCATGCTACAGCTGCTGCGGCATCTTCAATATATTTTGGAGAACTTACTTTTGGGGACAAACGATAATTTACGGAAACTACACAAATACCTTTGTCTTTAAGTCCTTCAGGAAGTTCTTTGCTACCCGAAGTTAATCCGCCTCCATGAAACCAAACTACAGTTGCGAAACCACTACTGTTTTTTGGATAATAAATATCGAGAAGGCATCGTTCGTTGAGGTAAGCATCTGTTTTGTTTATCGCATCGCTATAGTATGGAATGTTTGATTTTGTAATGTATTCCAATTTTTGGGCAGAAATTGTAATACCAAATAAGAATATAAAAATGGGAAGGAAAATTTTCTTCATTTTGATTTTTTTTTGAATCTTATTTTAGTCTTTTAAACTGTATATTATTTTTTGAAAGTCTGCTTTAAATTTATCTTTGTTTTCAGCTGCTGACCAAGATAATACTTTGTAATAAGCAGATTTTGTTTCAACTATTCCCACTAAATAATAAATGTTAATTTTTGCCTCTTTATCGTAGTAAGTCACGTCAGATTCAACAAAATTAATATCCCCGTTTTTTTTATATAATGGTTGTGAAATAATTCTGTCGTCTTCATCTGTTAGAAAGTCTTTTATAAAACCTTCATAAAATTCGTTGATAGAGGAATAGTTTAATTCGGCTAATTTTAGTTCTTCTTTATTATCTTCTATTACGAAACCATATACATCTTTGACTTCACTTTTGTACTGGATAGTTGCGGAGTTATTCAATCCTATCGTTTTTCCCATATATTCTGGTAGACCAATATGAAAAACGTGTCCGGCTTCGTACTCTTTTAAAGGTGTTTGTGCATATAAAGTGCTTGACATTACAATTAAAGTAGTCATGAAAAGTGTGAATTTTTTCTTCATTTTTTGTTGATGTGTTATTTGTTTCAATAATTTTAAGCGGTCATTTATTGGTCTCAAATATAGTTTAAAACTATGCACTTTTAGGGCATTTCGCTTTAGCTTCTAAAAATTTTCACCGCGGATTCGCAAATTATTTATTCAGCTTTGATGTGCTTAATTTGCGAATTTGCGGTTTAATTTTTTTGTTCTCGTTTTAACCGTGGAGACTTTAAGTCTGCTAACTAAATCTATGGACTGAAAGTCCATAGTGGTTTAGTTTTTTAAATGTACAAAAAAAGTCCAAAAATCATAAGACTTTTGGACTTTTTAGTTTTGTAAATTAGTAACTAAGAATTAAATATCATCAAATTCTATATCAGTAAAAGTTGATGTTTGTGGTAAAATTTCGTCATCATCTGTTTTGTCCGATGCGTATTCTTTTTTGAAATCTTTTTGGTGTCTTTCAGAGATTACTTCTTCGCCTTTGTGGTTCAAAACGTAAGAAGTCATTTCTCCAAGAATTTCTGCAAAAGCTGCAAAGTCTTCTTTGTATAAATAAATCTTGTGTTTCTTAAAATGAAACGATCCATCTTCTTCAGTGAATTTTTTACTTTCGGTAATCGTTATGTAATAATCATCAGCTTTGGTAGCTCTCACATCAAAGAAATAGGTTCTTCTTCCAGCACGTAAAACTTTAGAAAATATCTCTTCTTTTTCTAACATGTCATTTTCTCTCATAATCCTTTCTGTCAATTTTTTTATTTAATAGCAATCAAAAATCATAAAAATTTATTTATTATACAACAATTATAGTAATTCTTTTTCTGAAAGTTGTTTCAAATAAAGTGATGCATAATACCCTTCTTGATTTATCAATTGATTATGAGAACCTTGTTGAATAATTTTTCCGTCTTCAAGAATGATAATATTATCTGCATTTTTAGCTGATGAGACCCTATGGCTAACAATAATAGTGGTTTTGTCCTTACAAATTTCATACAAGTTGTTCAAAATAGCTTCTTCAGTTTCCGTATCAACTGCAGATAAACAATCATCAAAAAGTAAAATTTCCGGGTTTTTAATAATGGCTCGCGCTATAGAAACGCGTTGTTTTTGTCCACCTGAAAGAGTGATTCCGCGTTCGCCAAGAATAGTGTCGTATTGTTTGTTGAAACCAATGATATTGTCGTGTACGACTGCATTTTTTGCAGCAGTTTCTACTTCCTCATCAGTTGCATTTTCTTTCCCAAATTTGATGTTGTTCTTGATACTATCCGAAAACAAGAAAGCATCTTGCGGTACAATTCCAATGCTGTTTCTTAAATCATAGAGGTTCAAAGTACTTATTTCATTTCCATCAACTGATATTCTTCCATCGGTAACTTCGTATAATCTGGAAATCAAAGAGGAAATGGTTGATTTCCCAGATCCTGTTTTTCCGAGAATTGCCAGCGTTTCTCCTTTCTTTACTTTAAAAGAAACATTTTTTAATGCTTCTATATTGGTATCTTCATAAGTGTAGCTCACATTTTCGAATGAGATAGTACCTTCAATAATAGATTTATTTGGATTTTTATTTTTTATTTCCGGTTCGATTTTCAGGAACTCATTAAGACGCTTTTGAGAAGCTTCGGCCTCTTGAACCATTGACGAAACCCATCCTAATGAAGCAACCGGCCACGTTAGCATATTGACATATAAAATGAATTCTGCGATGGTTCCAATACTTTTTATAGTGCCATTAATATACATTAGACCACCAAAATAGATCACAACTAAGTTGCTTATTCCTATTAGTGCCAACATTAAAGGACCGAATAAAGACTGTACTTTTGCTAAATCTAAACTTTTGCTTTTACTTTCGTTTGCCAAATCGACCATGTTGTTTTGATGTTGGTCTTCTAATGAATAGGCTTTAATTACTCGGATTCCAGAGAATATTTCTTGTGAAAAACTGGAAACTTTCGACAGGTATTGTTGGAAAATAGTACTTCTTTTATTGATTTCAGAACTTAATTTGAAGATGCAATATGATAAAACCGGTAAAGGAAGAATGGTGTATAATGTCAATCGTGGCGATACATTGTACATGTAACCAATTACAATTGCAAAACGGATAAAGGTGTTTATCGTATACATTACGGCGGGTCCCACATACATTCTTACTTTGGAAACATCCTCACTGATACGGTTCATCAAATCACCAGTTCGGTTTTGTTTGTAGAAATTTTGCGACAAGTTTTCATATTGTCTAAAAACTTCATTTTTTAAGTCAAACTCAATATGTCTTGACATTACAATAAGGGTTTGTCTCATCAAAAAAGTAAGAAAACCAGCTATAATGGTAGTGGCAATAATCAGTAAAATGTTTGAAACTAATTCCTGTTGAATAACATCCGCTGTAACGGATTTGTCTTTTGAAAAGGCTTCAATTGCTTTAAATGATTTACTAATCAATTTTGGTGTAAACAAAGAAAATATTTGTGCAATAATTGTAAATAAAATACCAAGGGAAAAGCTGTATTTATATTTGATAAAATATTTGTTTAAATAACGTAATTCTTTCATTTTTTTAAGATATTCTGTGTTGAAAAAGTTTTATTTTTTGATTAATAATCAATTTTTGATATTATTAAAAATTAATCATTTATCTCTTGTAATTGTGATATTGATAATTTAACGAATGAATATTAGGATATATTTATTTTTTATGTAAATTTGATTTGTCTTTTTGACGAATTCGTAATTTATCACTATAAAAATCAATACTTATGAATGCAGCTTTCACAACTGGAAAGGAACTTCAAAAAATGGATCCCGTTTTTGGTCAATTATCATTTGATGATCACGAACAAATTGTATTTTGCAATGACAAAGATACAGGTTTAAAAGCAATTATTGGTATTCATAATTCGGTTATGGGTCCTGCTTTAGGTGGTACGCGTATGTATAATTATGCCAATGAATGGGAAGCACTAAACGATGTATTGCGACTTTCTCGTGGTATGACTTATAAAGCGGCTATAACAGGATTGAATATTGGTGGAGGTAAAGCTGTTATTATTGGCGATGCCAAAACTCAAAAGAGACCTGAATTGATGCGTAAGTTTGGAGAATTCGTTCATTCTCTAAGCGGAAGATATATTACTGCCGAAGATGTAGGAATGGAAACTAGGGATATGGATATCGTAAGAGATGTTACGCCTTATGTTACTGGGATTTCTGAAGAAAGAGGCGGATCTGGAAATCCATCTCCTGTTACGGCTTATGGAGTATATTTAGGGATGAAAGCAGCGGCGAAACATCAATTTGGTTCTGATGTTTTGGATGGTAAAAAAGTATTGGTGCAAGGAATTGGTCACGTTGGAGAAACGTTGGTTGATTATTTGACAAAAGAAGGAGCGCTAGTAACAATAACTGATATTAATGAAGAAAGATTGTATGAAGTAGGAGCGAAGTACAATGCAAAAATATTTACTGGAGAGGATTTATACAGTGCCGATGTTGATATTTACGCGCCTTGTGCTATGGGTGCAACTATAAATGATGCAACGGTACATAAAATTAAAGCGAAAGTAATTGCTGGTGCGGCTAACAACCAATTAGCAAATGAGAATATTCACGGAGCAATTTTGCAGGAACGCGGAATTCTTTATGCACCGGATTTCTTGATTAATGCTGGTGGAATTATCAATGTGTATGCGGAATTAGCCCATTATGACAAAGCTGAAATCATGCGTAAAACAGAAAATATTTACAATACTACATTAGAAATTTTTGATTTTGCTATTGCAAATAATATGACGACACACCATGCAGCTTTGACGATTGCCCAAAATAGAATTGATCAAAGAAAGATAGAAAACAGTAAGAAGTAGTTTTAGTTTTTAATATATAGTCGCAGTTTACAGTCACAGTCTTCGGGTATAACCGGAAATTATAACTGAATTCTGCGACTGTTTTCTTATAGGATAATCTAAATTAGAACCAAAAGCTTTTTTTAGCGTTTTAATTTTATTTTAAAAAATGAAATTCTTATTTTTGCAGACTAATTAATAAAAGTTCTTACAAGGTGGTAAACAGAAGACACATACGCGTTAAAGTAATGCAATCCATTTATGCGATGCATCAAAGCGGTTCAGATAATCTGGAGAAAGAAGAAAAATTCCTTTTTTACAGTATCGACAATATTCAAGATTTATACCTTATAATGCTTTCTTCACTGATTGAAATTTGTAAAACAGAAACTATCTTTTTACATAAATCGAGTCTGAAACATCTTGCAACTCCTGAGGAGCGTAAGCCCAACGAAAAATTCATCAAAAATCAAATTTTTCAAATTCTTTCCGAAAATAATTCACTAAATATTGCGCTGGAAAACCGTAAAATCAATAATTGGACTTTAAACGACGATTATATTTTATTGCTTCTTAATGATATAAAGGCGAGTAAATTGTATGCTAAATACATGAGTGACTCGACTAATACATTTGAAGAAGACAGACAATTTATTGTTGATTTGTTCATGGAAGTAATTGTTCCGAACGAAAAATTATACGAATATTTAGAAGATGATAAGTTGACTTGGGTTGATGATATTCCGTTAGTGAATACGCATATCATCAAACAATTAAAAGCTATCAAATCTGGTGAAGATGATAATTTTAGAGTTCCAAAATTGTACAAAGACAATGAGGACAAAGATTTTGTTAAGGATTTGTTCCGAAAAACAGTCTTAAACGAAACCGAATTAGCCAAAGAATATATTGACAAAACACCAAACTGGGACAGTGATAGAATTGCCGAAATTGATACCATTATTCTTAAAATGGCAATTTGTGAATTTTTGAAATTTCCATCAATTCCTGTAAAAGTTACTTTAAATGAATATTTAGAAGTTGCCAAAGAATATTCTACACCAAAAAGTAGTATTTTTATCAACGGAATTTTAGATAATTTAGTAAAAGAACTTGAGGCCAGTAAAAAAATTATTAAAGCCGGTCGTGGTTTAATGTAATATTTATAAATAAAAAAAGGGAATTAAAATTATGGGACAATTAACTCAATTTGCGCCGTTTCTATTAATGTTTGTGGTAATCTATTTCTTCATGATCAGACCACAACAAAAAAGAGCTAAAAACGAAAAAGAATTTGAAAGCACTTTGAAAGTAGGCGATAAAATCATAACAAAAAGTGGTCTTCACGGAAAAGTTTCTGAGTTAGCTGATACTACTGTAGTTATTGAAACAATGTCAGGAAAGCTAAAAATGGAGCGTTCTTCTATTTCTATGGAAATGAGTGCTGCTTTGAGCAAAAAATAATTTTGCTTTAATGAATTAAAAAAGTCCCAACCGATTATTATTCGGATTGGGACTTTTTTAATAAAAAACAAAAGGATTATTTTTTATTCTTTTTATTCTTCTTTGCTTTTTTTGATTTTGCCTTGGCTTTTTTAGCTTTTATCTTTGCTTTGACTTTCGCTTTTTTAGCTTTATCCTTTTTAGCTTTTTTGGCCTTTTTGGCTTTTGCTTTCGCTTTTTGTTTCGCTTTTTCTTTTGCATCAGCTTTTTTAGCCTTTTTCTTGTCTTTATCTTTCATTTTTACTTTCTTTTTAGTCCCGTTTTTAGTTTTTTTCTTATTTGAAATGTCATTATCATCTTCTGGATTAATAGCATAAATTTCTATAGTTTCCGTTATGATTTCTTCAATTACCGGTTCAATTCCTACAACTGGTTCTTCGGAAGGTTTGATTACTTTAGTTTTTCTGGTCCTAACTGGCTTGTGAATTTCAGGTTTTTCGGGAGATACCGGAGTAGTTTCCGCTTCTTTCTTTTGTATCATAATTTATAGTGTTAGAATTATTTTTATACAATTAAACCAATAGTTGTTCAGGTTTTACTAAATTGTTAAATGCCTGTAAGTAAATATAGTGATTTAATACACTGGCTAATGTTAAGTTTTTCAGTATAGTTTGCAAACAATATTCTGATTTGGAACAAATGGAGTTGTTTTGAAAATGAATCTTAGGAGGTGATTGTGATGAGGTTGAATAAAAAATCCCAATTCTGATGCTTCAGAAATGGGATTTGATTTTATCGGTATTTGTCATTTAAACCAATGTTTTCTACTATCATTGGTTTTATTTTTTCGATTCGGGAAAGTTTAGTTTCTTCTCGTTTTGCGGTTTCAATATATTCCAAAAATTCTTTTTGTTTGTAAGGAGAGAATTTTAGAAATGCTTCTGCTAAATTCATATCAGCATCCAATTCCTTTTGTAAAAGTTCTGAAACTATACTTTTTCCTTTTTCAGGTTTAAGTTGCTTCCCTTGTTTTTCATTTTCTATGGCTTCATGAATATAATGTAAAACTGCTGCCTCATCAACTTCATCTTTGGATGAAAACCGCCATTGGCGCAACGATTTGGTAACACCTTCTTGTGCATTAACCAACACTTGTTTTTCATCTTTCAGGAAAACACCATTAAAAAACCAAACCGTAAAATAGTTTTTGAATCCTCCAATTCCAAGTACATTCTTGCCATTCAGGACATAAACGCAACCTCCCCATTTTGTGGTTTCGATTAGTTCCGTTTTAGCAATAATTGATTTCAGAAATTCTAATTCTTCTGACCAACTATTGACTTTATCCCAAATGTGTGTATTGGTTTTTAGTGGTTCCAATTATTTTTTATTTTTAGCTATTTCTTCTGTTTTAGTAAAATCACCTGCTGCAGTCAATTGGGCAATTTTTACAATTACGTTAACTGCTTTTTGCATACTTTCTACAGGAACATATTCGTATTTTCCGTGAAAATTATGTCCGCCGGCAAAAATATTTGGACAAGGCAATCCTTTATACGATAATTGTGAACCATCTGTTCCGCCACGTATCGCTTTTATAAGTGGTTTTATATCTAATTCTCTCATCGCTTTTTCTGCAATATCGACAATATGTTTTACCGGTAAAACCTTTTCTTTCATATTGTAATATTGGTCTTTTATCTCAGCAATAACTATGTCTTCACCAAATTGTTTCGCAAACTTCTTGTTGATTTTTCGAGTGATTTTCTCAATTAATTCTTTGCGTTTCTCAAATTTTTTCTTGTTATGATCCCGAATGATAAGTTCCAAAACGGTTTCTTCAATGCTTCCCGTTAGATGATGCACATGGAAAAAACCTTCGTAACCTCTTGTTTTTTGAGGTGTTTCATCTTTTGGTAATTCATTTATAAAATCGTTGGCGATTAACATGGAGTTAATCATTTTCCCTTTAGCGTAACCGGGATGAACACTTTTTCCTTTGAAAATAATTTTGGCACCAGCCGCATTAAAATTTTCATATTCTAATTCGCCTACTTGGCTGCCATCCATAGTATATGCCCAGTCTGCTCCAAATTTATCTACATCAAAATGGTGAGCGCCACGACCAATTTCTTCATCTGGCGTAAAGCCAACTCTGATTTTTCCGTGTTTGATTTCTGGATTTTGGATAAGGAATTCCATTGCGGTAACAATTTCAGTAATTCCGGCTTTATCATCAGCTCCTAATAGTGTTGTTCCGTCAGTGGTAATCAAAGTTTGTCCTTTATAAAGCAACAAATCCTTAAAATAGCTAGGTGATAATACAATGTTTTTATCGGCATTTAAGATAATGTCTTTTCCATCATAATTAGGGACAATTTGGGTTTTTACATTGGCACCGCTAAAATCAGGAGAAGTATCAAAGTGAGAAATAAACCCAATGACAGGCACTTCATGCGCGACATTACTTGGCAAAGTAGCCATAATATAGGCTTTGTCATCAATTGCCACGTCTTGCATTCCAATTGCTTTCAATTCCTCAACCAGTTTATTGGCTAAATTCCATTGTTTTTCAGTGCTTGGCGTAGTTTCTGAGTTGGGATCAGATTCAGTATCTATAGTTACATAACCAATGAAACGGTCAATAATATGTTGCATAAAGTGTTTTTTAATGAGATACAAATATACTGCTTATTTAGAGAATCATTTTATTGAGAAGAGTTTGTCTTTTCTTTATTTCTATTAAAAAAACCTGAAATTAATACACTAAAAACAGAAGATTTAATTGAATACTTAACATAATAAATGAATAAATCACATGCTTTTTTTAGGATTGTAAAATCTATATTTTTGCTTAAATTACTTTATTATATTTTAGATTTTATTTGATAGAATTTTTCTTCATTTCTTCCAACATCGTAATGATTACATCTAATTTCTCTACCTCTAGTTTATTCAATTTTATAGTCAAAGCTTCAATTTCCAGTTTTGCATCTATATTAGTTTGGTAATCTGCTTGTGCTTGAACTCTGTCTCTATCATTTTGCCTGTTTTGGGACATCATAATAATAGGAGCTGCATAGGCCGCTTGTGTAGAAAAAAGAAGGTTTAGTAAAATAAATGGATATACATCCCAGTGGTACATGAATCCAATTAGATTTAATGCCATCCAAAGCACAACTAAAATGGTTTGAATAATAATGAATTTCCAGGACCCCATTCCTTTTGCAACTGAATCTGCTAAACGGCTTCCAAAGCCTAATGTTTCAATGTGTTTTTCGTGCCAGTTTTTATGATTAAGCATACTCATGAATTTAGTTTAGTATATATTTTTGCTATTATATAGATTAATTTGCGAATTATTTATCGTTATAAGATATTAGATCAAAATTAATTTTGAGTAAATATATATGATTTAATAGACTTTAATATTTTTATAATTACAACTTATCGTTTATTTATGAATTTTAAGGAAGATTAATTGTAGTGCTAATTTTTGTAAGCACATTTTTCCAATCATCATCAGATGTTTTAAAATCATGATTGGTATCTACAAAAAAGAGTTCAATATTAGGAGAAAGTGTATAATTTCCTATTATTTCAATTCCACCATATTCATCTTTTTTACCTTGAATAATTAAAAAAGGGGTTCGTAAATTTTTTAAATGAATGAAACGATGAGGTTCGATCTCTTTTTCAGGATGTTTGAATGGATAGCCTAGGCAAATTATATGTTTTATATTTAATTCATCTGCAATTAGAGAAGCTATTAATCCACCGGAAGACCTAGATATTATAATTATTTCTTTATCGCTACCCATTTTTGAAATTAACTGTTTTAATATTCTGGAACGGAATTCGAGGTGGCTAATGTTTTTTTTGTAATAATTATAATAATTTTTAAAATTCAGAGCTGCATATTTAAAAAGGCAAATTTTCCTGTATATTTTTTTAAAAATATCGGGTAACCAAATGTATCTTTTTTCAAAATTTACTGCATGGTAAATGGCACTTCCAATAGGTTCATATACTATTAAAAACTGATGTTGCTCTAAATATTCTAATAACGAATTGTTTAATGAACCATCTTTTCTTAAGTTTTCTCGTCCAACAATTAAAAAGATTTTATTGAAATTCATGTTTTTATTCTTTAGCTTTTTTTGAATATCTCACCTAATTTATTAAATATAATTACAAATCAATAAATAGGATTTTGACTTTATGGGCCTCAAATTATAGTTTAAAACTATGCACTTTAGTACATTTAAATTTAGCTTCTAAAAATTTTTCACCACGAATTTCACCAATTAGCACGAATTAATTAGCGGGAATTCGTGGTTAATATTTGATTTGCAATCTTGCAGACTTTAAGTCTGCCTACTAAATCTATGAACTTTAAGTCCATAATAGTTTAGTTTTAAATGAGATTAAGCCATTCAATACTTAAGATAAAGAAATAATTTGCATAAGCTTAATAGTTTGTTTTATTTGAATAAAATTATCAATAAATTATTTTCCAAATTTTTAATTATCGAATAGATAGTCCTATTTTTGCACCACCAACACAATAACCATGTATAAACTACTCATTCGCCCGATACTTTTTTGTTTTGATCCAGAAAAAGTTCATTATTTCACTTTTTCATTGATTCGTTTCTTGTCTAAGATTCCAGGATTTTCATTTATTTTTAAATTGCTTTACGAAGTAAATGACCCCAGATTAGAAACTGAAGTTTTTGGATTGAAATTTAAAAATCCAGTAGGTTTAGCTGCTGGTTTTGATAAAGATGCCAAGTTGTATAAAGAATTGTCCAACTTTGGTTTTGGTTTTATCGAAATAGGAACTCTTACTCCAAAAGGACAAGAAGGGAACCCTAAAAAGCGTTTGTTTCGTCTAAAAGAAGATAGCGCGATTATCAACAGAATGGGATTTAATAATGGCGGTGTTCAGGAAGCTGTTGAACGATTAAAAAGCAATAAAGAGGTTTTAATAGGCGGAAATATTGGAAAAAATAAGCTAACTCCAAATGAAGAAGCAACTTCAGATTACGAAATTTGTTTTGATGCGTTGTATGATTATGTGGACTATTTTGTGGTGAATGTGAGTTCGCCAAATACACCAAATCTTCGCGCTCTGCAAGACAAGGAGCCATTGACACAATTATTACAAACTTTGCAAAATAAGAATTTGGCTAAGCCAAAGCAAAAGCCAATTCTCTTAAAAATCGCTCCTGATTTAACGGATGAGCAATTACTGGACATTATAGATATTATTAAAGAAACTAAAATCGCAGGAGTTATTGCGACTAATACCACGATTTCAAGAGAAGGATTGCAATCCGAAAATAAAAATGAAATGGGTGGATTATCAGGAAAGCCATTGACAAAACGTTCCACTGAAGTTATTCGTTTTTTATCTCAAAAAAGCAATAAAGCCTTCCCGATTATTGGAGTTGGAGGAATCCATTCTGCTGACGATGCTATAGAAAAACTGGAAGCAGGAGCTTGTTTAGTACAATTATACACTGGTTTTATTTATGAAGGGCCAGCTTTAGTAAAAGCGATAAACAAAAAGATTTTAGAACGATTGTAGGTTTTTAATAGTACCAAATTGTGTACTGTTTTTAATTATTACCAAAAGGCGTAATACTATCAATTTAGTGAAATTTAAAATTCATAATTTAAAATTCATAATTGTTTTTCTATCTTTGGATTTCTATGGAGCCAATAAAAATTATAGAATGTCCACGCGATGCCATGCAAGGCATTAAGCAATTTATTCCTACTGAGCGAAAAGTATCTTATATACAATCGTTATTGCGTGTAGGATTTGATTCCATAGATTTTGGGAGTTTTGTTTCACCAAAAGCGATTCCGCAAATGCAGGATACCGCAGCAGTTTTGGCACAACTTGATTTGTCTCAAACCAGAAGTAAACTTCTTGCGATTATTGCCAATACACAAGGGGCAGTTCTAGCTTCTGTTCATCCAGAAATCCACTATTTAGGTTTTCCTTTTTCGATTTCAGAGAATTTCCAAATGCGAAATACGCACAAAACAATAGCCGAATCTTTAATCACGTTACAAGAAATTCTTGAAATTGCTGACAAAAGCAATAAAGAAGTGGTGGCTTATCTTTCTATGGGTTTTGGAAATCCGTATGGAGATCCTTGGAACACCGAAATAGTAGGTGAGTGGACCCAAAAATTATCTGATATGGGAGTTAAAATCCTTTCACTATCGGATACGGTGGGAAGTTCGACACCGGATGTAATCTCCTATTTATTTTCGAATTTAATTCCAAAATATCCTAAAATAGAGTTTGGTGCCCATCTTCATACCACGCCTGAGAAATGGTTTGAGAAAATTGATGCAGCCTACAAAGCAGGTTGTCGACGTTTTGATGGAGCAGTCCAAGGTTTTGGCGGATGTCCAATGGCAACGGATGACTTAACAGGAAATATGCCCACAGAGAAATTATTGTCTTATTTTACGTCACAAAAAGAAAACACCAATACAAGTCCAATGAGTTTTGAAAGTGCTTATAATGAAGCTTCTAAGTTGTTTGGGGAATTTCATTAGAAAAAGATAGCTTTTAGAATAGGAATAACAATAATAATAAGTAGCACTTTGGTGCGTTGATAGTTTAGTAATTATGAGGTTGATTTTAATAAATAAATAGAATGAAACTACTGGCTTTCAATAGAATTTTAAGAACACTAATTTTGGTGTTATTTTCTTTTTCATGTACTAGCAATCTTGATTTTAATCAGGCAAATGATTTGAAATTAGAACCTGTTGTTGTTGCTAATTTGGCTTATTTTGATGTTCCTGCAAATCAATTTGTAACTAATGGAGTGGAACAAACTGTAACTATTGATACCCCTACCGTTGATGTTTTTAATGATGCTTTTTTTAAAAATAATTTAGCAAGAGCTGATTTCTTTTTTGAAATCAATAATACTATAAATAGAGCTTACACTTTAGACTTAGTGTATTTGGACAAAAATGATCAGCCTCTTTATTTTACTAATTTTGTTATACCTGCTTACACGGGAGTTAAAAATTTGGTAACTAAAACCGATGTGTTTGCAAATGCTAAACTTGATTTATTGAAAAGAACCGCTAAAATTGCTTTCATCCTCAGGATGTCTCCAGGACCTTTATTGACTGAGAATAGTTCAGGAAGCATAATATTACGTTCAAGTGTAACTGCTTATTTAGTTATACAATGAGAAAAATAATCTTCCTTTTTGTTCTATTTATATCAGTTAAATCTATTTCCCAAAATAAGCAAATTTTATATAATTTTACTTCAGTTCCTCAGTCTTTGATTACTAATCCGGGTTCTGATGTGAAATATAAAGGCTATTTTGGAGTTCCGTTATTATCTGGAATTTCAGCTAATGTAGGTTCCAGCGGATTCTCAGCCTATGATTTGTTTGCCAATGATGGAGTTGATTTTAATGTCAAATTGCGGAATGTTGTATTTTCCACCACCAGAAAAGATAAGGCAACAATCAATGAGCAGATAGAATTATTTAGTGGAGGTTTCAAAGTAGGCGATTGGCAAAGTAACTCTTATATTTCCTTTGGAATGTATCAGGAATTTGATTTTCTCAGTTATATGCCTAAAGATTTAGCCATACTGGCTTTGGATGGAAATAGTAATTATTTAGGAAAAGCCTTTAATTTGGGCGATTTAAATGTTAAGGCTGAAATGCTTTCGGTTCTTCATGTCGGATTTCATAAAAATATAAATGAGAACTTGATTGTTGGGGTAAGAGGAAAGATTTATTCCAGTGCTTTTAATGCTACTTCGACTAAAAACTCGGGATATATTTATACTATTCCTTCGAATAATTGGGTTTATGAACAAGTTATTTCTTCTAATTTAGAACTCAATACCTCCGGAATTTCAAAATATACGGAAAAAGATTATTCAGGTGATATAGTAAAAGATATCACTAAAAAAGCTTTTTTTGGAGGTGATTTAGGACTTGGTTTTGATGCCGGACTTACGTATTATCCTAAAAAAGATATTCAGTTTACGGCAAGTATTGTTGATGTTGGATTTATAAAGCATTCTAAAGATGTGGAAACTTTCACCTATAAAGGATATTATAAATACGAAGGAATAACTCCTAAGTTTACAAATGGGAATTCTTCAGGAAATATATACCAAGAATTTAAAGACGCAATTCCATTGGATACTTTATATACTAAATACACTACTTGGCGTCCCGCGAAGTTTAATTCTTCTATCCAATATTCATTTGATGATGCAAGAAGTAAAGATTGTAATTGTGATGGCACTGAGTCTGAATATAAAAATGCTGTAGGAGCTCAATTATTTATTATGTCTACTCCAAGAACTCCTTTTATGGCTTTCACCACCTATTACAGAAGGCGTATTTTAAATTCTTTGCAAATGAAAGCGACGTATACATTAGATTCATATTCTTATAAAAATATAGGTTTGGGATTGTCTGGCCAGTTTGGAAAGTTCAATTTATATGTGCTTGCAGATAACTTGTTAGAATATCATGATTTGGCAAAAGCCAATAGTCTTTCTTTTCAATTTGGATTAAACATTATTTTTAAAGACAGTAATGAGCCTTATTAATAGCTGATTATTTGGGGTTTCGTCTTTTAAACCATTTGTAAATTTCTATCCAAAGTACTGAAACAAATCCCACTAAAATACTTAATCCCATTTGCAAACCAGAAACACTTTCGAACTGGAAAAAATGGGCAAATAAAGGAACAAACAGCAATAAAGCAGTGATTAGAATTGTCAAACCAATAATCAGCAGAACTAAATTGTTTTTATAGCCTAAAGTTGTAAATATGGAATAGTAAAAGGAACGATTAGTAAGCGTCAAGAAAATATTAGAAGCTATTAATGTTAAGAAAACGGTAGTTCTTGTCACGCTTTCAGAGCAATTATCAGCTACACAATACCGATAAACAAATAAAAGTCCAATAGTGATTATTATACCTTGAATAATACTAATGGCAATCTCTTTTAGGTTAAAAAAAGTATTGCTAAAAGGTCTTGGTTTGAGTAACATTAAGTTGCGTTCCATAGGTTCGTTTTCATAAATAATGGAACAAGTTGGTCCCATAATTATCTCCAGAAAAATAACATGTACCGGCGAAAAAATATTGGGATAAATCCATCCCAATGCCAATGGAATAAAGACTATCATTATGATTGGAATGTGTATGGAAATGATGTATTGAATTGCTTTTTTTAGATTACTGTATATTTTTCTACCCATTGCAATGGCGTCAATCATTTTAGAAAAATCATCGTCAACGAGGATAAGATTAGCAGCTTGTTTGGCTATTTCGGTGCCTTTTTTGCCCATGGCAATTCCTATGTGAGCTGATTTTAGGGCAGGACCATCGTTTACACCATCACCAGTCATGGCTACAATTTGATTATTATCTTTCAGCGCTTTTATAATTTTGAGTTTCGCCTCAGGAAACATTCTTGTGAAAATGGTGGTTTCCATCACTTTTTCTTTTAGCGTAGCCTCATCCATTGCCATTAATTCATCTCCATTCAATGTTTTTTTTGCGTTTTGAAAACCAATTTGTTTAGCGATTGTAGCTGTGGTCACTGCGTTATCACCTGTAACTATTTTTACCTGAATTCCAGCTTTATAGAAAGTGTCAAAAACCGCTTTTATATTTTCCTTTGGAGGATCATAAAAAGCCACTAAACCTTTAAAATGAAATGAAAAATCCTGTTGTTTTTTTGGATAATCTGTTCCTGAAAATTCAGCAACACCAACTCCTAAAACGCGGAATCCTTCTTCAGCCATAGTTGTCATTGCGGTAAGGATTTGTTGTGTCTCTTTTTCGGATAAATTAGAACAAGCAATCAATGCTTCCGGAGCACCTTTGGCGGCAATAATTCTTGTACCGTTTTGGCTTTCAAAAACATGAGTCATCATGGGCGGTTTTCCACTCAATGGATATTCATGGATTAATTTGAAATTAGGTCGTTCATCAATACTTTCTAATTTTGAATACGCTTCATGCAATGCAATTTCCATTGCGTCAAACGGAATAGGTTCACTGGCCCACATAGAGAGCGTTACTAATTCCTGTTCTTCGCTACTCAGGATTTCTTTTGGATTCGAAATTTCATTCGACGAAAAAGTATACCATTGCGCCAGACTCATTTTGTTTTCAGTAATGGTTCCTGTTTTATCGGTACAAATTACGGTGGCACTACCCAAGGTTTCCACAGTTTTTGTCTGTTTTGCAATAATACCCATATTCATCAACCGCCAGGCACCAAGCGCCATAAAAGTCGTGAAAGCAACAGGAATTTCTTCAGGGATAATACTCATTGCTAAGGTTAATGCTTTCAATAGGCTGTCTAAAACATCTTTGGAATTATAATAATTAATGGCCCAAACAATACCAAAAATGACTAACCCAATGAGGGACATTTTTTTTACAAAGTTCCCTATTTGCAATTGCAAAGGCGTTTTTTCTTCTATAATTGTTTCCAGACTTTTACCTATTTTTCCCAGTTTAGTTTGGTTACCAATAGCAGTTACTTCACAAATTGCCAAACCGCTAGTGGCAATTGTTCCCAGAAATACCTGCTTGTTTTCAGAAGTTTCATTTTTAAAAACCGCAAACGATTCGCCTGTAAGAATGGATTCGTTTATAGAAAAATCATTGGATTGTATGATAATTCCGTCAGCTGGGATAAAGGTGCCTTCTTCTGTTTGAATCAAATCTCCCATGACAATTTCTTCACTTGGAATTTCCATAATTTCGCTGTTGCGAATGACTTTGCTTTTGGGTTGTGATAATTTTTTTAGTGCTTCAATAGCGTTTCTGCTTTTTGATTCTTGATAAAGTGAAATAGTAGAGACTATTACTATAGCGACAGCCATGAAAATCCCATTGCCAAAATCTCCCGTAATGAAATAAATACTAGTTGCAATCACAAGCAACAAAAACATTGGCTCTTTAACCATTTCGATTAAAGAAGTAAAGAAATTATTTTTATCCTGATGGGCTATGGAATTAGAACCGTATTTTGCTCTTGATTGGATAACTTCGTCATTAGAAAGCCCTTTTAATTGTTGTTTAGTTTCTGTCATGAAAAGAAATGAATCAAAGTTATAGATTGTAAACAAATACAGTAGCTAGTCACAGTAATAATGCGTTATTATGCAATTTAATCATTTAATATAAAAAACTGTCGTTTTTTCGCTTAAGATTGTGTATATTTGCACGCAATTTAACTACAACTACAAATTGCAATGATCGCACACAATTCTAAGATTATCGGTGAAGGATTAACTTACGATGATGTACTATTAGTTCCCAACTACTCAAATGTTCTTCCACGCGAAGTGAGTATTCAATCAAAATTTTCAAGAAACATAACACTTAACGTTCCTATTGTATCTGCTGCTATGGATACTGTTACTGAAAGTGCAATGGCAATTGCTATGGCGCAAGAAGGAGGAATTGGAGTTTTACATAAAAATATGACTATTGAGCAACAAGCTGCAAAAGTTCGTAAAGTAAAAAGAGCTGAGTCCGGGATGATTATTGACCCGGTGACTTTGCCATTGACTTCGACTGTAGCCGATGCTAAAAATGCGATGAAAGAATTCGGAATTGGAGGTATTCCAATTGTCGATGAAAATAAAATACTAAAAGGTATTGTTACGAATAGAGATTTACGTTTCGAAAAAAATAATGCCAGACCTATCATTGAGATAATGACAAGTGAAAACTTGGTAACAGTTGCCGAAGGTACTTCTCTTGAACAAGCCGAAGTAGTTTTGCAAGGGTATAAAATCGAAAAACTTCCAGTAGTAAATACTGATTATAAATTAGTTGGTTTAATTACGTTTAGAGATATTACCAAATTGACCCAAAAACCAAATGCAAATAAAGACAAATACGGACGTTTACGTGTAGCGGCTGCATTAGGTGTTACTGCAGATGCTGTTGAAAGAGCTACTGCTTTGGTTAATGCGGGAGTAGATGCAGTTATAATCGATACCGCTCACGGACATACAAAAGGAGTTGTAGATGTGCTAAAATTAGTTAAAGCTAAATTTCCTGACTTAGACGTTATTGTTGGTAATATTGCCACTCCTGAAGCAGCCAAATATCTTGTTGAAAATGGAGCAGATGGTGTGAAAGTAGGGATTGGGCCAGGTTCTATCTGTACTACCCGTATTGTTGCGGGTGTTGGATTTCCTCAGTTTTCTGCGGTACTTGAAGTGGCTGCAGCGATTAAAGGTACTGGAGTTCCAGTAATTGCTGATGGTGGAATTCGTTATACAGGTGATATCCCTAAAGCTATTGCTGCGGGTGCGGATTGTGTGATGTTGGGTTCATTATTAGCCGGAACAATGGAGTCTCCTGGAGAAACCATTATTTTCGAAGGAAGAAAATTCAAATCATACCGCGGAATGGGTTCTGTTGAGGCGATGCAGGAAGGATCTAAAGATCGTTATTTTCAAGATGTGGAAGATGATGTTAAGAAACTGGTTCCGGAAGGAATTGTAGGTCGTGTGCCTTACAAAGGAGAATTGAATGAAAGCATGCAACAATTCATTGGTGGTCTTCGTGCAGGAATGGGATATTGCGGATCAAAAGATATTCCAACTTTGCAAGAAACGGGTCGTTTTGTTCGTATTACTGCAAGTGGAATCAACGAAAGCCATCCACATAATGTGACGATTACTAAAGAAGCTCCGAATTATTCGAGATAAAATAGTCTAAAAAAGATAAAAGCAAAAAAGTGCAAGAAATGAATCTTGCACTTTTTTTATGTCTAATTATGAAGGAAGTTAATTGATGATTTTGTTTTCCTCATCTTTGAAGAGAGTTGTTGGGGTGAGGATTTTTAATTATGAACCAAATCGGCTAATAATTTTTTGTCACCCACAATCCAAAGAATATCATTTTTTTCAAGAATAATATTGGATTCCGGATTGAGAATTCGATTTCCTTTTTTTTCTATTCCTACGATCAGTCCACTAGTTTTCTCTCGTAATTGCGATTGACGGATGCTTTTTCCAATAAATGCTTCGTTCTTCAGTTCTATTTGTCGCAATACAATTTCAGTTTCGGTAAGCGTATCAGGAACATCAATTTCATGTTGGTCTAAATACGATTTAAATTCCTTTACCTGAGAATCTGTACCTATTACACATATTTCATCGCCAGGAAATAACCGTTCGCTTTTATTGGGAATATTGATCATAATATCGCCTCGCTTGATAAAAGCAATATTTATTCCTATTTGTTCCCGAATTTTTAATTCTTCCAATGTTTTTCCTGCAATATTTGACTCTGTCGCAATATCGAAAAAAGTCATGTGTCCATCCCAAGGAGATAAATCGCTTCGGCTTCTTTTGGCTTTTGTAATTTCTCGGGCATTTAGGTTTTTTAAGAAATGATTTTCAATTTTATGGTATTGTGCATTTAATCTTTTTTGGAAAACAAAATAAACAACTAAAGCTGCAATTAGTGTGATGAAAGCAATAATCGGAGAGAAGAAAATATTTAATAAAAATCCAATAAAAAATATGGTGAGCAGCAATCTAAAAAGAAACATCATTAGGATTGGTCCACGATATTTTCGTTCTTCCAGCAAAATGGCCACTTCGTTTACAGCAACACGACGTAATGAAAGCGCCCATAAAAAAGGAGAAAGCACTCCCAAAGTAATTAATGCGCCTATAGCATTACCAAATTTAAAATCAGTAACCAACGGTAAAAGATATTTGGATGAAAGTAAAATTGCCGCAAATATAATTACGGAATAAACAACGACTTGTACGATATAAGCATTGATTACAATTTGCCAATTACTTACTGATTTAATGGCTTGAGCATTCGCACTATAACGCTCAATTCTTTTTATCCATCTTCGAGGTAATTTTTTTGCTAGAAATTCTGAAAAAGGAGTAGACATTTTTATCATAAACGGAGTGGTAAATGTTGTCACCGCTGAAACTGCCACCACTATAGGATACAGGAAAGAACTGGTTACATTCAGTGTCATTCCCAATGTGGCTATAATAAAAGAAAATTCACCAATTTGTGACAAACTCATTCCTGTTTGCACCGATTGTTTTAATGGCTGCCCGGAAAGTAATGCTCCAATTGTTGAACTTATCGACTGACCAAAAATAGTAACGACAGTCAAAATCATTACAGGAATTGCATGTGCATATAAGGTTTGTGGATTGATTAACATCCCAACTGATACAAAGAAAATTGCACCAAATAAATCCTTAACGGGCTTCACTAAATGCTCAATATGTTCGGCTTGAGTTGTTTCGGCAATAATAGAACCCATAATAAAGGCGCCAAGAGCCGGTGAAAAACCAACATCTGCTGCCAGAATTACCATCATTAAACATAATGCAAGCGAAATAATAAGCAACATTTCATCGGATAATAAATGTTTTGCTCGTTTGAGTAATGTTGGAATAAAAAAGATACCTCCAACAAACCAAATCGTTAAGAAAAACACCAATTTTAAAACAGATAAAAACAATTCACTACCCGAAAATTGCTGACTCACAGCAACAGTAGAAAGTAAAACCATCATCAAAATGGCAATAATATCCTGTACAATAAGCGATCCGATTACTATTCCGGCAAATTTTTGTGCTTTTACGCCTAATTCGTCAAATGTTTTGAGAATAATTGTCGTTGATGAAATCGAAAGAATAACACCTAAAAAGATGCTATCCATTTTCGACCAATCCATCCATTGGCCAACGAGAAAACCAACTAATACCATCGTGAAAATTTGAGTAATCGCGGTAATAGAAGCTGTTCCGCCTACTTTCATCAATTTTTTAAAACTGAATTCCAGACCCAAACTGAATAATAAAAAGATTACGCCAATTTCTGCCCAAACCTCCACACTTTTAATATCTGTTACCGATGGAAAAAAATTAAAATGATTTCCTGCCAAAAATCCAGCAATCAAATATCCCAAAACGAGCGGTTGCTTGATTTTTTTAAATAACAAAACGGCTACTCCCGCTGTCATGAGGATTAATCCTAAATCGCTAATCAATGGTTCTAAATGGTGTGCAGCTTGTGATACAGTCTCTGTTGGAGTCATAGGCGGGTACTTTATTTGTATGGTTTTCTATTCTTGTAATATAGATAAAATTTTAAAAAATACTCCTGTTTAGTATGAGTTTTAAGATAAATTTATAAAAATTATTATCCTGTAAAAGTTAAAATCCAATTGGTTTTCCGCTACTTTTTTTAATAAATAAATATACTTTTTGGATTTTTAGGAGCTATTCCAGCCTTACGTTTCAAGCTTTCGCTCATAAATCTTTTTTTCTATTGCACTTTCAGGAGCTTCCTGTGGTCGCTCTGTAAGTACAAGAAAAAATAGCTTTATTTTCTCCAGGTTTTTCACTCCAGTCTGGGCTATTTGGCCAGAATCATTTGTACTTTTATAAAATTAATACTTTTTGCTGTTGTTATGTAAATATTTTATTTTAAATCATTCAATTCAGATAAAGTATAAAAGGTCATGTTATGTTGTTTGACATAATTGCAAATCAGTTTTAATGTTTCCATTTTGGTCTGATAATTAGCTGTTATTTTTTGTACAGGTTTGTGACCAAACAATATTAGAATTTTGTGCTTTCGTTTAGCATAATCTAATAGTTTTATAAGATAAGGAATGCTGAAATTGGGATGATCCGTATCAATACCTATTCCGAAAACTAATTTTGAGTTATTGAAATAGCAATTTTGAAAAAAAGGATCTTCTGCACCGTAGGTTGTTCCTCTAATAATTTTAAATTTTTTTAAAAGGGCTGCATCAATTTTCGCATTTCTAAATCCAAATGGATAGGCGAATGAAGTCACTTTAAAGGAATAAAAATGCATTAAAGCAAGCATCGGATTTATCTCCTGATTAATGTAGGCGTCAATTCCATTTTTGGCCACAAATTTAGGAGCATCAAAATGATGGAAACCATGCCCTGCAATTTCATGTCCTTCCTTTTGCAATTGCTTGAGTTCCTTTATTTCAGAATGACGTAGCGTATTTATTTTAGAAACACAAAAAGTAGCTTTCCAAGAATATTGATGCAGTATTTTATCTGCTTGGAACCATTCATTGATACTTGTGTCGTCAAATGAGATTACAACTCCAGGGTTAATCTCTTTAAGATTGCTTTTTTGAGAAGTGTTTTTATTCTCACAAGAAAATAAAAAAAAAGTACAAAGTAATATGAATTGGAAGTGCTTTTTGATCATATTACTTTGTACTTAGTATGTGTTTTGTGTTTAAATCCCCAAGAAATTACTTGGAGTGATTTGCATTAATTCGGCTTTAATTGCCTCCGAAACGTCTAAGGTTGCAATGAAACCATGAATCGCGTTTTTATCAATCGCTTCATTGGTTCTGGTTAACCCTTTTAATGCTTCATAAGGATTAGGATAGGCTTCGCGACGTAAAATAGTTTGAATCGCTTCGGCAACAACTGCCCAGTTTTTCTCTAAATCTTCGTGGAATTTAGATTCGTTCAATAACAATTTGTTTAATCCTTTCAATGTAGCTTCAAAAGCGATTATCGTATGTCCCATTGGTACACCAATATTTCTCAAAACCGTACTGTCTGTTAAATCACGTTGTAATCTTGACAATGGTAATTTAGCTGATAAATGTTCAAAAATTGCATTGGCTATTCCTAAATTTCCTTCTGAATTTTCAAAATCAATTGGGTTTACTTTATGTGGCATCGCCGAAGAACCTATTTCTCCCGCTTTGATTTTTTGTTTGAAATATTCCATCGAAACGTACGTCCAAATATCTCGGTCTAAATCAATGATAATAGTATTTATTCTTTTCAATGCATCAAAAAATGCCGCGAAATGATCGTAATGTTCAATTTGTGTAGTAGGGAAGGAGTGGTGTAAGCCAAGATTTTCTTCAACAAATTTTCCACCAAATTTTCTCCAGTCAATTTGTGGATATGCTACGTGATGTGCGTTGTAATTTCCGGTTGCTCCGCCAAATTTAGCTGCAAAAGGAACATTAAACAACAAACGCATTTGCTCTTCTAAACGCTCTACAAAAACACCAATTTCTTTACCCAAACGAGTTGGTGAAGCGGGCTGTCCATGTGTGCGTGCAAGCATTGGAATGTCCTTCCATTCAACGCTTAAATCTTTCAATTTTGAAGTTAAAGTGATTAGGGAAGGCATGTATACTTTCTCGAAAGCTTCTTTTGTAGAAAGTGGAATTGCCGTGTTATTAATATCCTGAGAAGTCAATCCAAAGTGGATAAACTCTTTATATTCAGATAAGCCTAATTTTTCAAAAGCATCTTTGATAAAGTATTCCACCGCTTTTACATCGTGGTTGGTTACTTTCTCCGTTTCTTTGATCCAAAGTGCATCTTCAGTAGAGAAATTTTTATAAATGTTACGTAAACTTTCGAATAAATTCGGGTTTACATTTTTTAGTTGTGGCAGCGGCACTTCGCACAAAGCAATAAAATATTCAATTTCAACCAATACGCGGTATTTGATTAAAGCTTCTTCAGAGAAAAATGGAGCTAAAGAAAGGGTTTTACTTCTATATCTTCCATCAATAGGAGAAATAGCATTCAATTCGTTTAAAGTAGTCATTGTTTTGTTGTTTGTTCGAAAGGCGCAAATATAAACTTTTCGTGACAAAATAGAAAACGAATGGTTTTAAATAAGTCCGATTAGCTTCTTTTTTAATGTTTTCATTCCTTGAGAAGCCATTTCAGGAATCACATCTAATGGATTTCGGAGATTTGGGATTTTTATGGGTTTTGGATCAATATAAAAAATGGGTGTTTCTTGAGGTATAAAATCGATTAACCCTGCAGCAGGATACACTTGCAACGAAGTGCCGATGACAGCAAAATAATCCGCAGTTTGTGTTATTGCAATAGCTTCGTCAAGTGCAGGAACTTCCTCGCCAAACCAAACAATATGAGGACGTAATTGATTTTGATCGTTATCGAAATCGCCAAAATTCAAATCATCTTGCCAATCCAGAATATAATTTGGATTTTTAGAGCTTCTCACTTTCAATAATTCTCCATGAAGATGCAAGACATTCGAACTTCCGGCACGTTCATGTAAATCATCTACGTTTTGGGTAATAATGAAAACATCAAATTCATTTTCTAATTCTGCCAAAATTTGATGACCCAAATTGGGTTGCACTTCCTTGAGTTGTTTTCGTCTTTGATTATAAAAATCAAGCACTAAGGCAGGATTTTTATGCCATCCTTCCGGTGTTGCAACGTCCATAACGTTATGGCCTTCCCAAAGTCCATCACTATCGCGAAAAGTTTTTATGCCGCTTTCGGCACTTATTCCTGCTCCTGTCAAAACCACTAATTTCTTTTTCATTTGTAAAATGCATTAAGAGATAAAACTACTCTTTTTTAGTATTTTTGCCAAAAAAATAACCTACAATGATTGATATCGATTACCTTAATTTTCTCGAAAATATCCTGACCGATAACCGAAAAGAAAAATTTCTGAAAGTATTGGAAAACAGAACCAATCATTTTACCATTGTCGTAGAAGATATTTTCCAGATGCACAATACGAGTGCGGTAATGCGCAGTTGCGAGGTTTTTGGAATTCAGGAATTGAATGTGATTGAGCAACGGTACGGAAAAAGTATCGATAAGGAAATTGCGATGGGAGCTCAAAAATGGGTTGACATCAATACCTTCGACAGTATTACGAACTGTGTGGATACATTGAAAAGTAAAGGTTACCAAATTATTGCCACTACGCCTCATTCAACTGATTGTTTGATGGACGATTTTGATATTTCGAAACCAAGCGCTTTGTTTTTTGGAACAGAGAGAGACGGATTGTCTGAAGAAATTTTGAAACGTGCTGATGGTTTTCTGAAAATTCCCATGGTAGGTTTTACGGAGAGTTTGAATATCTCGGTTTCGGCAGCGATCATCATTCAAAACCTGACGAACCGGTTGCGCAATTCAAACATCGATTGGCATTTATCCGAAGAGGAAATTTTAGTAAAAAGATTGGCGTGGGCCAAAAATTCCATAAAAGACATTAAACGAATAGAAGAACGGTATTTTGAAGAGAACCCGAAGTAGATTGGATTTATGGATGGATTCCAAATTAAAAAAAATGTTATAAATACGAATAGGAGCATGCTTTTCAAACTTATCTTATGTCCTTTTCTAATTGGTCTGGATTTTGTCTTGTGTCAAAAACGGTGATAATCTCAATCTCTTTTTTGTCAAAGTTTATTCTATAGTAAAAAGTAGTTTGTTTTGTTACAACACATTTAAAAAGCCCTTTGAATAAGTATGATTCTGGACAACTTTCAGGTTGATTTGAAATTTGTTCAATTTTAGAAGTTAGCTTTTTAATAAAATCATTTCGAACTTTCAAATTCCAATTCTCTAAAAGAAAATCATTCAATTTTAAAAGTTTATTTTCAGCTAATTCGGATAAAAATACTTTCACTAAGAGATTTTTTTCAAAAAGTCATTGAACTCAACTCTTTTTCCTTTATTTAACTCTTTTATCCCTTTTTCAATTTCTTCTTGTTCGGGCACACTCAATTCATCCCAAAAGTCAACTTTTTCTTTTTGTATGAATTCTGTGATTTTTTCGATGAATTTATCATTCTCAATGTTGAGAATCATTTTTACCAATTCTATTTTAGAAGTTTGAATATCCATAATATTTATTTCTTAAATTCAAAGTTACAAAAAAATAGTCACAGATATTCCCAATGCATTGTCTTTCCAACGAAGGAGGAATCGTAGTACCTATTTTGATAAAGTATAGTTTACTCAAATTTGTTTTTTTTACCGTTAGCTGAGTCATTGCGAGGAACGAAGCAATCACATCCAGTATTTCGACAAAGTAAGTGACAAGTTTGCGGAAGTATGTAGTTTTTAGTTTAAGAAACTGCGTTACAAACGCTGCGATGGTGCTCCAAATTAAAATGGGTACTCGTTGCAAACGAGCACCAGAGTGGAGAAACGCAAATGTGAACTTACCACAAAATTCGCAATTGTGTGAAACGGCTGTTATGCGTTCGTGCTTATATTAATATTTAAAATTTTTTTCATGATTTTCTAAAAACTTTTTGCGCGGACTTTCTTCTTTCCCTTTATATTTTTCTGTTTCAAAATAATATGCTGCATGTGAACATTTCAGAAATAATTTTGATTCTTCTTCTGACAATATCCATTCGTATGATTGCGATTTTTGAAAAAAATCAATCATGATTTTAAATTTAAAAGCATTTAAATCTTCCTCGAAGTAATATATTTCACTTTCGTCTTTATCTACAAAAGTCATATTACTTTCATCCAATTTCTTTTTTGATATAGAATCATTGATAATAGAAAACATTGTAATGACATAATCAGCTACCCAATTTTCTTTTCGTAATATTACTAGTTTCATATTTTACTTAAGTTTCGTTATGCTTTAATGCTTTTAACCTTCTCCACCTTCAGTCATATTCCCAAGTGGATTATGTTTAGAAATATATTCTCTCTCAAATTTTTTACAATCTCTTCTGGTTCCTTCATAAACAATTTTTTGCTTGACTTGCTCATGGTACTTTTGAATGAATTTAGATTTAAACAAATGTGATTCGTCATAAAAAGCGCCTCTGATGTGTTGCTCAAATCTTTCTGATGGATTAAATGCAATACCTACATAAAAAACAAAAAAATCACATTCTAAAGTATATACATAACAATATTCTTCATCAGAACCTAAATAGTTTTCTTGTAGTTGTTTGATTTCTTTTTCTCGCTCGGAAAATGACATTTCAAATGAATTGGTTTCATATTCTAATGTTATTATTTCATCATATTTATTGATTAATTCGATACCTGATTTAAGGAATTCAATTGTTTCATTATATATTTTTTCAATTTTTTGTAAATCATATTTCAACATATCATATTTAACGCTGAACTCCCATTTAAATTTGTAGCCTCTGTTATTAAAAAAATCTTCTTTTAAATAATAAACGTCATGCCATATTTCATATGATTTTCTACCCCAAGTTTGGTATTCATCTACAAAAAGTTTCACTTTTTCTGAATTTATGCAATAGGGCATAGGAGTATATGAATAGCCCAGTTTGTCTATCTTATACATTTTAAGTTTTACCTTAAATGATAAACACTTTTTATAAATTTCAATTGCTTTGTCTCCGATAAATGTTGGTAAAGAGTTTTTTTGATACTCTACTAACAAATCATTGGTTTTGAAGTTTTCCATTATTTCAGAAATTCTTTTGAAATCAGGATGTAATTCACGCCATTCATCAAAATGCGAAAGAACTTCTTTTCGGTTGTTGTCTAATTCTTGGATAAATTTTTTTGCTTCCTCCATTTATATTGCAATGTGATTTAGGTGTCGAATTTGCAGAGATATACTAGCATGACGCATAACTAGTATATAGGTCTGACGATATCAGACTTATGGCCCCAAAATTGGGTATATAGGTCTGATAAACGTCAGGCTTTATTTATTTTCAAATATATAAATAAATCACTGAAAAATCTTATAAATTAGAATTAGTAATTAATTTATTGCTAAAGATATATTCTTTAAGTGACTCATTATTACGGGAAACCGTAAACGGAGTTACTTATCGCAAATCCCTAGCCCTGAAAGTAGTGGAAAGCCTATGCCGGTTGAAAACTACTTTTTTCTGGTGGTGGCAGAGCGAATCCCGACACTTCGGGAGAAGCTCCTGCCAGCGGCTAGAAAAAGGGTTTGAAACCAAATAGCTTGCAGCGTAGGGCGGGAATTGCTCCTGAAAAAGATCCTGAAATAAATTCAGGATAAAAAAATTCCCCAACTACTTTCGTAATTGAGGAATTTAATTTTAAATAAGAAATCGAAACGGTTATTAGTTAACAATAACCCATTGACCTGAAGCGATTAAGCTTTCGGCTTTTTTGAATTTCATTTCTTGTGTTTGTCCGTTAGCCACGTTTTGAATTGTAACGGTGTCATTGCGATTGATTTTTGGCATATCTCTCACGATCGTTTCCGTTACTTGTCGTTGTTGGGTCTCTCCAGCCTCACGATTTATATTTTCACTGTTTGGAATTTCGTCTTTACTCAATTTATAATCTTCTTTCTGACGAACTACTTTTGCTTCCTGAATTTGTTGATTCTCTTGAGCCGGTAAATCACCTTTGAACAAGAACGAAATTACTTCTTTGTTTACATTGTCAAGCATTCCTCTAAATAAATTGAACGCTTCCAGTTTGTAAATAAGCAATGGATCTTTTTGTTCGTGAACGGCTAATTGAACAGATTGTTTCAACTCGTCCATTTTACGCAAGTGTTTTTTCCAAGCCTCATCAACAATAGACAAAGTAATGTTTTTCTCGAAATCAGCAACTAATTGTGCCCCTTGAGTTTCGTATGCTTTTTTCAAATCGGTAACCACATTTAAGGTTTTGATTCCATCAGTGAATGGAACTACAATACGCTCAAACTGGTTGTTTTTATCTTCGTAAACATCTTTTATGATAGGGAAAGCTTCTCTGGCACTTCTTTCTGTTTTCTCCGTATAAAATTCTAGTGTCGCTTTATATACTTTACCGGTTAATTCCATTTCAGTTAATTTCACAAACTCACTTTCTGTAACCGGAGAAGTGATAGAGAAATAACGAATTAATTCGAATTCAAAGTTCTTGAAGTTATTTGTTGCTTTATTTTCGTCAACAATCAATTCGCAAGTATCGTAAAGCATGTTGGCAATATCTAATTTCAAACGCTCTCCAAACAAAGCATGACGACGACGTTTGTAAACTACTTCACGTTGTGCATTCATAACGTCATCGTATTCCAATAAACGCTTACGAACACCAAAGTTGTTCTCTTCTACTTTTTTCTGAGCACGTTCGATAGATTTGGTCATCATAGAATGCTGAATCACTTCACCTTCCTGCAATCCCATTCTGTCCATCACTTTAGCCACTCTTTCAGAACCAAATAAACGCATTAGGTTATCTTCAAGAGAAACATAGAACTGAGAACTTCCAGGGTCACCTTGACGACCTGCACGACCACGTAACTGACGGTCAACACGACGTGAATCATGACGTTCCGTTCCTACAATCGCTAATCCACCAGCCGCTTTTACTTCAGCAGATAATTTGATATCGGTACCACGACCAGCCATGTTAGTAGCAATTGTTACCACACCGGATTTTCCTGCTTCTTCAACGATTTGAGCTTCTTGTTTGTGCATTTTTGCATTCAATACATTATGCGCAACACCTCTCATTTTAAGCATTCGGCTTAATAATTCTGAAATCTCTACCGAAGTTGTTCCAATTAATACCGGTCTTCCTGCATTTGATAATTGGGTTACATCCTCAATTACAGCATTGAATTTCTCACGAGTAGTTTTATAAATAAAATCCTCTTTGTCTTTTCTTGCCATTCCTCTGTTAGTAGGAATTTCTACCACATCCAGTTTGTATATTTGCCATAACTCACCCGCTTCAGTTACTGCTGTTCCAGTCATACCGCCTAGTTTGCTGTACATTCTGAAATAGTTTTGTAAAGTTACTGTTGCAAATGTTTGTGTAGCAGCTTCAATTTTTACGTTTTCTTTGGCTTCAATTGCTTGGTGCAATCCATCAGAATAACGACGACCATCCATGATACGACCTGTTTGCTCATCAACAATCATGATTTTGTTGTCCATGATTACATATTCTACATCTTTTTCGAATAAAGAGTATGCTTTTAAAAGCTGGGTCAATGTGTGAATACGCTCACTTTTAATTCCGAAATCTTGGAATAATCTTTCTTTTTCTTCCGCTTCTGCGTCTTTATCCAGTTTTTTCTTTTCGATAGCTGCAATTTCAGTTCCAATATCCGGAAGTACGAAAAAGTCAGCATCAGTATCTCCTGAAAGGAATTTAATTCCGTTATCAGTCAATTCAACTTGGTTGTTTTTTTCTTCGATTACAAAATACAACGCTTCATCAATCTTATGCATTTCGCGATTGTTGTCCTGCATGTATTGGTTTTCGGTTTTTTGAAGCAATTGTTTGATTCCTTCCTCACTCAAAAATTTAATTAAAGCTTTATTTTTAGGTAAACTTCTGTACGCTCTTAACAATAAGAATCCGCCTTCTTTAGTATTTCCTTCTTTGATTAATTTTTTAGCTTCAGATAAAAATCCGTTAGCCAACTGACGTTGTAAACTAACTAAGTTTTCAATCTTTGGTTTCATTTCCATGAATTCATGACGATCACCTTGTGGAACTGGTCCTGAAATAATCAATGGTGTTCTTGCATCATCAATCAAAACAGAATCGACCTCATCAACAATGGCGTAATTGTGTTTTCTCTGAACTAATTCATCTGGCGTATGCGCCATGTTATCTCTTAGGTAGTCAAAACCAAATTCATTATTTGTTCCGTAAGTGATGTCAGCATTATATGCTTTTTTTCTTCCTTCAGAACTTGGTTGGTAATTGTCAATACATTCAACAGTTAAACCATGAAATTCAAATAAAGGTGCTTTCCATGTACTATCACGTTTTGCCAAATAATCATTTACCGTTACTAAATGTACCCCGTTCCCGGTCAAAGCATTTAAATACAACGGTAAGGTTGCTACCAATGTTTTTCCTTCACCCGTTTGCATTTCAGCTACTTTTCCTTCATGCAAAACCATTCCGCCAATTAACTGTACGTCATAGTGAATCATGTCCCAAGTAATTTCTTTACCGGCTGCACTCCACGAATTAGCCCAAATTGCATTATCACCGTCTAAAGTGATGTAGCTTTTAGTTGCAGAAAATTCACGGTCTTTTGCAGTTGCAGTTACAACGATTTGAGTATTGTCTTTAAATCGTCTTGCTGTTTCTTTTACTACGGCAAATGCTTCAGGAAGAATTTCCAACAACGTTTTTTCCGAAATATCGTAAGCTTCTTTTTCCAGCGCATCGATAGCGATATAAATATCCTCTCTTTTATCAATGTCTTCAATGCTTTCCACTTCCTGTTTCAATGCGTCAATTTTAGCATCTTTTTCAGAACGGGCTTGTTTTATTTTATCTTTGAAAAAAGCGGTACGCGCTCTAAGTTCATCATTAGATAATGCCATTAGAGGATTTTCAAAAGTTTTAATTTTGTTAAGATAAGGCTGTAATGCCTTGACATCTTTTTGAGATTTATCTCCAACAAAGACTTTAATGATACTGTTTATAAAACTCATAATATGTTTTTATTTCTATTTGTGTAATTGTGTAAATTTAAACAAAAAAAAAGCCTCTTTTGAGACTTTTTCTTGGTTTACTTTTTAATATTCATCCTCATTCCAAAGATAATCTTCGTCTGTAGGATAATCTGGCCAAATTTCTTCCATTGATTCATATATCTCGCCTTCATCCTCAATAGATTGAAGGTTTTCTACTACTTCTAATGGAGCTCCTGCTCTAATAGCGTAGTCAATAAGTTCGTCTTTGTTAGCAGGCCACGGGGCATCACTTAAATAGGATGCTAATTCTAATGTCCAATACATCTGTTGTCGATTTAGTTTTGTGCAAAAATAAATTTTTTACTGAAAAAGACAAGTAAAAAATCATTTATTTTTAGTTAAAGTTAAGAACGTCTTTGTTGATTGCTGATTTTTGATTTCAGAATAACGATTTTTGATTTTAAAAAATGCTTTTTCACGGTTTTAAATCGCTTATAATCATTTGAATTAAATATAGATTTAACTTTTCAGTAAATCTGAAATTAAAAATCGTTAATCTTAAATCCTATTTCCTTGGAATCCATTGAACTTCCGCAGCGTTCAAATCATGAGACAACTTTCGTGCCAACACAAAAAGATAGTCAGAAAGTCGGTTCAGGTACTTAATTGCGATTTCGGCAACGGGTTCATTGTGGCTTAAATGGACTGCTAAACGCTCTGCTCTGCGACAAACGCAACGTGCTATATGACAATATGACACAGTTGTATGCCCACCAGGAAGTACAAAATGGGTCATTGGCGGCAATGCTTCTTCCATAGCATCAATTTCATTCTCCAATAATTCAATATCGGACTCAATAATCCCTAGTTTTTTTAAACGTAATTCCCCGTTTTTCATCACCTCTTTTTCTGGAGGCGTAGCCAATAAGGCGCCAACTGTGAATAAGCGATCTTGAATTTCTATAAGGATTTCTTTGTAATGGCTATTCATTTCCTGATCCCGAATCAAACCGATATGAGAATTCAATTCGTCAACGGTGCCATAACTTTCTATTCGTGCATGGTCTTTTGGGACTCTGGTTCCACCAAAAAGTGCTGTTGTTCCTTTATCTCCAGTCTTTGTATATACTTTCATCTACCGTTTATTTGATTTTAAAAGAACAAATTTAGGGTATTAATTCCACTATTGCCGTTACAAATCGTTCCAGTGAACGGTCACTGAGATTGAAATACAAATCGGGTTCGATGCACTCAATTTCCATTAAGTACAAATCATTGTCAATTATTATTCCGTCCACTCGGGCATACAATAAATCATCTTGAAAAGTATGGACAATTTTTAGCGCTTTTTCAATGAGTTCCTGACTTGGTTGAATCAAATTGTATTTTCCTCCAAATTGGGATTGTACTCTAAAATCCCCATCAATGGGTTTCTTGTTCACACAATGGGAGAATTTTTTATTGAAAAAGATAAAGGAAGTTTCACCCAAAGTTTGAATTTGCGGCATGAATTCCTGTAAAAGCAATTCTTTCTGTGAAGCGATAGTTTTGTATTGTTCGTTTATTTTTGGAATATCCGACAGTTCAAAAACCTCGGTGAGATACGAGCCTGCAGAAAAGGCAGGTTTTATAACTGCTTTTTTCCAATGCGAGGGAATGCGTTCTGCAAGATTGAGATTATCTGTTTTATCTATGAAAACTGTGGGCAGAATTGTGATTCCCTGCTTTTCCATTTCACGCAAATAAAACTTATGTATATTTTGCTTGATTACTTCAATAGGGTTAAGTGTTTTAATTCCTAATTTTTCTATTTGGTCGAGCCAAATCGTAAATTCGGTTTCTTTTTCGAAATAATCCCAGGTATTGCGAAAAATTAAATAGTCGAAATCAGTCCAATTGATGGTTTTATCACTCCAAATTACCGCTTTGGCTTCTATATTATGTTTGGCTAATACAGGAATTAATTTTTGATCTTCAGGAGTTAAATCGGGAAGTTTTTCGCAGGTCAGTAAAGCAATTTTCATCTTGGTTGGAGGTGTTATTTGGAATTTTAGATGGCATTGTTAGTGGGATTCCCTAGCCCATATAAAAGTGCTATCCTCTTTTATGTGATTCAAACGAAGGAAGAATCATATGAAAGAGAAACAAGCGGATAGCCGGACATGAGCGAAGCGAACTGACGAAGTAAATAGCTTATAAAAAACTATTTAGTAGTATCACTTTCAATAAGTCCATCTCTTAAACGGATAATTCTATGAGCGTAAGCCGCAATTTCCTCTTCGTGAGTTACTAAAATCACAGTATTCCCATTGGCGTGAATGTCGCCAAAAAGCTTCATAATCTCCACGGATGTTTTACTGTCTAAATTTCCTGTAGGCTCATCGGCAAGGATAATGGACGGTTTGTTGACCAAAGCACGGGCAATTGCAACACGCTGGCGTTGTCCACCTGAAAGTTGGTTGGGTTGGTGGTCCATTCTATCGGCAAGATTTACCTGCTCCAATACTTCAGTAGCTCGGGCATTTCTCTCGGATTTAGAAAATCCTGCGTAAATCATGGGTAAAGCCACATTATCTAGTGCAGTTGTTCTTGGTAAAAGGTTAAAAGTCTGGAAAACAAAACCAATTTCTTTATTGCGAATTTCGGCTAATTCATCATCTTTCATCTGGCTTACATCTTTTCCGTTCAGAATATAACTCCCTGAAGTTGGTGTGTCCAAACAACCTAATAAATTCATTAAAGTTGATTTTCCAGATCCTGATGGTCCCATTAATGCAACATATTCCCCTTTATTTATTTGTAAATCAATGCCTTTTAGGACATAAACGATTTCGTTTCCGAGTACAAAATCTCGTTTGATATTGGTTATTTTTATTAACGGGTTTGCCATTGGTATTTTTGATTTTTACCCTTGAGCATTGCTTAGGGAACTATTAAATTAGATTTTAAAAGTACAAAAGACTTTTTAATTATTAATAAGTAGTTGTTTTTTTAAAATTGTTACATTTTTGGACTCAATTTAAAACAGCAAAGTGATTTATATAATTGTAATAATTGTTTTTTTACTTCAAATACTGTTTTTAATACACAGAATTGCTTTTTTATGTTTTACACTATTTTAGTAATAATTTATATAATTCACATTTTTTTATTTTTTATATCACAATTAATTTGATTTATTTCATAATTTTTGGTTTTTTATTGAATATGCGATAGTGTTAATTACATTTGTTGATGTAATATTTAATCAAATCAAGTAATTATGAAAAATACAAAATTGTTGTTAGGATTAGCGGTAATCGCTTTAGGATTTACCTCTTGTAAAGATGAAAAAGCAGAGCAAGCAGAGAAAACAGTTGACACTTATGTAATGTATGTAGATTCATTAGGTAATGTAGCTGCTAAAGATGCTAAAGAAAATTGGCAAGGTATTGAAGCGACCTATCAAATAAGAAATGGAGAAGCACAGGCGGCTTTGACAAATATGAAAGATAATGCGAAAATGCAAGAACGCCTTGATGCAGCAAATGCTAAATATGAAGCTTTGAAAGCTAAAGTTGAATCTGAAAATACAGCGGAACAAAAAGTTACAGCGGTTGCAAATCCAAAACAACAACTAAGAAATGCTTTGTTTGGTGAAGGAAAAATAGGGGATGACATGAATTTTGACTGGGTAAATGCAGCTAATATTCATAGAGTTTACCAACAATTTGTGCATGCTGTTGAAGACAATAAAGATAAATATTCTCGTGAAGACTGGGATGAAGTTAAATTAATGTACGAAGCATTGGATAGTAGAAAAAATACTGTTGAAAAAGAAGGACTTTCATCTGAAGACAACAGAAAAATTGCTGGTTTAAAATTGAAATTTGCACCAATGTATACATTGAATAGAATGGGAGCAAAATCAGGAGAAATGAAAAGAGCTAAAGAATAAGGAATTACTAATTCAAAGTTAGAAATGACAGTCAGCAATGGCTGTCATTTTTTTTATGTTTGATTTTTCCAATATTGATTTCAAAAACGATAGCTTGAATTAGAATCTTTTGCTTTACTGTTTTAAAAGTTTTTTATACGAACAGTCATTAGGTTACTATTTTGTAAATTGCTTTAATATCCTTCAATATTTCATCAAAGTCTATTTTCAGGTCAATTAGTGTACCGGTATGGATGTCAAAAATCCATCCATAAACTTTTAAATTGCGTTCGCTGTTCGCTTTTTGAACTTCAGCAGTTTTGATGATATTGATGCATTGTTCCTGCACATTTAATTCTACGAGTCTTTTATATCTTTCTCCCTCATTTGTTATGGAGTTTAGCTCTTTCCTGTGAATTCGGTACACATCACGAATGTTTCTTAGCCAAGGGTTTAAGATGCCCAAATCAGATTGTTGCATGGCTGCAAGTACACCGCCACAACCATAATGCCCACAAACGACAATATGATTTACTTTTAGATGCACTACGGCATAATTAATAACTGACATGGAGTTCAGGTCAGTATTGGGAACCATATTGGCAATATTTCGATGTACAAAAACCTGTCCTGGTTGCAAGCCCATAAGCTCTTCAGCAGAAACACGGCTGTCAGAACAACCTACGTAAAGAAATTCAGGAGACTGTCCTTCTGCTAGTTTTTCAAAGTAATTTTCGTCAGATTGAAGTTGTTTGGCAATCCAGCTGTGATTATTCTTAAAAATTTGTTTTACGTCCATGAGATGTTATTTTGAATTTTAAATGTACAAAATCTAAATCCGAATTACAAAATGTTCTTTGGGCTGTTCTCTTCTAAAAAACACCAATCCCCATTGAAACGTATCAATAGTTACAGTCACTTTTGGATGTTTTTTTATGATTTCCCACGCTTCTTCCATTTCTGGGGACCAATGAATGTCATCGAAAATCCAAACGGTTTCGTTGGTAATTGTTGGAAGTAATAATTCAAAATATTGTAGCGTTGCTTTCTTGGAGTGATTGCCGTCGAAGTAGATTAAGGAAAAGTGTTCAGTGTTCAGTTTACTCAAATAAGCGTTGAATTCGGTTACTTCTGAATTTATATTGTTTAAACCAAATTGTCTGAATTGACTTTTTGCAATTGCCATTGTGTTAGGACACCCTTCCAGTGTTGTGATTTTTGCTTTTAAATTACCTAATGAAAACGCGGAAGTCGCTAATCCTAATGAAGTGCCAATTTCTAAAATAGATTGCTTTGCCTGTTCGCTATCGTTCGGGTCAGGCTGCAAATAATTCGTGATTCTAAATAATAATTCGGCACGTTTTGGAGAAATCCCCGCTGTTTTAGCAATCTTGGAAATTACTCTTGTATTGGACCTGAAAACTTTTGAACCTGCGCCAAAATCAGTTACTTCAATGGTATTGTTGTTTTCTAAAAGTGATTTTCTGTAATTTCTTAGAACAGTATATTCCGGTTTTGACTTTTTATCATAAAAGCATTTGGTCAATAAAGTAAATACAAAAGGAGAATGTACCGCATGCTCATTTTTTGAGTGCCAAAGGAATTGTAAGTACGATTTTATTTGGAATAACATAAAGATAGTTGCAAAGTAGGTGCGAAGATAGTAAGATAATAGTCGAAAGTCAAAAGTCTGAAAGTTGCAATGACATAATCTTTACGCTGGGACTTTCGACTTTATGACTTTGAAACTTTACGACTTTAAAATGGCTATATTTGCCGCCTTGGAATTTATACCAAGAATAATACACGTTTTTTAAGATGATAATATCAGCAATAGAAAATAAGACTGCCATAAGCTCGGAAGAAATTGACCGATGCATCGCTATTTTGGCACAATTGAATACGGATACAGACCAAATATTTGATATTCCAAAAGAACAACGAACGGCTTTAATCAAAGCTGCAGGAATGTTTTCCAGACCGGATCGTGATGAACTTTCCCGTAGAAAAAAGGATGGAAAGCTGGCCGTCAAAAGGAAAATGGAAAAACGGGACAGAACCGCCCGTAAGGAAACCGGAATTCGGCATGCCCGCGAAGCGAGTGTTTTTGTGGCACCAAAATTATTGGCCATGAACCATCTCGCTCTCAAAGAACAATTAGAACTGGAAACTCCCAGAAATTGTTACGTTTGTAAAACCGAGTTTACTAAAATGCACCACTTTTACGATACAATGTGTACCGATTGTGGCGATTTTAATTATGCCAAACGATTTCAAACCGCAGATGTAAAAGGACAAGTTGCTGTTATTACTGGCTCTCGTCTAAAAATAGGCTATCACATTACGTTGATGCTCTTACGCGGAGGCGCAACTGTTATTGCTACGACTCGTTTTCCGGTGGATTCCGCTTTGCGTTTTTCTAAGGAAGATGATTTCATGGATTGGGGACATCGTTTGAAAATTCACGGATTGGATTTACGACACATTCCCAGTGTGGAGATTTTTTGCAATTTCATAGAGCAAAAGTACGAGCGTTTGGATATCTTGATTAATAATGCAGCACAAACCGTGAGACGTCCCGCCGGATTCTATGCCCATTTAATGGAAAACGAGGAACTTCCTATCGCTTCTTTACCCCAACAAGCACAAGAACTATTACTGGATCATACCAATTGTTTGGATGAATTAAAAGTATTGACATCAGGAGTTTCTTCGAATCAAAATATGCCGGTGACTTGGCATGGACCAGAACCGGGTATTGGGTTGCGGGCTTCCGCCAAATTATCCCAGATTCCGTATTCGTTTGATAATGCGCTCGTGGCGAATGAAGTTTTCCCGGAAGGGGAACTTGATGCCGATTTGCAGCAAGTAGATTTAAGAAAGACTAATAGCTGGCGTTTGCGATTGGGACAAATAGAAACGACGGAAATGATTGAAGTGCAGTTGGTGAATTCAGTAGCGCCATTTGTATTGTGTAACCGCCTTTCGGAAGTAATGAAGAAAGATAACACGGGACAAAAGCATATCATTAATGTTTCGGCTATGGAAGGAAAGTTTCATCGCTTTTTTAAAGAAGACCGTCATCCGCATACTAATATGGCCAAAGCTGCTTTGAATATGCTGACGCACACTTCCTCAGGAACTTTAGCAAAAGACGGAATTTTTATGAATGCCGTAGATACGGGTTGGGTAACCGACGAAGATCCAGCCGAATTAGCCAAAAGAAAACAGGAAGAAGAAGATTTTCAACCGCCATTAGACATTGTGGATGGTGCGGCGCGAGTTATGGATCCGTTATTTGACGGTATCAATACAGGAAAGCATTGGTGTGGGAAGTTTTTGAAAGATTACAATCCTATTCCTTGGTAGGAACGATTCATTTATAAAATTAAAAACCACAACAGAATCTAATTCTGTTGTGGTTTTTTGTTGGCTTGCATTACTGACTCAGATTGTAAATCATTACTGCCTAAATAATTTATGAAATTTTTAGAGTTTTAAATGAGGTTAGAAAACATTTTATTAATTAGTTTTGTTGTAAATTAATAATTTAAGAGCTGTTATTATGCGGTTTTCTTTTTTTTATTATCTTTAATACAGAATTCAACAATATAAAAATTGAAACATTAATTTAATCACATTTTAATTTAAAATACTATGGTAATAGAGTATAAAGGAGAACAGAACGGAATTCCGACAAAATTTACTATAAAAATAATCGGAAATAATATATCGAAAACAAGTTCGAATTACCAAATTGATTTATTGGTAGGGGACAAGCAATTGCCAACTTTTAGAACATTTATTCATAAGAGTTTGTCTAATTGTTTAAAAGAAATTTACTTGTTCCGTAAACACAACGGTATCAAGTTTGATGCATCTTCAGAAAAAGTTGCGCCTAAAGTAACCCTTTACAATTCGATTTTATACAACTACCACAAGAAGACCTTGTTTATGGCATAAATCATTTGCAAAGGCTTTAAGTTTATACATGAAAAACCACAACAGAATTAGATTTTGTTGTGGTTTTTTGTTTTGTGCCGTTGCAGGTACGGAAAGGATTTCTGTCTTTATTTTGTATTTTATAAATTTAAAAATTTTGTCAAATGTGCCGGATAATTGTTTAAGTCTTGTTCAATTTGAGCACTCTTGAAAATATCAAAACAGTTATAATCCGGTAGAATATCATAACCGCAAAAACGGTAATTGCTGGAAATAGTAAGGAAAAGATCGGCAGTGCCTTTGCCTTGCATCAGTAACTGGGAAGGATTGTCAAAAGCTTCTGCTGGAGCATTCCAAGTGGCACAAATCATAAATTTTTTTCCTTGCATCTTTCCGCCTGATCCGTATTGTTTAGACTCGTCTTCTCTGGATCTTCCGTCTCCGGAAAGAAATTTTTGGCTATGCAGTCCGCTATTGAACACTTCGTCAACATACTTCTTGTATATCCACGGTGCGCCAAACCAGTTTACGGGAGTTTGCAAAATTACAATGTCGGCTTCCAAATGTTTTTCTACTTCTTCATCAGGATTGTAGCCCTTTTCAACTTTTGTTTCTAAAATGACATAAGATTGAGAAGTGAAAAAATCTTTTGCAGTTTGAATAAATGAATTGTTAAGCTTTCCTTCTGTCCAATTTGGATAAGTTAAATGAGTATCAATCAGTAATACTTTTTTTGTTGTTTCCATTTTTTAATAATTAATAAAGTTTTCAGTTCTAAATCGTAACGTTTCTGAAATTACTATTTAGTACGACAAAATTAAGGGTTAGCATTATCGCCAAAGTGTACATACTACTAAAAAAAAGGAATCATTTTACTGATAAAAAAACGCCTAGATTGAAGACGTTCCTAATTATTGAATTTGTTTCTTGCTTGCGAGTTGTAATCGATATTCTCTTGGCGTGAGGTTTACCTGCTTTTTAAAGAATTTTGAAAAGTAATTTGGGTATTCAAAACCCAATTCATAAGCCACTTCGGCAGTATTCATTTTGGTGTTTTCTTCCAATAATTCCTTTGCCTTTTTAATCACAAATTCGTGTATGTTTTCAATGGCAGATTTTTGTGTAAAATGCTTAACGATATCGCCTAAATAGTTTGATGTTAATCCTAATTTGTCGGCGAAATATTGAACATTTGGAATCTGTTTTACAGGTTGATTGTAATAATCAATTAAACTTTGTTGAAAGTCAGTTATAATTCGATTGTATTGTTTTGGATTGGTTGAAAACTGCCTGTTATAAAATACTTCTACCAATGAAACCAACACATTCACATAAGAAATCAAAAGACCGAAATGTTGTTTTTCGCTTTCGTAATATTTCAGCATTAATTGAAAAACGGAACTGATTTCTCGGACCTCTTCTTCGTTTAAATACAAGGCTTCGTGTTGTCCGTAATCCAGATATGTTTTGAACAAAAACCGATTTTCTTCGATAATTTTCTTAGAAAGTTGCAAATACATTCCAGTATAAGTGGGCTCCACATCCCAACCAGTTGTTAATACTAAATCCGGGCTATTGAAAAATACGGCTGTAACAGGTTCTGCATCGGGTACAGCTTTACTTTTAAAATTAATTTTAATAGAAATTCTATAAAAATCCACCATTACAGGTTCTGACTTCAAAAGCATATTAGGCGGGTCATAATACCCGATATCAATATCATTATCCAATGGCTTTGGCAGACCAATGTATTTGTTGTATGAAGTGAAGTCTTTGAAAGTTTTCATGCTACAAAATTACTTTTTTATTCTTTTACTAACTGAGTTTCGTTTTTAAAATAAAAACCCACAACAGAATCAAAATTCTGTTGTGGGTGTAAGCTAAATGGGATTAATGTTCGATACTACAAACTGATACTGAACACTGAATACTAATTTTATCCCTCAATCTTAGCCGAAAGCTCAAACCATCGTTCTTCTTTCTCTTCAATTTTATTGATGATGTTTTTCAATTCATTAGCTTTCTTTTCAATATCAGCTTCGGCAATTTTTCCGTCTGAAAATAATTGCTCAATAGTTGCTTTCTGAATTTCTAAATCTTTTATTTCTCGTTCCGTTTTTTGAAATTCTTTTTGCTCGTTGAATGTCAGGTTCCCGGTTGGATTGTTTTGTTTCCAGTCTTTTTTGTCGGCTTTGTTTTCCTCTTTTTGAGCTACATCGGCACTGTCTTCATAGGCTCTAAAATCAGAATAGTTTCCAGGGAAATCTTCCACGACACCATCACCTCTAAAAATAAATAAGTGATCTACAATTTTATCCATGAAATATCGATCGTGAGAAACCACTAAAAGACAACCCGGATAATCCAAAAGGAAGCTTTCTAAAACATTCAGGGTCACAATATCCAAATCATTGGTTGGCTCATCCAGAATCAAGAAGTTTGGGTTCTGAATCAAAACCGTACACAAGTACAAACGTTTCAATTCACCACCACTCAATCTATCAACAAAATCGTACTGTTTTTTAGAATCAAACAAGAAACGCTCTAACAATTGAGAAGCCGAAATCAATTTCCCTTTCATCAACGGAATGAATTCTCCGTATTCTTTAATCACATCAATCACGCGCTGACCCGGTTTTGGGTTAATCCCGCTTTGCGTGTAGTAACCCACTTTTATCGTTTCGCCAATCACTACTTTTCCGCCATCAAGCGGTAAAGTTCCAGTCAATAAATTCAGGAAAGTAGATTTTCCAGTCCCATTTTTCCCAATGATTCCAATGCGTTCGCCACGTTGAAAATCAAAACTGAAATTATCCATGATCACATGATCCTTGAATTTCTTGGAGATTTTGTGAAGCTCAATAATCTTGCTTCCCATACGTTCCATATTGATTTCAAGCTCTACTTTATTTTCACGACGGCGACTTTGTGCTTTTTCCTTGATTTCATAAAAATCATCCTGACGCGATTTCGATTTTGTCGTTCTCGCTTTTGGCTGACGGCGCATCCATTCCAGTTCTTTCACAAAAAGATTCTGTGCTTTATCCACACTCGAATTTTCGGATGCGATGCGTTCTTCTTTTTTCTCTAAATAATAGGAGTAATTTCCTTTGTATTGGTATAATTTTCCGTTGTCAAGTTCAATGATTTCATTACAAACACGCTCCAAAAAGAAACGGTCGTGCGTCACCATAAACAACGTAATATTTTCTTTGGCAAAATAGCTTTCCAGCCATTCGATCATCTCTAAATCCAAGTGATTTGTAGGTTCATCCAGAATCAATAAGTCGGGACGATTGATCAAAATAATAGCCAATGATAAACGTTTTTTCTGTCCACCGGAAAGATTTTTTACTTTCAGTTTGAAATTTTCCAATTTCAGTTTGAACAAAATTTGCTTGTACTGCGTTTCAAAATCCCACGCATTATGCTGATCCATTCCGTCAAAAGCTTTTTGATACGCTTCTTCATCCTCAGGATTTTCTAATGCTTTTTCATAGGCTTCAATCACTTTCAAAGTCTCATTATCTGAAGCGAAAATGCTTTCTTCAATGGTCAATTCGTCTTGCAAATTGTTGTTTTGAGAAAGGAAAGCCATTTTTATACCTTTTCTCAAAACCACTTGTCCTGTATCAGACTCTTCTAAACCATTAATAATACTCATAATGGTCGTTTTTCCAGAGCCATTTTTGGCTATGAAGGCAATTTTTTGGTCTTTATTGATTCCAAAAGAAATGTTTTCAAAAAGCGTTCTTTCTCCAAAAGATTTCGATATATTTTCGACAGATAAGTAATTCACAAGTGTAATTTTTTGCAAAAGTAAGCTATTTAAACGAAGTTGTTGCAATCACATGACTTTGAGTGCAAAATGAAATGAAATATCTAAAGAATTTAGCGGGAATGATTCGATAAAAATGGTTTTAGCATTTTATAAATGATACTGTTTTTAATTTTTTGATTGTTTTAAGTTTTGAATCAGTACTGCAGTTATTTCTAATGTAGCGCCAGCAACAGGCTTGTAGTTCACAAAATTAAATTTACACAGGTTGTTAATGTTTAAGCGTTTACCATTTGGTAATCCGTCTTGTTTAAAATCAGACCACGGAATTTTTATTGTTGTAAATTTATCCGGAGAAATAGGTAAATCAACTCTTGGATGAGAGCCTCCATGCACGCAACCCGTTCCATCCTCATTTCCTTCACGGGCTTGTAGTTTAATAGGATGTGAGGATTTATAAGTGATACTGACAAAATTTGAGTCTTCAGGTAAATTAGTTGGAGATCCATCATTTGATTGAGAAGGTGTTATAAGCACATTCAATTCAATTTCACCAACAGGAGAATTAGTAGCTGTTACACGAATAATGGTGTCTTTTTTGCGAATGGTATTGATGACTTCTTGGTTTTCAATTGTTGGTCCGGCAACATACCAAACGCTCGAAATGACGAGATTGGTATCATTGTTACTTTTCTTTTTTGTATCCGTTTTGAAACTTGAAATCAAGCATAAAGTTATAATCAAACCAATATATTGAGTCCAGTTACCAAATCGTTTATTTCTCATGATGTAGTTTTTTAGATTTGTGCTAAAGTAATTAAGAATTATTTCTTTAGATGTTAGTTAAAGAAAAAAATGATTGGAGTTTACGAATAAGTTTATCCGAAAATTTTTATCTTACCAAAGTTTCAATTTATATTCAATGCAACTATCCGTCATCATCCTTAATTATAATGTCCGTTTCTTTTTGGAGCAATGTCTGTTAAGCGTTCAAAATGCTTTAGAAACCATTGACAGCGAAATTATTGTAATTGATAATGATTCTTCTGATGACAGTTGTGCAATGATAAAACAGCGCTTCCCAAACGTAAAACTCATTCAAAATAATGAAAATTTAGGTTTCCCAAAAGGCAATAATATAGGAGTTGCTCATGCTCAAGGCGAATATGTTTGCATTCTCAATCCGGATACCGTAGTCGCCGAAGATACGTTTGTGAAAGTATTGGCTTTCGCCAAAAAACAAACTGATTTAGGAATTGTAGGTTGTAAACTCATTGATGGCAGCGGTAATTTTCTGCCTGAAAGCAAACGTGGTGTTCCAACACCTTGGATTGCTTTTACCAAAATCACAGGTTTGTACAAATTGTTTCCCAAGTCAAAAAGATTCGGGAAATACTATGCGCAACATTTAAGGGAAAACGAAACGGGAAAAGTAGATATTCTCGTAGGTGCTTTTATGTTCATGAAACGAGATTTGTATCTTGAAGTAGGCGGATTTGATGAAGATTGTTTTATGTATTCAGATGATATTGATTTGTCTTATAGGATGTTGCGAAAAGGGAAATCCAATCATTATTTCTATGAAACAACTGTTATACATTATAAAGGAGAAAGTACAATTAAGGACAAAGCCTACATGAAACGTTTTCAGGAAGCCATGAATTTCTTTTATAAAAAGCATTTTCATATATCTGTATTATTCTCGTTTTTTATGAAAGTTGGAATTGTCTTTTTTTCTTTTGTGAAAATGTTTCAGGGAAAACCCAAAATAAAAATTCCTCCAAAATCATATCTGCTTTATTCTTCGAATGAAAAATTAGCAAACAAATTGGCTTTGGTTTTGCAAAAAAAAGTCTCATTTCATGATTTGAAAACAGAAAAAATGGTAATTTCGTCTTCGATAAGAAGTGGAGATGGAACCGAAATTATTTTAGATAACGAATTCGTTTCTTTCAAAGAAAGTATTGCAATTCTCGAATCTTCAAGGAATAAATCATTTACATTTAAAATCATACCCAAAAACGCTAATTTTTTAATTGGAAGTAATAATAGTAACGAAAGAGGTGAGATTATAAAAATAGAATGAAAAATTACATTAAATGTAATTTATGTTTAAAATATTTAGTAATTTCGCAAACTGAAAATCAAAATCACCTTTTAGGTTAACAATATGGCAAGATTTGAATTAAAGCTTCCAAAAATGGGAGAAAGCGTTGCAGAAGCGACCATTACAAATTGGTTGAAACAAGTTGGAGACAAAATTGAAGCCGACGAAGCGGTACTAGAAATTGCTACTGATAAAGTCGACAGCGAAGTGCCAAGCGAGGTTTCGGGTGTTTTAGTGGAACAATTGTTTGGTAAAGATGATTTGGTTCAAGTAGGGCAAACCATCGCTATTATTGAAACAGATAGCGCTACTGTTACTGAAGCAGTAAAAGAAGTTGTAGCTCCGGTTGAAGCAGCAATAATTGAAAAAACATTTGATGCAGCTAAAGAAGCAGTTGCAGTTCCAACAGATTTTTCAAATTCTGAAAAGTTCTTATCGCCTTTGGTGAAAAATATTGCCAAAGAAGAAGGGGTTTCTGTTGTAGAATTGGAAGCAATTTCTGGAACTGGAAAAGAAGGAAGAGTTACTAAAAATGATATTTTAGAGTACGTAAAAAATAGAACAAGCCAACCTGTAGTTTCGACTCCGGTTCCAGCGGTTCAAAAAACAGTTGCAGCTCCAGTTGCTCAAAAAGCGGCTCCAGTATCTGTAAGTGGTGGTGATGAAATTATAGAAATGGACAGAATGCGCAAGCTAATTGCGGGTTATATGGTCGCTTCAGTACAAACATCAGCTCACGTACAATCGTTCATTGAAGTCGATGTGACGAATATTGTAAAATGGAGAGAAAAAAATAAAATTGCTTTCGAAAAAAGAGAAGGAGAGAAGTTGACTTATACTCCAATTTTCATGGAAGCAGTAGCAAAAGCTTTAAAGGATTTTCCTGGGATGAATATTTCTGTAGATGGTGATTTTATCATCAAGAAGAAAAATATCAATCTTGGAATGGCGGCGTCATTGCCAAACGGAAACTTGATTGTTCCTGTAATTAAAAATGCAGATCAACTGAATTTAGTTGGAATGGCAAAAGCGGTAAACGATTTAGGAGGTCGTGCAAAAGCAGGGAAACTAAAACCAGACGATACGCAAGGAGGAACCTATACGGTTACTAATGTGGGGACTTTTGGAAGTGTTTTTGGTACGCCAATTATTAATCAACCGCAAGTGGGAATTTTAGCTCTTGGAGCAATCCGTAAAATGCCGGCGGTAATCGAAACACCAGAAGGAGATTTTATCGGTATTCGTCAAAAAATGTTTTTATCGCACAGTTACGACCACAGAGTTGTAGATGGTGCTTTAGGAGGAAGTTTTGTAAAACGTGTGGCTGAATATCTTGAAGCTTTCGATATCGACAGAGATTTTTAAAGGTACTTACATACAATTCAAACCCGACTAGTTTTTTTGAAAATTAGTCGGGTTTTCTTTTTGATGTTTTTAAACGGTAAACTTTAAAAAAATTAAACCCAAATTTCTATATTTGTAGTCACACAAAAATTAAAAATGGAACTTAAACTCAATAAACCAATTTGCTTTTTCGATCTTGAAACCACAGGAATTGATATCGGAAAAGATAGAATTGTAGAAATCTCAATATTCAAAGTTTTTCCGAACGGAAATAAAGAAAGTAAAACTTGGTTAGTGAATCCAACCATTCCAATTCCACCTCAAACGACCGCTGTTCATGGAATTACCGATGAAAAAGTGGCTAACGAGCCTACTTTTAATGAATTAGCGACGCAAGTTTATAATATGATTAAAGACAGTGATTTGGCTGGATTTAATTCTGATCGTTTTGATATTCCATTGTTAGCCGAAGAAATGTTGAGAGCCGGAGTGGATTTTGATATGAAAGGCAGGGTTTCTGTAGATGTGCAAACTGTTTTTCATAAAATGGAAGAACGTACATTAGGCGCAGCACACAAATTTTATTGTGGAAAAACACTCGAAAATGCACATTCTGCTGAAGCGGATACTATGGCGACTTACGAAATATTAAAAGCGCAATTGGATCGTTATCCTGAATTGGAAAACGATATGAAATCATTATCGGAATTTACTACAAGAAAGAAAATTGCTGATTTTGCCGGAATGATTGCTTTTGACAAAGACAATGAAGAAATTTTTGCTTTTGGAAAACACAAAGGAGTGAAAGTCGATAAAATTCTAGAAACAGAGCCAGGTTATTTCAGTTGGATGCAAAATGCTGATTTTCCTTTGTATACTAAGAAAGTCTTAACGGCAATAAAATTAAGAAAACTCAATACAAAATAAGTTTTTAGTCACGGTTTCAGTTTTTCAGTTTTTAAACTGCGACCGAAAACTGCGACTGAAAACGGAATACTAATTAATATGAAAATAATCTGCATTGGTAGAAATTACACGAATCACATAGAGGAGTTACACAACGAAAGACCTACTGAACCTGTGGTTTTTATGAAACCGGATTCGGCTATTTTATTAAAGCAACATCCATTTGTAATCCCTGAATTTTCGGAAGATATTCATCACGAAATTGAAATTATTGTCAAAATCAGTAAAGTTGGAAAATACATTGAACCTAAGTTTGCGCATAAATATTATGACGAAATTAGTGTCGGTATCGATTTTACCGCTCGTGATTTGCAAGATAAATTAAAAGCGAAAGGTTTGCCTTGGGAAAAAGCGAAAGCATTTGACGGTTCGGCGGTTATAGGAGAATTTTTACCTAAAAATCAATTTAGTTCATTAGAAAATATTACTTTTGAATTAACCAACAACAATAAAACGGTACAAATCAGTAATTCCAGTCATATGTTGTGGAAAATTGACGAACTTATTTCTTATGTTTCTCAGTATTTCACCTTAAAAATTGGGGATATTATTTTTACGGGAACTCCTGAAGGGGTAGCTGCTGTGAAGCCGGATGACGTTTTGGAAGGATTTTTAGAAGGACAACAACTATTTAGAATACAAGTAAAATAATGGCTATAAATTACAACCTTTCAAAAGTGTACGCACTTTCAGACAACGATCCAGAATTTGTAAATGAAATTTTGACTTTGTTTGTTACTGAAGTTCCAGACGATTTATTGCAAATCAAAGAAGGAATAAAAAAGAAAGATCATAAGCACGCGTATTCTTATGCACATAAGATAAAACCAACTTTGGATTTAATGGGCTTAAACGTGGCTTTCGAAGAGATTCTTCAAATCGAAGCTTGGACAAAAGGCGAAGGTAAAAAGAAAGATATCAAAGAAACTTTTAAGAGCGTTAAAAATCAAGTCAATGATGCCATTAAAGAAATAAAAAAAGACTTTGATTTGTAAAATTTGGGCATGACCCGCTGAAAAAGCAGGTTGGGTTATCCATTGCAAACGAAGTTCATTGAACTCCTATAAAAAAACTATTAGGTAAAGTAATCTCCCGAAGAAAAATCGGGAGGATTTTACTATTATACCTCTCGCAAGAACGGAATGTACTAATTTACACATTCCTCATTTTAGATTACTATCTCACAAAAAAACTTCACTTAAAAAAATGAAAGCAACCATAATTACTATAGGTGACGAAATTTTAATAGGCCAAATTATCGATACGAATTCTGGTTTTATTGCTAAATCTTTGGACAAAATTGGAGTTGAAATCAACGAAATGGTTTCGATAAGCGATGATAAAAAACATATTTTAGATACGTTTGCAAAGCTTCAAAACACTGTAGATTTGGTTATTATTACCGGCGGTTTAGGACCAACAAAAGATGATGTTACCAAGAAAACATTTTGTGATTATTTTGAAGATGAATTAGTTGTTGATCAAAAGGTACTTGCTCATGTTACGCAACTTATTGAAGGTTTTTATAAACGAACTATTACTCAAATTAATAAAGATCAGGCACTGGTTCCGTCAAGATGTACGGTGCTTCATAATCAGGTAGGTACGGCACCCGGAATGTGGATGAAAAAGGAAAATACAGTATTTATTTCGCTTCCTGGAGTTCCTTATGAAATGAAATATTTAGTAGAGCATGAGATAATTCCTAAAGTAGTCCGTGAATACAAGCGCCCTTACATTCTTCATAAAACAATTCTTACTTACGGTCAAGGCGAAAGTATGGTTGCTGAGCGTATTGAAGAATGGGAAAATAACCTTCCGGAATCTATAAAGTTGGCTTATTTGCCTGCGCCGGGAAGAGTTCGTTTGCGTCTTTCGGCTCGTGGGACTGATAAAGAAAAATTAGAAGCTGCCATTGAAGAAAATGTAAAATCATTGGATGCAATAATCCATGATATTATCGTTGGTTTTGATGATGATGAAACTTTGGAGGTTGTAGTGGGGGAAATGCTGACAAAACAAAATAAAACCCTTTCCACTGCTGAAAGTTGTACAGGAGGAAAAATCGCACAGGTGTTAACATCGGTTCCTGGAGCTTCAAATTATTTTAAAGGTAGTGTGGTTTCCTATGCTACGGATGTTAAAATTGACGTTTTAGGGGTCTCAGAAAGTCTCATAAAAGAACATTCTGTTGTGAGTAGTGAAGTGGTTTCGGCTATGGCTTTGAGCATTAAAAAGATGATGAAAACAGATTATGCAATTGCAACAACTGGAAACGCAGGACCGTCAAAAGGAGATTCTAATGCAGAAGTTGGTAGCGTTTTTATCGCATTAGCTACACCAACTGAAGTAATTGTAGAAGAATTTAATTTTGGTCAACCCCGTGAAAAAGTGATAGATAGAGCAGTAATTAAAAGTTTAGAGCTGTTGCAGAAAGAAATTTTGAAAAATGTGCGATAAATATGTTGCTTAATAGGTTTATTTTTCTTTTCTTTGCACCCTGATTTTGAATAACGATAAAAGATAAGCATAATGTCAAGAGTTTGTGACCTTACAGGTAAAAGAGCGATGGTAGGAAATAACGTTTCTCACGCTATGAATAAAACTAAGAGAAAATTTTCTGTAAACTTAGTAAAAAAGCGTTTTTATCTTCCAGAAGAAGATAGATGGATTACTCTTAGAGTAGCAGCATCTACGATAAAAACAATTAACAAAAATGGAATCGCTGCAGTTTTGAAAAAAGCGCAGTCAGAAGGATTTATTAAATAATCTTTTCCAAAATAAATAAATAGCAAGATGGCAAAGAAAGGTAATAGAATCCAGGTAATTTTAGAATGTACTGAACACAAAACATCAGGTGTTGCAGGGACTTCAAGATACATAACAACAAAGAACAAAAAAAATACTCCGGACAGATTAGAGATTAAAAAATTTAATCCAATCTTGAAACGTGTAACTGTTCACAAAGAAATTAAGTAATAATTAGAGATTTTAATAAAAATCTCAAATGGTCACATTTGGAGATTTTATTAAAATACAAATAACATTTGAATCATGGCAAAGAAAACCGTAGCATCGTTACAAACATCTTCTAAGAGATTATCAAAAGCCATCAAAATGGTGAAATCTCCTAAAACAGGAGCATATACATTCGTAGAATCTATTATGACTCCAGAAGCAGTTGATGAATTCTTGAAAAAGAAATAATTCACAAGCATATTATATAGAAAAGCTACTTTCATTCGGAAGTAGCTTTTTTATTTTCTATATTTACCGATTAGAAAAACGTATGGGTTTTTAGGGCTCATGCATCATTTTTTATACCACAAATACAATGAGTTTTTTTAAAAGAATATTTTCTTCAGAGAAAAAAGAAACATTAGACAAAGGTCTTGAAAAGTCAAAAACAAATTTCTTTTCAAAGCTAACTAAAGCCGTTGCCGGAAAGTCAAAAGTTGATGATGAAGTTTTAGATAATTTAGAGGAAATCCTTGTTGCCTCAGATGTGGGTGTGAATACCACACTGAAAATAATCACTCGAATAGAAAACCGTGTTGCCTCAGATAAATATCTGGGTATAGAAGAACTCAATGAAATCCTACGAGAAGAAATCGCTGCGTTGTTATCTGAAACCAATACAGGTGAAGCTACTGAATTTGTAATTCCGACTCAAACAAAACCTTACGTTTTAATGGTAGTTGGTGTAAACGGTGTTGGTAAAACCACTACAATTGGTAAGTTGGCATATCAATTCAAAAAAGCAGGTTATAAAGTAGTTCTTGGTGCTGCAGATACTTTTCGTGCTGCAGCTATTGATCAATTGCAAATATGGGCGGATAGAGTAGGAGTGCCTATTGTTCGTCAAGATATGGGAAGTGATCCAGCCTCAGTGGCTTTTGATACGTTACAATCAGCAGTGGCTCAAAATGCAGATATTGTTATTATTGATACAGCAGGACGTTTGCATAATAAAGTTAATTTAATGAATGAATTGACTAAAGTGAAGCGTGTAATGCAAAAAGTTGTTGGCGATGCGCCACACGACGTATTATTAGTTTTGGATGGTTCCACCGGTCAAAATGCTTTTGAGCAAGCAAAACAATTTACTGCCGCTACAGAGGTTACTTGCTTAGCGGTTACTAAACTTGACGGTACTGCCAAAGGTGGAGTTGTCATAGGAATCTCAGATCAATTTAAGATTCCTGTAAAATACATTGGTGTTGGAGAAGGAATTGAAGATCTTCAAGTTTTTAATAAATACGAGTTTGTTGACAGTTTTTTTAAATAATATTTATACAATGAATTTTTCTTCCATCAAAAATAGCAACCCCATTTATTTTTACTTTGTAAGTATTATTTCTTTTATACTGGCAAATCTTATCCGAGATAAAAGTATTGGTTTTTATTATTTCTTATTGGTAATTGGTTTGGTTTTCTTCGTTTTAGGTTTTATGAAACGATTGAAAACAAAATAGATTTATTGATACAAGGCATTGATTTTTTGCCATAAAACATCATCAAAATCCGATAAGGCCAAATTGACATTATCGGCTGCGTCACCCATTCTGATAACAACCATTTTCTTGCTTGGAATGACATAGATTTTTTGGTCATTTTTTCCTAAAGCCATAAACATATCGTTTGGTGCAGATGGTATAATACTTCCGGGAATCGTAAGTTGTGATTGTGGTAAATGGTAACTGGCTTTACCATTAAGCCACCATAAATATCCATATCCTAAATTAATGTTTTGAGAAGTAGTTGTTGCTTCGGTAAAGTAGTTTTCATTGAGAATTACGGTGTTGTCCCATTTTCCTTTGTTGTACATTAATAATCCAAAACGTGCCATGCTGCGCGTGGTACTTCCATAAACAGAATTATTCCCCGATTGAAACCAAGCGCCATCCATTCCTATTTTATCTCTTAGTTTGGTGTTGAAGTAAGTGTTCCAAGTTTGACCGGAAGCTTGTGCAATAATATCTTGCAATTTTACATACACATTATGATAGGCCCATCTCGTTCCTGCATCGGCCTTGTATTGCAGACTTGCCGGAGAGACATCATCGCCATTAGCGATGTCCTCGATACCTGAAGTCATGGTGAGTAAGTTTTTGCAGGTAATTAGATTTTCTTTGACTAATGTTTCACTTGTCCAACCCGTTCCAATGTATTGTGAAACTTTATTGTTGATGTTCAAAAATCCTTCTTGTTGTGCAATCCCGGTTAGTGTTGAAGTCAATGTTTTTCCGGCGCTAGCCCAATACCAATTGGTGGTTGCTGCATGTCCATTGAAATAATTTTCCATTACAATTCGGCCATTGATCAGAATGATGAAACTTTTGGAGTGTTTCAGTTCTAAATAATCCAAAAGTGGCTGAACAGCAGTTTGTTTCCAACCCAAACTTGCAATTGATTTTGTTTCCCAAGTTGTACCTATTAAAGGAGGGAAATAGAGTGTTTCTGTTGGTGTAGGCGTGGGAGTTGGGTCAGCAGATTCGGAACTGCAACTCATGCACAAAAACGCGAAAAGCAGGCTGTAGATTATTTTTGACATGTTCTGGCTATTTATAGGATAAGACCAAAAATATAGAAAATAGTTTAATGTGTTTTGAGTTTTTTGTTTTTGTTTGAATTTATTAAGTTTAACTTTGTCCTTGGAAATATGCTTCTTTTTTATTCGAATGTCATAGCCCTGATTGTAACGTAAATCCTTTTTAATCGCTTTTTCAGCGGTTAAAAAGATTGAAGTGGAAAGCAGGAAATAGCTCCTAAAAAAATAAATTAAATATGAAAAACACATTCAGCATTCTTTTTATAGCACTCTTTTTTGTGGCTTGTCAGCAAAAGATAAAGCCTGCCGATGTTGAGAAATTAAATGGATATTGGGAAATCGAGAAGGTTACTTTTGAGAAGGAAAAAGATAAGGATTATAGCATCAATGAGAGTTATGATTATTTTAAAATAGACAAAAATAATAAAGGGATTCGAAAGAAAGTGATGCCACAATTAGACGGGACTTTTTTAGTGAATGATGCATATGAAAACGTGACGGTACGATTCAAAGACGATAAAGCTTATATTGATTATTCGACTCCTTTTACAAAATGGAGTGAGGAATTAATCACGTTAAAAGATGATGAATTAGTGCTGATGAATGCAGAGAAAAAGGAATATCATTACAAGAAAACGGGACCGATAAATTTACTGGGTGATGGCAAAAAGGTTAAATAATCAAAGTACGATAGGGGATGTTTTGAAACAAATTATCCAAGTGAATAAACTGCAACCCGGAATGGACCAGATTGACGTTAAAGACGCATGGAAAAATCTTATGGGGAACGGCGTGAACAGTTATACTAATAATGTGGTTTTGAAAGGAAGTACTTTGTATGTGGAGTTAACTTCGTCAGTATTAAGGGAAGAATTGAGTCATGGAAAGTCGAAAATTGTTGCCATGATTAACGAGGAACTGCGTCGCGATGTGGTGAAGGATGTTGTTTTGAGATAATGATTTTAGATTGTTGATCAACGATTTTAGATTTCAGTGATTGTAAATAAAAAATCCCGTTTCAAATTTTTGAAACGGGATTTTCTGTTTTATAGGATTTTTAAATCTTAATTCAAAAATTCGTTAATCTTCAATCATAAATCTAAAACTGCTCTCTTCCAGCAAAATGGAAAGCACCTTCGATAGCTGCATTTTCATCGCTATCAGAACCGTGAACTGCATTTTCTCCAATAGAAGTAGCATATGCTTTACGGATAGTACCTTCAGCAGCTTCAGCAGGATTTGTAGCACCAATTAAAGTTCTGAAATCTTCAACAGCGTTGTCTTTTTCTAAAATAGCAGCAACAATAGGTCCTCTTGACATGAATTCCACTAATTCACCATAAAATGGTCTTGCAGCGTGAACTTCATAAAATGCTTGAGCATCAGCTACAGTTAATTGTGTTAATTTCAAAGAAACGATTTTGAAACCTGCATTAGTAATCATAGCAAGTATGTTTCCGATGTGTCCGTTAGCAACAGCATCAGGCTTAATCATTGTAAAAGTTCTATTCGTAGCCATTTTTTGTGTTTTTTATATTTGGGTGCAAAAGTAGCCTTTTTTTATGTGTATATTTTAATAAATAATCAATAAAAAGGTGTTTGTTTAAGATTAACGTTGATTTTTTGAAATTTAGACCTTAAAGATTAATTTATGTTTATAAAATGTCCATAAAATAAAAGACCAAATTGTTACATAAATTAAGGCTCCAGCCAATGATGCTGTCATGGGATTATTGAAAAAAGGAGCTATCCAAAATTCATAAAGATAGTTTTGAAGATTGATTTGCTCGGAAGGAATTTCTGGATTTTTGAATTGAATCATTTCTAATCCTTGAGGAATTATCTCCGAAAAAAAGAAGACAATCATGGGATTTACACCCCAAATAAGAAATAACTTGGTCCATTTTTTATAGTTTGCAATATCAATTACATAATAAAAAAGCGTCAAAGAAAGTATCGCAAGTCCTGATGTATATAAAACAAAAGAGCTAGTCCAAAGTGATTTGTTAAATGGAAATGCTATAGACCATAAAAGCGCCAGAATAATAAGGGTGATTCCTGCGATTCCCATTTTTTTTGCAATTTCAATCTTTGGTAAAGGACGATTTAATAATTGACCAATCAATAATCCTATTATTCCGGAAGCTATTGCGGGTATAGTACTTAAAATTCCTTCTGGATCCCAAGTTTTTGTTACTGCCCACACATGATCTTTTAATAAAATTCCATCCATCCAAGATGCCAAATTACTGCCTTTTTCAAGGTTTGCTAATCCAATTCCAGGAACTGGAATCAACGTCATTATTCCCCAATAGCCTAATAAAATTGTTGATGCTACAATAACTTGCGTTTTTTGCGTGGTTTTTAAGTACAAAAGAGTTATTACAAAATAAACAATTCCAATGCGTTGTAAAACACCTGGAAGTCTCACGTCATGATAGGCTTCGATACCGCTAAAAGCCAGAAATATATACGCGCCAAGTATTGAAAGCATCAAATAGGTTTTGTTTTTTAAAGAAAAATTACCCATTAGTGTATAGCCCACTCCAATTGTAATGGCTAATCGTCCTATTAATAGAGGAATTCCTTCTAATCCGAAGAGTTGTATTTTTCCAAAAAAATTAAAAAATACCCCCAAACAAAACATGCGTAATGAACGAACCATTATTTTATTAAAAGTGTTGTTGTCAAAAGTTTTGGTTGGCATTGCGAACGATACCGCTACACCCATAATGAAAATAAAAAAAGGGAAAACCAAATCAGTAGGTGTACAGCCATTCCAATCAGAATGTAATAAAGGAGGATATACCGTTGTCCAGCTTCCTGGATTGTTGACAATGGTCATTAATAAAATAGTAAATCCTCGAAATACATCCAGTGAAATTAGGCGTTCTTTGGTCATTAGTTTTTGGTTTGGTTTAAGCGGTTATTGGTTTTAAGGAAGTGTAATTATATCAAAATTAGATTGTAAAGGGTTTAATTTTTTTACCAATGAAGGAATTAAATTTTCTCCGTTTTCTAAATAGAATTCCGAAAAATTAGCTTGACGTTCCTGTAAACTTTGGTTGGGAAACAATTCGTTTTGCAAGTCAATAATTCGTTGTAAAATAGCACTTAAATTTCTTTTTTGCGCTTTCAGTAATCGTTTTTCCAGATTTTCCAATCCTTTAATTTGTTTTACTTCCTGCGCTTTTACCGCTCCAATAAAAGATTCATCTGTTTTGTTTGCAATGTCATAAAGTGCTTTAAACTGTTTTTGCAATTGTTCTTTCAGATTGGTCAAATCGATTGGAAACTCCGATAATTGTTTGGTTTTGTTATTGATTAAATCGGTTTGTTTTGAAAATAAATCGTTCCAAGTCAAGTCTAATTTATCTGCTTTTTTGGCTTGTTTTTCTGTTGTCAGCAATACTGAATTTCTTAATAAAAGCATTGGAAAAGTCACTTTTTCGGAAGCAAAAAATGATTTCAATTCCAACCAATACGCAATTTCTCCACCACCGCCAATGTAACATAAATTGGGTAAAATGACTTCCTGATACAACGGACGCATAATCACATTAGGACTAAATTTTTCAGGATGGTTTTCTAAAAGTGCTAGAATTTCAGTCTCCGAAAATTCAATTTTGGTATGATTTACTTTGTATTTCCCGTTTTCAAAAACGATGCGTTCGCGTAAATTATCCTCGATATAAAACAAATTAATTTCACGAGGATTTACTTGAATGGTGTAGTCTTTTAGTTTTTCGGCAGTTTCAAGTACTAACGGATGAGAAGATTGGTGCAGTAATTCTTGTTTTACAAAAGGAATGAAATTGCGTTTTAAATCTTGATTATCAGCGTCCAGAATTACTAATCCGTAAATTCCAAACAAAGCATTCGCTAAATGTCTTGTGGCATCGGCTAGATTATTATGTTTGATGTAAGAGTCCTCAAATAATTTTTTTATGGTATTTGCGTTCAAGCTGGAACCAATTTCCAGTGCAAATATTTCAAGAAATTCCTCCAAGCCTTCAGTGGATAATCTCCCAACAGGACCGGTACTGTCTCTGTTCCAGTGGAATTTTTTACCTTTAAAACTAAAATAATTGATTTCTTCAAAATCATGGTCTTCGGTTGCCATCCAATAAATGGGAACGAAGTGATACGTTGGATATTTTGCTTTTAATTCGTTTGTCAAATTAATAGTCGAAATAATTTTATACAAAAAATATAAAGGACCACTGAATAAATTTAATTGATGTCCAGTAGTGACAGTAAATGTATTTGTATTGCTTAAAGCGTTAATATTTTGTTTGGTCAAAGCCGAAGTTTCAACATTTAAGTATTGTTTTTGTAAAACGGAAACCAAAACACTTCTTTTATTTATTTTGGCCCCTTCCCCTTCGGGGAGGGCTGGGGAGGGGAAATTTGCTTGCTTCTCCAGAATTTGTCCTTCAAAGTTTTCAAGCGTTGGGAATCTGTTATATAGGGATTGTAAGTTTGTCTTTTGGTCTAAATAATCATTCATCAAAGGAGAGAAATATCCGGAATTCTGATAGCTGATACAGTCGGTTGGCATAATAAATTTTTATATGTTGCTAATTTACCAATAATAATTGGAACTATAATATTTGTTACTTTCGAAAAATAGTATCAATTTTATCGAAATATTTTAACATTCCTATGAAAGATAATTCAAATCCGAATAAAGAAAATTCATTAAAACATGTCCTTTTTGGCAGTTTAATTGGTACAACTATAGAATTTTTTGATTTTTATATTTATGCAAATGCAGCTGTTTTGGTTTTTCCCCAATTGTTTTTTCCTTCAACTAACAGTACTAATTCTGTTTTGCTATCCCTAGCGACGTTTTCGATAGCGTTTCTTTCCAGACCTCTTGGTTCGGCCGTTTTTGGCCATTATGGAGATAAAATAGGTCGTAAGACTACCTTAGTAATCGCTTTATTGACGATGGGGATTTCGACGGTGAGTATTGGTTTCTTGCCGAGTTATGCCAGCATTGGAATTGCTGCCCCTTTATTATTAATGCTGTGCCGCTTTGGCCAAGGAGTTGGTTTAGGAGGCGAATGGGGTGGAGCCGTATTATTGGCCATCGAAAATGCTCCGCCTAATAAACGTGCTTGGTATGGTATGTTTCCTCAATTGGGAGCTCCAATAGGTTTGTTGCTTTCGGGAGGGACTTTCTTGATTTTGACTGATACGATGAGTGCGGATGCTTTTCTGGATTATGGCTGGAGGATTCCGTTTATAGCGAGTTCCTTACTGGTTGTTGTAGGTTTTTATATCCGATTAAAAATCACCGAAACTCCCGCTTTCGAAAATTCTAAAAAAGAACAGGAGGAAGTAAAAATCCCATTTTTTACTTTATTGAAATTTTATAAAAACCAATTGATTTTTGGCACTTTTGCTGCTATTACCACTTTTTTAGTGTTCTATCTCATGACGGTATTCACACTCAGCTGGGCAACTTCTGATTTGGGTTATTCCAAAAGAGATTTTTTATTAATGCAGTTGTTTTCGGTATTGTTTTTTGCACTTTTCATTCCTGTTTCGGCTCTAATTGCGGATCGTATTGGGCGTAGAAAGATGTTAATTTATGCCACAACAGCTATTGCTATTTTTGGGTTTGCATTTTCTTTTTTCTTAAACTCAGGCAGCACCATTCTAGTAACTTTGTTTTTATGTGTTGGAATGGCTTTGATGGGATTTACATATGGCCCTTTGGGTACTTTTTTATCGGAATTGTTTCCTACTACTGTTCGTTATTCGGGTACTTCTCTAGCATTTAATTTGGCAGGAATCATCGGAGCAGCTTTTGCGCCCATGATAGCGATTTGGTTGGCGACGCAATATAGTTTGACCTATGTTGGTTTTTATTTGAGTACCGCAGCCTGTATCTCTTTATTTTCGTTGTTGATGATTAGCAAAGAAGAGCATAAGTTTTGATGTTGAACTATCTCTTCAAACTAAAATGACCTCGATATTCTTTTCCATTTGCTCTTTTCACTACAAACCAATAATCAGTAGCTGGAAGTGGCTGACCGTTGATTGTTCCATCCCAACCAGTAGCATTCTGCAAGTCTATAATGAATTTTCCATAACGGTCAAATATTTTAATGGTTAGCCCCACCTCAAAATCTGAAAATTTGATTTTCCAATGGTCATTATAACCATCTCCGTTTGGAGTAAAAAATTTTGGATACATCAATAAATAGACTTCATCGGTTACAGTTCCACAACCATTTTTGTCTCTAACAGAAACGGTATATTGTCCGCTAATGATGTTCAAAAATTGATTGCTATCCTGAAAATGAATACCGTCAATGGAGTATTCAAAATCGCCTGAGCCGTTAACGTAAGCGGTTAGACTATTTTGATTGTCCGTCCAATCTTGTGTTTCAATGGAAGTAATTGTTGCGATAGTTGATTTTTTTACTATGAAGTTTTTTGTGCTCGAACAATAAAAAGAATCATAATCATCAGTTACTGTTACAGAAAAATTGCCGGGAGTTACCACAATTATGGACTGAGTAGTAGCTCCGTTTGACCATAAATAAGTATCAAAACCAGAACCGGCATCAATCGTAATTGTATTGTTTTCACAAATAGGAACAACATCTGGAATCGATATTTTAGGCTTAGATAAAAGGGTTAGTTTTAATTCAACAATAGCGTAGCATGGTGTGTTTGAATTGATACGGACATAAATTTTATTGTCTCCTAAAGCTAAGTTGTAATTTGAAAAATTAGTAATTTGATTATTTGCCAATTGATTTTCTGCAGCTGAAAAAGTCGAATAATAAGAAAACGTATATCCGGAAGTATTTGAAATTATCTTCGAATTATAATCAGATAAATTCACTTTCTCGGAACCATCATTCAAATCATCACAAAATAATTCGGCATAATTGGTTGCAGGTAAAGTGCTTATTAAGGAAATGGTAACTGCCAGTTTTGTTGTGCTTTCGCATCCACTCAATGTTTGTGAAGCATAATATATGTTGCCATCTTGCAAAGGAGTTGAATTAGACAAAAGCATACCAACACTATTATACCATTTTATAGCGGTTCCTAAAACTACAATTGTATCTAAAGTTGGATTTTGACTCGTGCAAAAAGTTTGACTAACACTTCCTGTTGGAGCAGCGGTATTTTGGATATTGATTGCAACTGGGATTCTATCACTTTCGCAACCGCTTATGGTTTGCGATGCATAATAAGTGATGCCGTTTTGGAGTGGAGTTGTATTCAATAATAGAGTTCCATTTGTTAAAGCATTATACCATTTTATGTTTTGGCCCGTAATTGCAATGTTACTAATTGTTGCATTTTGTTGAATGCAAAAGGTTTGGGGAGTTGTTGTTGTAGTGGGGACATTATTGTTTACCACTACTTTTACAATTACTCGCTTACTTTCACATCCATTTACAGTTTGAGAGGCATAGTAAGTTATTCCATCTTGAATGATTAAGCCATTATTTAAAAGGTTTCCATCTGTTAATGAATTATACCATTTTACATTCTCTCCAATAATTTTAATGTCTGAAAGTTTTGTATTTTCGCTCTTACAGAACACAAGATTTGATGGTACTGGTGGTTTTGGTAAAGGAATGAATTGTACGCTAACGGATAATCTGTCAGTCAAAGGACAACTGTCATTATATGCGGCAAAGTAGGTTTGTCCGTCAATAATTGGAGTTTGTTTTGAAAGTGGGGTATTTGAATTTAAGGAATCATACCAATCTACAGATTCTGAGCAGGGTTTTAAATCTTCAATTTTATAAATGTTTGAATCACAAAAACGCTGAATTTCTTCTCCTTCTGGAACATTAGAATTGCATTCAGATAGTTTTAAAATATAGCCATCACTGTAAAACGAATGTAAAAAATAAGTTGATTTTGGGCTTGGGTCAAAGTCAACTTGACTTAAAAAAGGTCCACCTATTAATATGTTGTTTTCAAAATCGATTTGTAAACTTCTAGCTAGATTTATTATATTTTTGAAATTAATGAAATTTCCAGAATTATCAAATTTTAATAGGAGACTTTCTTTACTTATTTGTGTGTTTTTATTTGGAAAAACTTTATTACAGCTATTATTTATAAATGTTTCTCCAGCAACATTAGCTGTAACGTATAAATTTTTATTTTTATCAAAAGCTAGAGAACCTAGATGTTGCCATTCACTACCATATATGAAATTATGCCAAATATAATTACCTTCTTGATTTAGTTTAAAAAGTATGCTATCAATAGAATCTGATGTGAAAGTCAAATTGATATTATCGAAATTTGGTATGAAAGGCCTATACATACTTGAAAAAGATGTGCCAAAATAAATATTGTTTGCTCTATCAATTTTTATAGATTTATCGCCACCGCTCCCTCCAGAATCTCCTAGTTGTCTGAACCATAGGTTTTGCCCATCTGGCTGAATTTTACATATAAAACCGCAATTACCATTAGAGGTGTATGTTTTATTTAAAAAACTAATATTGGTTTCAAAAATACCTGTGATAATAATATTATTAAAATTGTCACAAACAATTCCGTTAGGATAATCATATCTACTTCCACCAATGTTTTTAGCCCAAATAAACCCTCCATTTGAATTGTTTTTTAAAATAAATATGTCTTCAGAATTATTATTTAAATTATAAACTCCAGTTCCAGCATCGAAATCTACACTTGTTCTACCCACAACACCAGTTGTAATAATGTTGTTATTGTTGTCTAATGTTGATTCTTCTGCATAGGCTTCTGCATAATAATTACCAAAAACAAAATTGCCATCCGAGTCAAGTTTGATTATGTAAGAGCCTGGGTTACCTGTTGGGTTATTAATTATATATTGACCAACTTCGTCAGGATTTAAATCTATTTGTAATCCCGTTGCTAAACCTGTAATGATGACGTTTTCATTTTTATCTAAAATGATCGATCTACCTCCATCCGCCCAATTAGATTTAATTTGTTTTACCCATAAAAAGTTTTTGTCCTTGTCTAATTTTAAAATAAAACCATTTGTAAAACCTATCGAAGGTGGAGATGCGGTTAAATTAAAATTATTAGCACTGGGGTCAAAATCAACGGTTCCACCAAAATATCCAGTTGAATAAATGTTTCCTTGACTATCAGTAACAATTGATCTAATATCATTATAACCGTAACCGGCTTCATAGTTAGTACTAGATGCCCAAATAAAATCTTGTGCTTTTCCAATAAATGAAGTTAATAATGAAAACAGTAACAAAAGTTGCTTAAATGTTTTTTTGTTGTAAGTGATGGTCATTCAAATGAATTTGTAATCTTTAGTTAATTGTAAATGTAATTAAATATGTATTAATTTTATAAATTTTTAATTTAGATAATGTTTCGTTTTTTAAGTTAAATCACTAATGCAATTTGTAGTAACATGTTTACGTGGAAAGAATAAAATTATCTCTTATTTTTGCACAAAACAATTCCTTTTGAAAACAAAACTTTTCCTAATTACGCCTCCTTTTACCCAATTGAATACACCGTATCCAGCAACTGCTTATATCAAAGGGTTTCTGAATACTAAAAACATTGAGTCCGTTCAGGCCGATTTGGGTATCGAAGTGATTTTGAAATTGTTTTCGAAAGAAGGTTTGAAAGATTTGTTTGAGGTTGCAGGTATCAAATTTCAAGTTGAAGAAATTTCAGATAATTCGAAACGTATTTTCGCTTTACAAGACGAATATCTAAAAACTATTGATCCAGTAATTGCTTTTTTGCAAGGAAAAAATCCAACATTGGCACTTCAAATTTGTCAGGAAGATTTCTTGCCGGAAGCGTCCCGATTTGCACAATTGGAAGAATTGGATTGGGCTTTTGGTACTATGGGAACACAGGACAAAGCGAAACATTTAGCGACTTTGTATCTGGAAGATATTTCGGATTTTATTGTGGAATGTGTCGACGCTAATTTTGGTTTCAGTCGCTATGCAGAACGTTTGGGGCGAAGTGCGAATTCTTTTGACGAATTGTACGAAGCCTTACAACAAGAACCAACATATATTGATAATTTACTCCTTTCTATTCTAAAAGAGAGAATAGAAACCATTCAACCTACATTATTCCTGATTTCGGTTCCGTTTCCGGGGAATTTATATTCGGCTTTTCGTTCGGCACAGTGGGTGAAAAAGCATTATCCAGAAATTAAAATTTCAATGGGTGGTGGTTTCCCAAATACCGAATTGCGTTCGCTTTCGGATGCTCGTGTTTTTGAGTTTTTCGATTTTATCACCTTGGATGATGGCGAAATGCCAATCGAAGAACTTATAAATGCTGTCACTTCGAGCGCAGTCGAGAAGCAATATAAACGAACTTTTCTTTTGGAAGACGGTAAAGTAGTTTATAAAAATAATTCCCTAAAACACGATTACAAACAATCGCAAGTGGGCACGCCTGATTACTCTGATTTACTTTTGGATAAATATATTTCGGTTATTGAAATTGTGAATCCAATGCATCGCATGTGGAGCGACGGACGCTGGAATAAACTCACCATGGCGCACGGTTGCTATTGGGGGAAATGCACTTTTTGCGATATTTCATTGGATTATATCAAAGTGTACGAGCCCGTTGCTGCCAGTTTATTGTGCGACCGAATGGAGGAAATGATTGCCCAAACAGGCGAGAACGGATTTCATTTTGTAGATGAAGCATCACCTCCGGCTTTGATGCGCGCACTCGCACTCGAAATCCTTCGTAGAAAATTAGCAGTGACTTGGTGGACCAACATTCGATTCGAAAAAAGTTTTACCAAAGATTTATGTTTGCTTCTAAAAGCTTCTGGGTGTATCGCAGTTTCTGGCGGACTCGAAGTCGCTTCCGATAGATTATTAAAACTGATTGATAAAGGCGTAACAGTCGAACAAGTTGCTAAAGTAACCCGAAATTTCACCGAAGCCGGCGTAATGGTTCATGCCTATTTGATGTACGGTTATCCTACACAAACCATTCAGGAAACCGTCGACAGCCTGGAAATGGTGCGACAATTATTTGAAGTTGGCGTGTTGCAATCGGGCTTTTGGCACCAGTTTGCCATGACGGCACACAGTCCTGTGGGCTTGTATCCGGAGAAATTTGGTGTGGTAAAAGAAACTGAAATCTTGGGAACTTTTGCCAACAATGATATTAACTATACTGATTCAACAGGAATCGACCATGATAAATTCAGTTTTGGACTCAAGAAATCCTTGTTCAATTTCATGCACGGAATCTGTTTTGATTACGAATTGCAGGATTGGTTTGAATTTAAAATTCCAAAGACTAAGATTTCAAGCGATTTTATTTTTGATGCTTTACAAGAGGATGATGATTTCAACATAAAGTCCACTGCCAAAATCGTTTGGTTAGGAGGGAAGCCATTTGTAGAACATTTTACCAAATCCAAAAAAGGAAATTCTTGGGAGTTGATGACCTTGACTTTCCATGATAAAAAAGAAAGTTTCTCCATTCAAACCAATAAAAATGAAGGCGAATGGCTAGTGGAAATACTGCAAAAAATAGCAGTTTCGAATGCTAAAATCTACACGTTTCAAGAAATAAAAGCAGATTTTGAAACACAATTTGAAGACTTTGAATTGTTTTGGTACTCAAAACCAATTAAAACTCTTAGAGAATTTGGATTGTTAGTGTTGTAAATTTATTTTACGATAACTATATCAAATTAGCATAAAACTTTTATTTTTAGATTACGAAAACGTTTTCTTTACTTATTTTTACAACCAATTAAATAAATACACGTATGAGTATTGGTTATAAAGTAAATGTAAATGATACTTTCCTTTTTGATTTGGAAAAGGAAAGTATTTCACAACTGGATGCAGTTAGTGTGGAAGCTAATAAATTTCATATACTACATCAAAATACCCCTTATAAAGCGGAAATCCTAACTTCTAATTTTCTTCAAAAAAGTTATACGGTAAAAGTGAATAACAACACTTACGTTGTGACAATTTCAAATCCTTTGGATATTCTTATCAAAGAAATGGGGTTTGAAGTGGGACTTACCAAGCAAGTCAATTTTATCAAAGCACCAATGCCCGGATTGATTCTAGAAATCAGTGTTGTGGTGGGGCAAGAGGTAAAAGAAAATGATAATTTAATTATTCTGGGCGCTATGAAAATGGAAAATAGTTTTCTTTCTCCTCGTGATGGTATTATCAAATCGATTTCGGTTGCTATGGGAGATGCAGTAGATAAAGGACAGTTGTTAATTGAATTTGAATAAGACTATGAAAAAAATATTAATTGCCAATAGAGGGGAAATTGCCATCAGGGTGATGAAAACCGCACAGAAAATGGGTATTAAAACTGTGGCGGTATATTCAACTGCGGATAGAAATGCACCTCACGTAAAATTTGCCGATGAAGCCGTTTGGATTGGAGAAGCACCTTCGAGCCAGTCCTATTTATTAGGTAGCAAAATCATTGAAGTAGCCAAAGCTTTAAACGTAGATGCCATTCATCCAGGTTATGGATTCCTGAGTGAAAATGCTGATTTTGCTGAAGAAGCTGAAAAAAATAACATCATCTTTATTGGTCCCAAGTCGAAAGCGATAAAAATCATGGGGAGTAAATTAGCGGCCAAAGATGCTGTTAAGCAATACAATATTCCAATGGTTCCCGGTTTTGACCAAGCCATTACTGATGTCGAAAAAGCTAAAGTAGTGGCCAAGGAAATTGGTTTTCCAATTCTGATTAAAGCTTCGGCAGGTGGAGGCGGAAAAGGAATGCGTGTTGTAGAAAGTGAAGCCGATTTCGAATCCCAAATGGATCGAGCCATCAGTGAAGCGATTGCTGCTTTTGGAGACGGTTCCGTTTTTATAGAAAAATATGTAGGTTCGCCAAGGCATATTGAAATTCAAATTATGGCGGACAGTCACGGTAATGTGTTGTATTTATTCGAAAGAGAATGCAGTATTCAAAGACGTCACCAGAAAGTAATTGAAGAAGCTCCTTCTTCGGTTTTAACACCGGAATTGCGAAAAAAAATGGGTGAAGCAGCTGTTTTGGTTGCTAAATCCTGTGATTATTTAGGGGCGGGTACTGTTGAGTTTTTATTGGATGAAAACAACAATTTCTACTTCTTGGAGATGAATACCCGTTTGCAGGTAGAACATCCCGTTACGGAATGGATTACAGGAACAGACTTGGTAGAACTGCAAATCAGAGTAGCAAGGGGAGAAGCATTGACCATCAAACAAGAAGACCTGAAAATAAAAGGGCATGCGATGGAATTGCGTGTGTATGCTGAAGATCCGATGAATGATTTTCTGCCAAGCGTAGGTCATTTGGATGTGTATCAATTGCCAGTTGGTGAAGGAATTCGTGTGGATAACGGTTTTGAACAAGGCATGGACATTCCCATTTATTACGATCCAATGCTGGCTAAATTAATTACCTACGGAGAAACCCGTGAAGAGGCGATTCAAGTTATGCTCAAAGCCATTGAAGGGTATCAAGTGGAAGGTGTACAGACGACGTTGCCTTTCGGTAAATTTGTATTTGAACATGAGGCGTTTCGTTCCGGGAAATTTGATACGCATTTCGTAAAGAACTATTACAATGCTGATGTATTGAAAAACCAAATGGCGCAAGAAGCCGAAATCGCTGCTTTGGTAGCGTTGAAACAGTATTTTGAAGATCAAAAAATCGTACGCTTACCAATTCAATAAAGTATGGAATCTAAAATAAAAACACTAAACGATAAAATTGCCGAAGCTCATTTGGGTGGCGGTAAAAACAGAATTGCAAAACAACATTCCAATAAAAAACTGACTGCAAGAGAACGCGTCAACTATTTGATGGATGAAGGTTCTTTTGAAGAAATCGGGATGTTGGTAACGCACCGAACATCTGATTTTGGAATGGAAAAAGAGCTGTATTACGGTGACGGAGTCATTACAGGATACGGAACCATAAACGGACGATTGGTTTATATTTTTGCTCAGGATTTTACCGTTTTTGGTGGTTCGTTATCCGAAACACATGCCGAGAAAATCTGTAAAGTCATGGATATGGCGGTCAAAATGGGAGCGCCCATGATTGGACTGAATGATTCTGGTGGAGCACGTATTCAAGAAGGTGTTCGTTCTTTGGGCGGTTATGCCGATATTTTTTACCGCAACGTACAAGCCAGCGGTGTGATTCCACAAATCTCTGCTATTATGGGACCCTGTGCCGGTGGAGCGGTGTATTCTCCTGCGATGACCGATTTTACGATGATGGTCGAAGACACCAGTTATATGTTTGTTACCGGACCCAATGTGGTAAAAACCGTGACCAATGAAACCGTAACTTCGGAGGAATTGGGTGGGGCGAGTACGCATTCTACCAAGTCTGGTGTGGCGCATTGCACGTCAGCAAATGATGTGGAATGTCTGGAAGATTTGAAACGCTTGTTGCGTTATTTACCACAAAGCAATAAAGAGAAAGCGCACAATTTGCCTTACGAGCTGAATGATGAGGTTCGTGCCAAATTAGCGGCTATTATTCCGGATAATCCCAACAAACCCTACGATATGCACGAGGTGATTAGTGGGATTATTGACGAAGATTCGTTTTTTGAAATTCATAAAAATTATGCCGAAAATATCCTAGTGGGTTTTGCCCGATTGGGAGGAAAAAGTATTGGAATTATAGCAAATCAACCGATGATTTTAGCCGGTTGTCTCGATGTGAACAGTTCGAAAAAAGCGGCACGATTTACCCGTTTTTGCGATTGCTTCAATATTCCGCTATTGGTTTTGGTGGATGTACCGGGCTTTTTACCTGGAACCGATCAAGAATGGAACGGGATTATCGTTCACGGTGCCAAATTGTTGTATGCCTTAAGCGAAGCAACCGTACCCAGAGTAACCGTGATTACGCGAAAAGCTTATGGTGGTGCGTATGATGTGATGAACTCGAAGCACATTGGTGCCGATATGAATTTTGCCTGGCCAACTGCTGAAATTGCCGTAATGGGAGCCAAAGGAGCCTCTGAAATTATCTTCAAGAAAGAAATTAACGAAGCCGAAGACCATGAAGCAAAACTCTTGGAAAAAGAAGCCGAGTATGCCGATTTGTTTGCGAATCCCTACACAGCGGCGCAACGTGGTTTTGTCGATGAGGTAATCCTACCACAAGACACCAGACGCAAATTGATAAAAGCATTTAGCATGCTTGAAAATAAAGTGAGCGTAACCCCTAATAGAAAACACGGGAATATTCCTTTGTAATTGTTGGATAGAATGGAAGAAACCACCTGATGAAGGTGGTTTATTTTTTTAATTTGAGTGTTTATAGTAAAGATGGTAATTTTCTGATACTTATTTACTTTTCATAAGTTTTTCCGTCTATTTTGTCATTCCGAGGAAGGAGGAATCTCCACAAGTTGCTCAATAATATATTTTAAATATTATTTTCTATTTTATAAATAAAACCTTACTTTAGTTTGATGCAATTACAAGAGGGGTATCATACGTATTACATTTATATCATTACCAATAAAGCAAAAACAGTTTTGTACACGGGCGTAACAAACCATTTAAAAATCCGTTTGGGGCAACACATAGATAATATTACATCTGGAAATAAAACATTTGCGTCAAAATATAATGTTCATTTTTTACTTTACTACGAAAAATTCACTTGGATTCAGGAAGCCATCGCACGTGAAAAAGAAATAAAAGGTTGGCGAAAAGAAAAGAAATTGAATCTCATTAAAACGATTAATCCCGAATTGAATTTTTTGAATCACTTGTTTGAATAGTATTGTGGAGATTCCTCCTTCCTCGGAATGACAAAAATGAGGATGAAAATGAGGGGAATTATAAAAAGATAGGCTAATGAAGACTTACCACTTTTGTTATTTTCCAATTTGTCCAAAAAATATCTATAAATGTATTTCTTATCAAACAGATACATATTAGTATTGTAAAAACAACTATAAGAAACCTATCTTAAGAATTATCTTATTAACATGGTTTTGTCATTTTAAAGTACCGGATGGTGTTTTTTTATTACTATTTGACATTTTAGTATCTTTCTAATAGCATTTAAAAGCATAGGTTTGCTTTCCATGTTTTATTTAACCAACCCACTATAATGTTTAAAAACAAATCTCTTTTAGTTGTATTACTATTTCTTCCCTTTATTTCCTTTGCTCAAAAAGTAGCGGCGCAAAACAGTTCCTTTCTCTATTCAGGAAGAGTGGAGAATCTTGCTAATGATAAAGTAATTTTGATAGGTTCTGCTTCATCTGTTTCGTTTGATTTTAAAGGAAATTCATGTTCTATTTCGTTGCAAAGTCTTGAAGAACACCAAAATTATGTATCATTAGAATTAGATGGAACTTATATTGGAAGAGTTCGAATTGAAAAAGGAGCGTTGCAGTCCTTTCCCATTGTAATTTCCAAAAAGAAAAAAATACACCGTCTCACGATTTATAAAGCTACCGAAGCTACGAATGGCGGGGTTTTATTTGGTGGAACTACAGCCAAACTAACCCAAATCACTCCTATAAACAAAAAGAAAATAGAACTCATAGGCGATTCCATTACGTGTGGATTTGGAAACGATACGGCTGCAATTCCTTGTGGAACAGGAGAGTGGTACGACCAGCATAATGCGTATTGGGCGTATGGACCTATAGTTTCTCGTAGCCTGAATGTGGATTATGTGTTGAGTTCCGTTTCTGGATTTGGGATGTATCGTAACTGGAATGACGAGCATAAAGACGAAGCAATTATTCCTGATGTTTATGAAAATTTATATTTGAATAAAGACAATTCTAAACCGTATGATTTTGCTTTTCAGCCGGATTTGGTTAGTATTTGTTTGGGAACGAATGACCTTTCGGATGGGGACGGAAAAAAAGAGCGATTGCCTTTTAACGAAGAAAAATATGTTTCAAACTACATCAATTTTATCAAAACAGTTTATAAACATGCGCCTAATACCAGAATAGTATTGTTGAACAGTCCGATGGTTTCGGGAGACAGAAATGTAATTTTGGTGCGTTGTTTGAAAAAAGTGATTCATGCTTTTGAAAATGATACGCAACACAAAATTATTGCTTTATTCGAATTCCAATCGATGAAACCAAACGGTTGTGGTTCGCATCCAGATATTGCCGATGACAAAATAATGGCCGCCCAATTAACTCCTTTCTTTAAAAAATTACTAGATGAAAAATAATATAATTGCCTTTGTTCTCTTTCTGATACTTTGTAATACTGCTGTTGCAAATGTTACGCTTCCGAATGTGCTTTCCGATAATATGGTTTTACAACGCAATTCCGAAGTTACGATTTGGGGTTGGGCGAATCCACAGGAAGAGGTCGTTATAACTCCAAGTTGGAATCATCAGGAATATAAAATCAAAGCCAGTAATCAGGCCAAATGGGAAATAAATATACCAACTCCAAAAGAGGGCGGACCGTTTACGATTTCCATAAAAGGATACAATGAAATTGTATTGAAGAATATTTTGATTGGCGAAGTATGGATTTGCTCGGGACAATCCAATATGGAAATGTCAGCGAGTTGGGGGATTGAAAATGGTGATGAAGAGGTGAAAAACGCCACGAATCCGAATATCCGATTTTTTATGATTCCCAAATTAACGGCAACTTCACCACAAAATAATGTGTCGGGTAACTGGACGGAATGCACACCGGAAACGATGAAATATTTTAGTGCAACAGGTTATTTCTTTGCCAAACGTTTACAGGAACAGTTGAAAAATGTGCCTATCGGTTTGATTGGTTCGAATTGGGGCGGAACGCCAGCGGAGATTTGGATGCCGGAAGAAGTCATTCAAAAAGATACAGTTTTACTGGAAAGTGCCAAAACCCGAAAAGAAGAATCTTATGGACCAAACCAGCCGGGACGCGCTTTTAATGCGATGATTTATCCCTTGGTGGGTTTTAAAATAGCAGGTGTGATTTGGTATCAAGGCGAATCGAATGTGGGTTCAACGGTTTATGACAAAACCTTTTCGGCTCTGATTACTTCTTGGAGAAAATTATGGAATTACGACTTTCCGTTTTATTACGTTCAGATTGCGCCTTATAAATATGGAGAAAATCATTTTGGAGGTGCTGAAATTAGAAATGCACAACGCAAAGTATTGCAAGAAGTTCCCAATACCGGAATGGCAATAACCAGCGATATTTCTCCTATAGATGACATTCACCCAAAAGACAAGAAATCAGTTGGAACAAGATTGGCGAATTTGGCTTTAGCCAATACGTATAAAACCAATTCGGATGTGGTTAACGGACCACTTTACAAAGCAATAAAAATCGATAAAAATAAAGTTGTTGTTGCTTTCGATTATGCCGACGGATTGCATTTTACTACTAAAAAATCAAATCAATTCGAAATTTCCGGAACTGATAATGTGTTTTATGAGGCAGAAGCCGTGATTAAAAAAAATACAGTGATTTTAAAATCTGATAAAGTGGCGCATCCCGTCAAAGTTTGTTTTGCATGGACGAACACAGCACAATCTGAGTTGTTTAATAAAGCGAATCTACCTGCTTCGTCATTTGTGAGTGAATGATGAAATTTTAAACAAGTTAACCACATAAGGAATATAAGGGCATTTAAGTAGGAAGGTAATGTGAAAATCCAAAAGCTCTCGTGATGCCGCATGTGGGCAATGCCATTAAGCTAAGGAATAATCTCCATGATTTTGTCATTCCGACGAAGGAGGAATCTCAACAACGTGAGCAACAAACAGAGATTCCTCCTTCGTCGGAATGACAAATAGACTCTTAACTTAATGACATTGCGCGTGAGGGATAGAAGGCGGTATCCTCGTAGCGTAGCGGAGAGATAAAGCCGTATAGCCCGACGCTTTTCCTGATTTTTTTCAGGGAAAGGGTCACGCCCAAAAATCAAAAAAACCAAACCAAATTATGAACACTAATAAATTAATTATTGCGGGGATTTTTTCCCTGATTACCATTTCAACTATGAATGCACAGAAAAAACCACATTTAGATAAGAAGAAACCGATTGAAGAACGCATTGATTTGTTGATGAAACAAATGACGCTGGAGGAAAAAGTGGGGCAGATGAACCAGTATAACGGCTTTTGGGAAGTAACCGGACCGGTGCCAAAAGAAGGCAATGCCGAGTTGAAATACAAACATTTGCGTGACGGTTGGGTAGGATCGATGCTGTCTGTTCGTGGGGTAAAGGAAGTAAAAGCAGTACAGAAAATTGCGGTGGAAGAAACGCGTTTGGGGATTCCGTTGATTATAGGATTTGACGTGATTCACGGGTATAAAACCTTGAGTCCAATTCCGCTGGCAGAAGCGGCGAGTTGGGATATGGAAGCAATAAAGAAATCGGCGCAAGTGGCTGCAGACGAAGCGTCTGCGGTGGGAATTAACTGGACTTTTGGTCCAAATGTAGATGTTTCGCATGATGCGCGTTGGGGTCGCGTGATGGAAGGTGCGGGTGAAGATGCCTATTTAGGAAGTAAAGTGGCAATTGCCCGAGTTACTGGTTTTCAAGGTGATACAAGAGCCGATTTGGCCAAAATAAATACGATTGCGGCTTGCGCCAAACATTTTGCAGCCTATGGTTTTGCCGAAGCCGGAAGGGATTATAATACGGTAGATATCAGTAATTCAAGGTTGTATAATGAAGTTTTACCTCCGTTTCATGCGGCGGCTGAAGCTGGAGTTCGTACGTTTATGAACTCCTTTAATATCCTAAATGGAATTCCTGCAACGGGAAACAGTTTCTTGCAAAGAGACATCCTGAAAGGGAAATGGAATTTTGATGGATTTGTGGTTTCAGACTGGGCTTCGGTTCGTGAAATGATAGCACACGGATTTGCCAAAGATGGTGCGGAAGCGACTCAAAAAGCAGTAATTGCGGGTTCTGATATGGATATGGAATCGTATTTGTATGTGGTTGAATTAGCAAATTTGGTTAAATCAGGTAAAGTAAAAGAAGCTTTGGTTGATGATGCGGTTCGCCGAATTCTTAGAGTGAAATTTGAATTGGGATTGTTTGATGATCCCTATAAAAATTGTGACGAAAAGCGTGAAAAAGCAACTATTGGAAGCAAAGCTAATAATGCGGGTGTTTTGGACATGGCCAAAAAATCAATCGTGTTGTTGAAAAACGCTCCCTCTCCTTTGGGGAGGGCTGGGGAGGGGATACTTCCGCTACAAAAATCTGGGCAAAAAATTGCTTTAATCGGCGCTTTGGCAAATGATAAAAACAGCCCGTTGGGAAGTTGGAGAATTGCTTCAGATGATAATACGGCCGTATCCGTTTTAGAAGGAATGCAACAATACAAAGGGAATCAATTGACTTTTGAAAAAGGAGCAGATTTGACGGTTGGGAAAACAGCTTTTGTGGATGAATTGGTTTTCAATACGACTGATAAAAGCGGATTTGATGCTGCCAAAAAAGTAGCTGCCAGTGCTGATGTGGTGGTCATGGTTTTAGGAGAACATGGTTTTCAATCTGGAGAAGGACGCAGCAGAACGAATCTCGATTTACCGGGTGTACAACAGGAATTATTGGAAGAAATTTATAAAGTAAACTCAAATATTGTTTTGGTTTTAAACAATGGAAGACCATTGGCCTTGCCTTGGGCAGCAACACATATTCCAGCCATTGTTGAAGCTTGGCATCTGGGAACACAAACAGGAAATGCCGTAGCGCAAGTCTTGTATGGCGATTACAACCCAAGCGGAAAATTGCCCATATCATTCCCAAGAAATGTAGGTCAATGTCCAATTTATTACAACAATTACAGTACAGGAAGACCTACTAATGGAGAGGGAAATGTGTTTTGGTCTCATTATACAGATGTGGAGAAAACACCACAATTCCCTTTTGGTTTTGGATTAAGCTACACTACTTTTGACTATAAAAACCTGAAAATTAATAAAACTGCTTTCGCAAAAGGGGAATCGGTTGTAGTTTCAGTAGACGTTACCAATTCTGGAAATTATGACGGAAAAGAGGTGGTGCAATTGTACATTCATGATGATGCAGCGAGTTTGGCCAGACCGGTAAAAGAACTAAAAGGCTTTGAATTGATCAACTTGAAAAAAGGAGAAACGAAAACCGTTACGTTGACATTAACCGATAAAGAACTTGGTTTTTATGACAATGACGGAAATTATTTAGTTGAACCTGGAACTTTCAAAATTATGGTAGGAGGAAGCTCAGACAAAGGGTTGGAAAGTGGTTTTGAGTTGAAATAAATCCTCACTCCAACCCTCTCCAAAGGATAGGAAGAAGTAATGGTTACTATCGCTAGTGTCAATTTTAATAAATTTAACCCAACTTGTTATTAAAACAGGTCGGGTTTATTTGCATTATATACTTATGAATGCGAATTTTACAAATTATAAAATTGAAAATCAAATCTTTAAATTGGTATAATGAAATACAACAGATGTGGGAAAAGTGGTTTATTACTGCCACAAATTTCTCTTGGCTTATGGCATAACTTCGGTTCAGTGGATAATTTCGAAAATGGAGAAAATATTGTCAAAGCCGCTTTTGACAAAGGAATTACACATTTTGATTTGGCCAACAATTATGGTCCGGTTCCGGGTTCTGCGGAAACTAATTTTGGTAAAATCCTGAAGAATAATTTTCAAGGAAACCTGCGCGATGAAATCGTAATTACAACCAAAGCCGGTTACACGATGTGGGACGGTCCTTATGGGGATTGGGGTTCCCGAAAATATTTATTATCAAGTTTAGACCAGAGTTTGAAACGTATGAATTTAGAGTATGTGGATATTTTTTATTCACATCGTTTTGACCCGGAAACGCCTTTGGAAGAAACCATGATGGCGCTTGATTATGCGGTGCGAAGCGGAAAAGCATTGTATGCAGGAATTTCTAATTATAATGCAGAACAAACCAGAGAAGCCACCGAAATCCTAAAACGATTGGGAACACCTTGTTTGATTCATCAAGTGAAATATTCGATGTTTGTTAGGGAACCTGAAGCTGGTTTATTAGATGTTCTGGAAGAGAAAGGGGTGGGCTGCATTGCTTTTTCACCTTTGGCACAAGGACTTTTAACGGATAAATACCTGAAAGGGATTCCTGAAAATTCAAGAGCTTCCAATCCAAATGGACATTTAAGAACGGATGAAGTTTCGGAGGAAAGAATCCAGAAAATTATACAACTGAATGCCATTGCACAACAGAGAAATCAATCTTTAGCTCAAATGGCTTTGGTTTGGTTATTAAAGGACAAGCGAATCACTTCGGTTTTAATTGGCGCGAGTTCTGTTGCCCAATTAAATAATAATATTGACAGTTTGCAGAATTTGGATTTTTCCAAAGCGGAATTAGCCGAGATTGAAAGTATTTTGGGATAGTATGTATAATAAAAGAGACGCACAATTGCGTCTCTTTATTTGATGTAATTTTAAAAAGTTAATTTTTTACGTTAATCTTTTTTACAATAATTTTTTTATCTAAAACTAAGTCGGCATTTGTCCCATTTTCAAGTAAAACAGGAACAGCCATTTTGTTTATTGGAGCCCCGGATCCTTTAAAATTTGTAATGCGTACATCGTTGAAATTATTAATTTCGATACCATTAGTAAAGTAAGGCATTCTGGTACCTGTCCAAGTTAATTTGAAGTCTTCAATAATTAGACCATCAACATATTGTCCGTAAATACCCGGAATGTCATGTTGAAAAAGCTGTTGTTTTTCATCCAGACATCCTCTTAAATCGATATTTCCGCCGGCTACATCGTTTAGTTTGCTGTCAACAAAATCAAAAGTTACATTTTTGAAATTGATGTTTTGAAGTCGGCTTTCTTCAGAACCATATACTAAAATTCCGTTTTCGGCTTTACAGTTTACATTGCTAAAAGTCACGTTTTTGATTACGCCTAATTTTTCCGTTTCTGTACCAGCTACTTTTACTTTTCCACGAACTGCCGAAATATGAATCGGTTCTCCATTTCCCCACCAATCGCCGGTTCTAAGTTTGGTTTCTATATTTACATTCGATACATTTATATTTTCTAAGGAACCTTGATCTCTCAGGAAAATCCCAATTCCTCTAGTTGAATTCGTAATATTACAATTAGAAATATTGATATTTCGAACCGAATTATGATCGAAATAACCTATTCTAATAGCGCTTGAAGCAGATTGAAGATTACAATTTATAATATTAATATTTTCTGAAGAATGACGTAAATCTTTAAAACCAGGAACTTCAAAATGCGAAGCATACCCAACAACAATAATCGCATCGTCTCCTGTGCGAACATCGCAATTACTAATCGTGATATTTTTTCCTGAAGTAATATCAATTCCATCTGCATTTGGCGCCAGCATATTGGTCCAAAGACGTATTCCGTCAATTAAAACACTGTCGCAATCGGCTATCAAAATAGTCCAGAAAGTGGATTGTGTTATGAAAACATCTTTTATAGAGACTCTTTTGCAATTACTGAAAATGATGGTTTGATAAGGTCTTTCTTTTGGTACAATTGGCCCGTCGCCAATACCGCCATCCACCACTTTTCTGAAATTTTCTTTCTGGCGCGTACCAGTAACGCCACCCCATTCAATTTTTTTAGTTCTAGTTGCATCAAAAAAGACACCACCATTTGCATCAATATTTCCACTTCCAGAAATGGTAATATTTTCTGAATTCTCAGTAAAAAACATGCCGTAATGTACTCCGTTTACAGAAAGATAATCATTAATGTCAGCACTTCCTCTTAAAATTGCACCGCTTTCAAGATAAAGATTTACGTTGCTTTTTAAGTTTATCGTCCCCATCATAAAAATACCTGTAGGCACATAAACGGTTCCTCCGCCGTTTTTAAAACAAGTATCAATTGTATTTTGAATTGCTTTGGTATTTATAGTTTTGGCATCGCCAATTGCTCCGTACTTTGTAATATCAAAAGTTTGTGCATTGGTTGAAAATGCAAAGCTGATGAATAATAATATGATGATTTTTTTCATTTGATTTAATTTAAAAAAGGTAGATAATTAAAGACCTCAACAAAGTAATTCCAGTAGTTTTAATGAAATTTTTGCGGTTCATTTTAAAATATGGTTTTTAGTAATGCACCATCATAAAAGATGCACAGCAGTGCATGTTTACATATAGAATTAAAAAGTTATTTCAATTTCAAATTATACATTTTAACCAATTCCAATGTCAATTTATCAGAAGAAAATACCGAGTTCAAGCCCTGTGGTTCTTGTGGAGGATCTGCAGTAAAAGTGTCTCCGATATTCCATTTTCCTGTACTGTTAACGGCTTTTCCTTCGCCACCAAAGCCCCAGAAATTAACTCCTTGTAACGTCTCATTATTGTTGTGACTTTTCAATAATCTTTCAAAGAAAGCTTTGTAAAATGTATTTCTATCCACTACGGAGGATTTAGGGAATAGATTTTCGTTAGCTCTTGGTAATCCAAATTCTTCAATTACAATGGGCCTGCCTAATTTTTTTGCTACTTCAATATGCTCGTTAATATATTGAGTTGCTTTTTCAATCGCAATTGGTAAAGTGGCTTTCGCATCATCAGCCTTGAACCAACCCCAGTTTTTCGGCCAAATATGCATCGTCAAATAATCAATTTTCGGATTCATATGTGTACGTTCAAAAGTTGCCAAATCATCATTCGAGCCTGCTTTTCCTTCGGAACCTGTCGAAATTAAATGATTGGGGTCTAAACTGTCAATCAAATCAACCGTTTTGTTCAGCCAAAGTGTAAATTTTTCTTCATTTTCAACGCTAAGAACGCGAGGTTCATTACCTACTTGCCAAGCCATAATCGCATTGTCCTCGGTATATTTTTTATTAGTATAGGCATTTGTTCTACCTAAAATGTATTTGATATGATTCTCAAAAGCAACCATACACGGTTCACAACTGTGGTATTGCTTCACATAATCCATAAATTGTGGCCAAGTGTTGGGTTTTATATTCGGATTCGGAATTTTTCCGTAACCATTCCATTCTAAATATTGTGACATACCGCCAGACCATTCCCAGTTGTTGTTGAGGTATAAAACGGCATACATATTGCGTTTTCCCATTTCTGCAATCAAGAAATCCAAACCATCCAGTAAATCGGCATTGTATTTTCCCTGTTCGTATTGCAAAGCCGGACTAACGGTATAATCGTAGGTTCCGCCATCAGCACCTACTAAAATTCTAAGATTGTCAATACCGTTTTTCTTCATTAAATCCAGTTCGCGAAGCAATCGTTTACGGTCGCCGACTTTTTTGGAACCCAGTAAACTGCCATACCAATAATTGGTGCCAACATACGAATACGGTTTATCACCTTTGTAAAATTGCGTTCCTTTTACGGTTATTGGAGCTTGTTTTTGTGCCGAACAAACAGTTGCCAAAAAACAAATAGCGAGCAGCATTATTTTTGAAACTAAATTCTTCATATTTTTTTATTTAGGAGCTATTTCCAGCTATACGTTTTAATCTTTTATTTTTTAAAGAAAAAAATAAAAGGATTTCCACTGCTATCTGGGCTAGGGCATTTGTTAAATCTAAATGATTATCTTATTCATTTGTCATTCTGATAAAGGAGTAATTAAGCCCCAATATGGTTCAATCTATTTATTCTCGATTTTTTTAATTCGGTTTATGACTTCAATGCAAGCTCGACCATTGTGATAGGGACATTTCCAAAAACCGGCTTTGTCTTTTTGTATCAACGAATAATCTGCATTTACACCCCAGTGCCATTCCCCATTTTCGGTATCAATAATATGTTTTTTTATAAAATCCCAATTCTTTAGGACTACATCTAAATAGGTTTTATCTCTGGTTAATTCATAGGCATTAAAAAATCCTATCATTAATTCCGCTTGCGGCCACCAGTGTTTTTCAGCAATTAATTCACTGCTTTCCGGGTCTAATTCATACCATAAACCACCATCTTCATCAATTCCTTCCTTGGTGACATCCGTAAGTTGAATGGCGTGTTTTTTATAACGGGCAATCAATGAAGCATCTTCTGAAATTTCGGCACATTGCAATAGGAGCCAAGTGGCTTCAATATCATGGCCATACGAAATTACATCTGGTTTTTCTATCCAGTTTTCGTCAAAAAACAGTCTTAAATGCCCCGTTTCTTCATTTATAAAATGAGTGTCAATCACTTCTAGTAATTCAATGATGTCTTTACGCAACGTTTCATCTTTCCAAACCTTATATAAATTGGCATAGCCTTCCACAATATGCAAATGAGTGTTCATTGTTTTCTTTTCGTTGGCGTCTTTATCGCTCAAGCGTAAATCATCAATGTTTTTCCAGTCTCGGGTAAAAGCTTCCAGATATCCTTTGTTTATTGGATCATAACTGTACTCCTGAATCTTTTTGTACAAATCAATGGCAACTTCCAGTGCTTTCTCCTCTTTGGAAACAGCATAATATTCAGTCATTCCATAAATCACAAATGCTATTGCATAGATTTGGTTTTTGGTGTCTTTTGGAGTTCCATCGTGATGGAGACTCCAAAAAATTCCTCCAAATTCCGTATCATAAAAATGGGATACTATATAATCAAAAGCTCTTTTGGCAATACTTTTATGTTCTTCGTTTTTGGTCAGTTGGTATGCTGATGAAAAAGTCCAGAGGATTCGTGCATTTAAAACCGAACCTTTTTCTGCTTGCGAATTAATTTGATTATTATGGTCTATTTGACCAATGAAACCTTCGTTTTTGGTGTCCATAGTAAACTTCGACCAATACTCAAGAATTGCATCGAGTTCAGTTGTAAGTTCAGATTGTAGTTGTTGTAATGGTGTGGACACGCTTATGAAATTGCTTTGTTTTTATTCACTTGTTTAATGATTGTATTCACAGAACCTGCTGACGTAAAGGTGTCTTCAGGTGTGTTCATAACATAATCAATCAGTTTTTCAACGGATGAAACGGCTACATGCATTCTAGTGTCTGAAGACGCATAATAGATAAATACGGTTCCGTCTTCGTCTTCAATCCAACCATTAGAAAACAACACATTCGAAACATCGCCCACTCTTTCTATTCCTTCTGGAGCCATAAAATGTCCGGCAGGCTTGTGGATTACTTTTGAAATATTATTTAAATCCGTCATGAACATATACAAAGTATAACGTAATCCGGCAGCGGTATTTCTAACACCATGAGCCAAGTGCAACCATCCTTTAGCCGTTTTTATAGGAGCTGGCCCTAAACCGTTTTTAAGTTCGTAAACAGTATGGTATTGTTTTCCGTAGATGATAGTTTCGTCCTGTACAATTGGATTTGTCATGTCATCAATATAACCAAGTCCTACACCACCGCCATTTCCAATGTCAATAAATCCATCTTGTGGACGAGTATAAACAGCGTATTTTCCGTTTACAAATTCAGGGTGAAATACTACGTTTCTTTGTTGTCCAGTATTCGAAATCAAATCAGGCAAGCGTTCCCAGTTCACTAAATCTTTGGTACGAACAATTCCTGCATTAGCAATTGCGGAGCTAGTATCTCCTTTAGGAGCTTTTGGGTCTTTTCTTTCGGTACAAAAAATACCATAAATCCAACCATCTTCGTGGTTTACCAAACGCATATCGTATACATTCGTATCTGGTTCTTCCGTTTGGGGTAATACGCAGGGTTTATCCCAAAATTTAAAATTATCGACTCCATTTGGACTTTCAGCAATAGCAATAAATGATTTTCGGTCAAAACCTTCTACACGAACAGCCAGAATATATTTATTATTCCATTTCATGGCACCGGAATTTAAAGTGGCATTCACTCCAATTCGTTCCATTAGCAAAGGATTGGTAGTCTCATTTAAATCATATCGCCATTCAATTGGAGCATGTTTGGCTGTTAAAACAGGATTTTTATAACGAACGAATATACCGTTCCCAACTGAAGATTGAGGCTCATTTTTTTGCTCAATTAGTTGTTGAAATTCATTTCTAATTTCAATTTTTCTTTTTTGGAAATCGGTATTTATTGTTTTTGTATTCATGATTGAAAGTTCTAAATCAAGTATTAATTAGTTAAATTTCTTTTGTTGTTAAGGTCTTGTTCAATAGTCTGTAACTTTTCTTCAGTAAGCGGGTAGAACAAGATAAAAAGTACTGAAATAACAGCGGCAGCGGCTGGAAGAATGCTAAGCATCAGTTGAATTCCGTTTTGGGTAACTGCAGTTTGCTCAATATTTGCCTGAAAACCATAATATCCCAATAGCCATCCTGTCGCTGCACCTCCTATAGTCCATCCAAATTTTTGAGACATCGAAGAAGCTGAAAATACGAGTCCTGTAGCGCGTCTTCCTTGTTTCCATTCGGAATAGTCAGCGCTGTCAGCGTACATCGACCATATTAATGGAAATACGCAACCTGCACAAATGCTGATTAAAACTTGGAAAACCATAATCAACAGTACATCTTCTTTTCCGAAAAAGTAGAAAATTACGCTCAAAATAGCAGCCAAGGACATTGCTCCGAAAAAGGTGTTTTTTTTGCCAATTTTATTTGCGATTGGAGTCGCCGCAATCACACCGATAATATTCGCTGCCTGTCCTAAAACCAAGTACAAAGAAGTAGGTGTCATGGCAAAAGTTTCTCCAAAGAGGTTGAAACTATAACTTACCGTATTGCTCACATAATATTTAAAGTAATACACTGCTGCACCATCACGAATTGAATTGAAGACTAATGTTCCAATTCCTGCTCCAAGTAAAATCCACCAAGGTTTATTTTTCCAAAGATCTTTCAGGTCTTCCTTCAAATCAGTTTTCTCACCTGAAATGGGTTGAACTCTTTCTTTGGTTAGAAAAAAACAGCCCCAGAAAAATAGAGTAGTTATAATTCCAAAAACAATTATGGTGTACAACCAACCTGTTTTTGAATTCATGTTTCCTCCAAAATGATTTACCAATGGCTCAATTAACCAAAGGGCTAATAAACTTCCGCCAAACGCAAAAACCATTCGATACGAAGAAAGCGTAGTGCGTTCTTTTCTATCCGAAGACAATACGCCCAAAAGAGATGCGTAAGGAACATTAATTATAGAATACACCATCATCATTAACGAATAGGTTACATAGGCGTAGATTATCTTACCTTTTTCATCAAAATCAGGGGTGTAAAAGGTTAGTATTCCTATAATGGCAAATGGTATGGCTGTCCACAAAAGATACGGTCTGAATTTTCCCCAACGTGTTTTTGTGCGGTCAGCAATAATTCCTACCAATGGATCAAAACAGGAATCCCAGATTCTTGTAATCAGGAACATAGTTCCCACAACAGCAGGTGCCAAACCGAAAACATCGGTGTAAAAAAACATGAGATACATACTGAATATCTTCCAAAACATGGAGGAAGCAGCGTCTCCCAAGCCGTAACCAACTTTTTCTTTTATACTTATTTTATTATGCATTTTTTGGGGTTTAAAGGTCTAAAGGTTAATTAATTATTTTTTATATAGGTTTTCTTTTGCAGCATCTTTTTCGAATAAAATTTTGCCAAGATTATAAAAATCTACGAAATCTTTTTCGCTTGCCTGTCCTTTGTAAGGGGCGTAATAATGCATTTTCTTTTCTTTTTCCTGCCATCCGTGGTTTCTCCAAACCAGTACATAGGAAATTTTATAATCACCAATCGCTTTAATCAGTGTATTGGTCCACCATTTATCATAAGGAATCGCTTCATAACCGGTCTCGGCAAAAGCCATAATTTTATTTTGCTCTTTGGCAACTTCATCCATTATCTTGAATTGTCTTTGGCAATTTTCTACAAAAGAATTGTCTTTTGTAGGATCATCGTATTGGTAATTGTCAAAACTCAAAATATCCGCATAATCAGAACCTGGATAGTATTCCAAAAATTCTTGTTTAGTTTTGAAATCAGCTGTATTATAAACATAGATTAAATTATGAACGCCCTTTTTTTGCAAATAATCAATAGTGAATTTCCATAAAAGCTTGAATTCTTCAGGGCTCCCATTATTTTTGCACCACCAGAACCAGTTTCCTGTAAGCTCGTGATAAGGGCGATACAGCATCGGAATTAATTTTCCGTTTTTATCTTTTAAAGTTAAAATATATTTTGCAGCTTCATCAAGCCAAGATTTAAATTTCTCATGACTTTCTCCTCCCGGTAAAGCCGAAGCCAACGATTTTGGAGTAGTGTCCCAAGCATTTTTCCCAGTCAAAGGATTATCAAAATGCCAGCTTAGGGTTATAATACCACCTCTTGCATGACCATCTTTAATAAATTGTCTCATTTTGTCAAAAGGGATGCCGTCAATATTGTTTGGCGATTTTTTTTCCAGTCCGCCAAGATCCCATCCATAAACTGCAGGATAATCTCCGGTAACCTCTTTTACATCACTTTTTCCAGCTTCATATTTCCAGTTCACTCCGTAAGCCAAATCGTCCTGATGACCAAAAAGGATTCCCTTAGAAGTCAATTTTTTTAGTTTTTTGTATAAAATTAGGGTCTCAGGAGTAGATTTTTTATCAGAAAGAGACGATTTTGTATCAATGGTTTGTGCTTTAGAAGAACATGAAATTCCAATATAAAAGAAGGTTATTAGGGCGAAAAGAGTTTTTTTCATTTAGTGGTAATTAATTTGAGTACTTAAATTTTAGAAGTACGTTTTATTTGAAAATTGCATTTAGAATCCATTATTGTGTCAAAAATAAAAAAGATCATTTTGGCTTTGTTATTGTCAAAACTATAAAAATAGTAAGTATTAAAAATGATTCGTATTTAATATTGATATTGTTTTTAAAATATTGATAAATGTATTTTTCAAAGATAATTGGAAGGCCTGCTTTTAATTAATATTATTTTATCAATTATATATCATATTATTGCAAATAAAAAAGGTACTATGAGCAATTTGAAAAATTTTTACAGAGAGATACCGCCGCTTTCTTCCGGAGACAGTTTTTTAGTTTTTGATAGGGTTAAAGATAATTTTGATTTTCCAGTACACTATCATCCTGAATTTGAACTCAATTTTATTCAAAATGGCAAAGGGGTAAAGCGGGTTGTGGGAGATAATATAGAAGAAATTGATGATGTTGAATTGGTATTGGTTGGTCCTAATTTGTACCATGGTTGGGAGCTAAATAAATGCACAAATTCACAAATTCACGAAATAACAACTCAATTTCATAATGATTTATTTGATGAAGCCTTGTTGTCAAGAAGATTGATGCATCCTATTAGAGATATGTTCAATCGATCTATTCATGGGATTTTATTTTCAAAAAAAATTACGGAAGAACTCGCGCCAAGACTAATTAAAATTTCAAAATTGGACGGGATGGATTATTTTCTTGAGATTATTTCCATACTATATGATTTAGCTATTTCCAGAAATCAAAGGCTTTTGTCAACATTCACTGTTGATTATGATACGTTTGACGATTACGATAAAATGAAATTGGTTTATGAATATGTGCAAAAAAACTTTGCTGAAAAAATAACATTAGAAGACGTTTCCAGTGTGGCGAGTATGACCAGTATTTCGTTTAACCGATTTATCAAAAAGAGAACTGGAAAAACCTTTGTCAATTATATAAATGATATCAGAATTGGGTATGCTGCCAGATGGTTGGTTGAAAAAGATTTGAGTATCTCGGAAATTGCCTTCAAATCCGGATTTAATAATATTGCTAATTTTAATAGAAGTTTCAAGTCTATAAAAAAATGTACACCAAGTCAATATAGAGAAGATTTTTCTGGCTTGAAAAGAATATTGTAAACTACCTAAAGTTTATGATTCTTGTTTTTTCTTTTAAATTGATTTATAGATAATCTATTTGGATTGTTTGTGGATTTTCTGCTTCTTGGAGTTGCTGTTGTTTCTTACGAATGTTTTTATTCTATGGTTTAAATTCCTTTCAGGAGCATGTATTTACATTTGCTTTATCGTAATTTTTTGTGAGAATAAATTGCGTTTTGTATAATTTAAAGGTATTATTTTTTATGAATTAATTGCTTATTGGGTAAAAAGTAAAAATATTATCATAAAATGACATAATACTATTAATTAGGTGTTTGTATCTGGTATAGATTTGTTGATTAGTAATAATTTCAATTGATAGGTTTAATAATCCTTGTATTTTTTATAAAAACTTTCTTGATTCGGTTAAAAATTGAAAAAGAAAGGTTTAGCTATCAATGTCTAGTTGCAAACCAAATAGTAGTTTAATTATGTTAAAACGAATTGTTGTTTTTTTATTATTTATTGTTTCTTTTTCCAGTTGCTCGAAGTTCAACGATGATACTTTGTTTTCTAAACAAGAATCAGACGATACTGGAATTAAGTTTGTAAATAAAGTAGTGAATGGTCCAAAAATGAACCTGTTTAAATACAGAAATTTTTATAATGGAGGAGGAGTTGCAATTGGAGATATTAATAATGATGGATTATCCGATGTTTATTTTACTTCTAATCAAGGTTCTAATAAATTATATCTCAATAAAGGAGGCTTTAAATTTCAAGACATTTCTAAATCGGCTGGAATTGAAGGGACTAAATCTTGGTCAACAGGAGTTGTAATGGTTGATATTAATGCCGACGGTTTACTGGATATTTATGTTTGTAATGCTGGGAATACCGAAAGTAAAAATCAAGAAAACGAACTTTTTATCAATAATGGGAACCTAACTTTTACTGAAAAGGCTGCGGAATATAATCTGGCAAATACAGGAATAACTACGCATGCCGCTTTTTTTGATTATGATAAGGATGGAGATTTAGATTGCTATATTTTGAATAATAGTTTTATTCCAGTAAGCAGTTTAAATTATTCAAATAAAAGAGAATTACGTGACAAAGATTGGGATGTTCCTGAGATTTTAAAAGGGGGAGGCGATAAATTGCTCCGTAATGATAACGGTAAATTTAACGACGTAAGTGAATCTGCCGGAATATATAGTAGTCTTATAGGATTTGGTTTAGGAGTAACCGTTGGAGATGTAAATGGAGATTTATATCCGGATATTTACATATCTAATGATTTTTTTGAGAGAGATTATTTATACATTAACAATAAAAACGGGACTTTCACAGAACAAATACAAGACTGGGCAACTCATACAAGCCAGTCGTCGATGGGTGCAGATATGGCGGATATTAATAATGATGGTAAAGCTGATATATTTGTTACAGACATGCTTCCAGAAAATGATGAACGTACTAAAAACGTAACCAGTTTTGATAACTATGATTTGTTTTCCAGAAAATTAAATCTAGATTTCTATTATCAATACATGCAAAATACTTTGCAACTCAATAACGGGAACAATCAATTTAACGAAATTGCTCATTATGCCGGTGTTGCAAAAACGGATTGGAGTTGGGGAGCGTTACTGTTTGATATGGACAATGATGGATATAAAGATATTTTTGTAAGTAACGGAATTTACAATGATCTGACCAATCAAGATTTTATGGATTTTTTTGCAAATAGTTTTTTTCAAAAATTGGCAACATCAGGTAAGAAAGATGAGATGGAAATGATTATTGCTAAAATGCCTTCTACTCCAATCCCAAATTATGCCTTTAAAAACAATAAAAAAATAACTTTTACGAATGAGGCGCAAAATTGGGGATTAGATACACCAAGTTTTTCAAATGGATCTGCTTATGGAGATCTTGACAATGATGGTGATTTAGATTTAGTTGTCAATAATGTCAATATGGAAGCTTTTGTTTATAAAAATAATTCAGAAAAAAATCCAAAAAATCATTTTGTTAAAGTGAGATTAAAAGGAGATAATCAAAATAAATTTGCGATTGGGAGCGTGGTAGAATTATTTTCCGGGAAAGAAATAATAAGACAAGAATTAGTTCCTTCAAGAGGTTTTCAGTCGTCTGTAGATTATGTGATGACTTTTGGAATCGGTTCTAAGAAAATCGATTCTTTACAGGTAATTTGGCCAAACAGCAAATTTCAAACTATAAAAAAGGTAGTAAATAACACTACTTATAATTTAAATGTTACTGATGCAAAATTAAATTATAGCTTGAAAAAACAGGAATCAAAACCGTTTTTTTCTGAAAAGAAAGCAACCTTTTTAGCGCATAAAGAAAATGAATATATCGATTTTGATTATGAAGGTTTAATTTCCAAAGAACTTTCGCAAGAAGGACCTAGTCTTGCTGTAGCAGATATTAATGGGGACGGTAACGATGATGTTTTTATTGGCGGAGCCAAAGGACAAAGGGGGAAGATCTATTTGAATAATGGGAATGATAATTATACAATTAGCAATCAAAAGGATATAGATAGTGATGCTAATTATGAAGATACGGCAGCTAGCTTTTTTGATGTTGACGGTGATGGAGACCAAGATTTATTGGTTGGTTCCGGTGGAAATGAAAAAGAGGACCAAGCAAATTATAAAAATCGATTGTATTTGAATAATGGAAAAGGAGTTTTTATAAAAAGTAAAACGATTATTCCAACAGCCAATTCGAATGTCTCCGTAATAGCTCCAAATGATTTTGATAAAGATGGTGATATAGATGTTTTTATAGGAAGTAGAAGTGTTCCAGGTATTTATGGTGTAGATCCAAAACAATTATTATTAGAGAATGATGGTAAAGGTAATTTTAGGAATGCTACAGGTAAAAAAGTTTTCAAAGGGAATGAATTAGGAATGATTACGGATGCAGTTTGGGAAGATATTGATAATGATGGCAAAAAAGATTTAATTATTGTAGGTGATTGGATGGCTCCAAAAATTTTAAAAAATACTGGGAAACGATTGGTTGAATACAAATCTAATTTAACAGAATACTCCGGTTTTTGGAATGCAGTTAGTTGTGTAGATGTCAATAATGATGGGAAGAAAGATCTAATTCTGGGGAACAAAGGAACCAATACTTCTTATAAAGCATCCAATGAAAACCCGATGCGATTGTTTATTAATGATTTTGATGATAACGGAACTATTGAGCAAGTTGCAACCAGATCGATTAATGGCAAAGATTTTCCAATTCATCTAAAAAAAGAAATAACAGCACAAATTCCGATGTTGAAAAAGAAGAATCTAAGCTATTTGGACTATTCAAAAAAGACATTTCAAGAATTATTTGCTCAAGAAATTCTGAGTAAAACTATACAAAAAACCGCTACTATTCAAGAAAGTATAATTGCAATTAATACTGGAAATGGAACGTTTAAAGTGAAAGTTTTGCCTAAAGAAGTTCAGTTTTCTTGTGTAAATACAATCTGTACTTTGGATGTAAATCACGATGGGATTTTAGATATTATTCTAGGCGGCAATCAATATGAATTTAAACCACAATTTTCAAGATTAGATTCTAATTATGGAAGTGTTCTTCTAGGTGCTAAAAATGGAATTTTTTCATGGTTGCCTTATGATAAATCAGGTTTCTTTATTAAAGGAGAAGTGAAACATGTTGGGACAATAAAAAATAAAAACAATACTATTTCTTTATTGGCTGTTATAAATGATAATATTCCTAAAATATTTAAACTTAATAAATAATTTTTTGAATAGAATTTATTTTGCAGAAACTATATTGGTTAATAATAAATTTAGCGTTTTGAGACAATAAATTTATTTTAATACCACTTAAGCTTTTATTTTAACGCTAAAAAAACTGATCCTTTTTTTTCATAAATCAGTCATATAATTACAGTCCCATCCTTTTTTGTCTTGTTTTCTAAAAAAAAGTATGATTTGGAATTACTAGGATTAGTTTCTTCGATTTTATTGGTTTTTCATTACAATTATTGCTATTTGAAATGAATTTCAATTCGTTTGCTCATGAAAATTGAGCTGTGCCTCTAAATCATAAAATATTTATTTAAAGATTATGGATTTTGTTACTATATGATCTTTAAAAATTAATAAAGCATAAGGTTTTTTTTAACCGTACAGGTATTTATAAAAAGAATAGTTTTTTGAACTCTTTTTTTTATAAATACCTAATTCTATTCTGCATAGTAAATTAATAAATCTTCGGTTAGTTGTTTTTAGAGGTAATGTTATGTTTTTCAGTTGCATAAAAAAACAACTGATGGATTATTTTGACAATGCTAAAATACTATTAACAAAAGATAATTTTGTATTAATCAAAGGTTTTCATTGTTATTACATTTGAAAATCTGTTTTTATATCTATTTAAAAATATAGTATGTATAAAAAAAGAATATATTTTTTGACAAAAATATATTTACAAGACTATTAACAAACTAATCAATTAACCATTTAACAAACTAAAAATTAATTATGAAAAACTATTTATTTAGAAATTTACTCCTATTTGGAGCTTTTATGATTTGCGGTTTCATTCAAGCCCAAAGTGTTTCAGGTACAGTATCGGATGTTAGCGGTAATTTACCAGGGGTAAACGTTTTGGTGAAAGGAACAACTAATGGAACTTCAACAGATTTGGATGGGAAATTCAAGTTGAATAACGTTACAAATAATGATATTTTAATCTTTTCATATCTTGGTTACGTTTCCCAAGAAATTAAAGTTGCAGGAAAATCAATCATTAATTTAAAACTTCAATCCAGTTCAGCAAATTTAGATGAAGTTGTTGTTGTTGCTTACGGTTCAAGTAGAAAGAAAGACTTGACTGGAGCGGTTTCATCAGTAAGTTCAGAGAAATTAAATGCAATCCCAGTTTCTTCGATAGATCAAGCTTTGCAAGGAAAAGTATCTGGAGTTCAGGTGACTAATAATTCAGGAGCTCCCGGTTCTTCAATGCAGGTTAATATTCGTGGTGTGGGTACTTTTGGTAAAACTACACCTTTGTATATTGTTGATGGTTTCCCAACTACTGATATTTCGTATTTAAATGCTAATGATGTACAATCATTGACAGTCTTAAAAGATGCCTCTGCTTCTGCATTGTATGGTATGAGAGCCAGTAATGGTGTTGTGATTATTGAAACTAAAAGTGGTAAAAAAGGCGCTATTACTGTTGATGTTAATTCATGGATGAGTTCAAATACAGTTCCTAAAAAAATCCAATTATTAAATGTTAACGAATTTGCAGCATTTGCTAAAGAAATTAAAGGTACAGCTTTAAAAGATTCTTATTTACCTGAATGGGATAATCCAAGTGCATTAACCAATGTAGATTGGCAAGATGCTACATTTAGAACTGCGATACGTTCTGGACATAACATAAGCATCAGAGGTGGAAATGAAATGTCAAAATTAGCTTTTACAACTGGAGTATTAAATGAAGAGGGTACGGTAATTGGTTCTTCTTCAAAAAGATATAATGTTGGAATGAAAGGAGATTTTACGATTTCTGACAAATTCATAGCTAAATCCAGTTTGAAATACGGATACCAAGAAACCTACCAACCATTAGGTCCTGGTTATTATGGATTATCTCAAATGTATACAAACGTTCCTTATTTATCAAACACTACTGGAACTAATTTACCTGTTAGTAATGGTTTGTATGGAGCATTTCCAGATGCAGATGCAACTTCAACCAGTACAAATTATATTGCACAGGCGTTAGAGCAATCGAATAGCAATGGTAGAAACACATTTCAAGGAAGTTTAGGATTAGAATATGATATATTGAAAGGTCTTGTTGCTAAAACGAATCTTGGTTTTACGACTAGAAATTATGCAGGATCTTCATTTCTTCCAAAATATAAAAGATCTGTTATAAATAATGACCAACGTGACAAAGCAATATATAATGTAAGTCAAAATACTTCAAAGGAATGGTTAGCGGAAGCATTTTTAGAATATACTAAAACATTCAACAAGCACAAATTTTCTGTATTGACTGGTTATACTGCTCAAAAAGAGGCTGCTTCTATAGTTTCTGCAAGAGGACTTGGTTTTTTAACCAATAACATTAGAGATTTGTCACAAGCACAAACAGTAGATAGCAATCAAGGGTATTCTTCAACGCAAACTTTAGTGGGAGCATTGGCACGATTAAACTATAACTATGATAGCAAGTATTATATTACAGGTACTTGGAGAAACGATGGTATTGGAAATCGTTTTGTTATAGAAAATTCAAGAGCAAATTTCTTTTCTGCTGCCGGAGGTTGGAATATAGATGAAGAAGCATTTATGGATGGAAGTGTTTTCAATGTATTAAAATTACGCGCTTCTTGGGGACAAACTGGTAATGCATTGGGTGTTTCTCCTTTTCAATATCTTGCTAATTACAGCAATGGAACAAGTGGAACGGATGATTCAGGGTATATTTTGGGTGATTCACCGTACTTGTCTTCAGGTTTAACTCCTGATAATACACAGAATAAAAGTTTAACATGGGAAAAACAAGTTCAAACGAACGTAGGTTTTGAAGGAGAATTGTTTAATAATAGTCTTTATTTTACTGTTGATTACTTCGTTAAAAAATCGTCTGATTTCTTGTTTAACAAAGTTACTCCAGCTCAAAGCGGATTTTCTACAGGAGCTGTAAATGCAGGTCAAATTTCAAATAAAGGTTTGGAGCTTTTAGTTGGATATAGAAAAACTAAGGGAGAGTTTACATGGGATGCTTCTGTGAATCTTACGACAATCAAAAATAATATCGATAAACTGGCGGATGAGAACACCAAGTTTGTTTTATTGGAAGAAAACTTTATACCAACTTGGGCAACTAACTGGAAAGATGTTACAAGATCTTATGTTGGTGGAAATGTAGGTACATTCTATGGTTACAAAGCAGATGGAATTTTCCAAACACAAGGAGAAATTGATGCTCTTAATGCAAATGCCCCAGGTGGTGCATATCAAAATCCAAAAACATCTCCTGGAGATAGAAAATTCAAAGATTTGAATGGAGACGGAAGAATCACTGATGAAGATAGAACTGTAATTGGTAGTCCAATACCAAAAGTTTTTGGGAACTTTAACTTTAATGCTAAATATAAATCTTTTGATTTAGGGATAGATATTTATGGAACTTTTGGAAATGATATCTTGAATTATTCAAGAGTTGAACAAGAGACTGCTGGTGGTTTTAATTTAGGTCAAACCTACACAAACGTTAGTAAAGATTACTATAACAACCGTTGGACTGTTGCAAATCCTTCTAATGAATATGCAAGAGCAATTGTAGATGATGTTGATACTAAGAATAATAGAGTGTCTGATCACTTTGTTGAAGATGGTTCTTATGTAAGATTAAGAAATGTAAAATTTGGCTACACATTCCCTTCTTCAATGATTAAAACGATTGGGATGACGAATTTAAATGTTTTTGTAAGTGCTCAAAACTTACTTACCATTACAAAATATAGTGGTATTGACCCAGAAGTAGGGCAACTTGGATCTAATATAGATGGAAAAACACTTGATACTGTTCAAGCAACAGGAATTGATATAGGAGCTTATCCAGTTTCTAAATCTCTTACCGTTGGAGTTAATTTACAATTTTAATAATATTATTAGTCATGAATAAAAAATCATATAAAATAAATCTTTTAAAAATTACTGCAGGATTTGCAATATTGATAGCAATTGGCTGTTCTAACGAATTTTTACAAGATAAAAATACTAAAGGGATTACTGACGAAGTTGTTTTTGGTAGTGATCTTACTGCGACTGCAGCAATAAGTGGGATTTATGATGTCTTGCAATCAGATTCTGACGGTAGAGAATACGATACAAAATCACTATTTGTACCTGCAAATTATACGACCCAAGATTATGAAGATTCTGGTGCGGATACTGAATTTAAAACCTACAATATAGGTACTGATTCCGGACGCTTTAATAACCTATGGATTATAAATTACAAAGGTATTGGAAGAGCAAATATTGCTTTGCAAAAATTACCAAAATCTATTGAAAGTGGTTCAATTAGTAAAGATTTAGGAAATAGACTTATTGCGGAAAGTAAATTTCTTCGTGGTTTGTTGTACACTATGTTAGCACAAAATTTTGGAGGAGTACCAGTGGTGGTAAACCCATCTGGTGGAGATGTAGCTGTAGATGATTATGCTCCTAGAAATACACAGGATGAGACATTTGCTCAAGTAGTTGCTGATATGGAAGCAGCAATTCCAAATTTACCTTGGAGCTATGGTCCGGAGGATAAAGGTAGAGCGACTAAAGCTACAGCATACCATTATTTAGGGAATGCTTATATGTGGATGAAACAATACGATAAAGCTGCAAAAGCATTTGAAGCGCTTGAAGGTCACGCACAATTAGAAGCAGATTTTTTAAACGTTCATGCTGCTGCAAATAGAAATGGTAAAGAATCTTTATTTGAAATTCAGTTTTATGATAAAGCATCGGATATGGGTTGGGGACGTAATGACAACGTAACTGCTTTGCAATCGTTCTGTATGCCAAATGAAATTAGTGGTTGGGGAGGTTATATAAACGCGACCAAAGTACTTTATGATTCTTTTGAATCTGGTGATAAAAGAAAATTTGCTACTGTAATTGGTCCTGGAGATGTACATCCGGATCCATTATGCCAAATAAAAGATTTTCCAAATAACAATATTTATACTGATGCTCCTGCAAATACAATAAAAATGAACACTGCCGGTACAGTTGCAAAACCTTGGACTGCTGTAAGTAATGCAGGTTATTTTTGTGTAAAAACATGGAGAGATCCAGCGTTAACAGGAAATGGGAATGGAAAAATATTTGGTGGTCAAAATCTTATTCTGGCTCGTTATGGAGAATCATTGATAAGTCTAGCAGAATGTTATTTGAATTTAGGTAAAACTGCGGAAGCAATTACAACTATAAACAAGATTAGAACTAGAGCTGGTTTAGCTTCTCTTACTGCTATTACAACTACAAACATATTAGATGAATACCGTCATGAAATGGCCGGAGAATTTACACTTTGGTATTTGTACAGAAGATCTGGAAAGGCTACTGAATATATCAAATTGAGACATAACATTACAATACCGGCTGGTAGAGAATTAATGCCATTGCCAAAATCACAAATTGATGCAAATCCAAATTTAGTACAAAATACTAGTTATTAAATATTTTTTAAGAATAGGCTGTTCAATAAAGACAGCCTATTTTATAAGTTGAATTAATACAGTTTATCCCCTTTTGTACAATTGAGAAAGACAACGACAGTTTTTCATTGAATGAGTTTGTGATTCAATAATTGGATTATAACATGAATTGATTCTTAAAAGCATATGTATTCGGGATACATTAGAATAAAATAATTTGTTTTTTGAGTTTGTTTTAAAAGATTCCCTAATTGAGCAATTAGGGAATTTTTTTATTAAATTTTAATAGGGTTGTAAATAGTTAAAAATGAAAAAACGAAAAAAAATTATAGTGCTGTTCTTTTTACTTCATTTTGTAATGTTCTCTCAATCTAAAGCAATAGTACGTGGAAGAGAACATATCTCAATTGATCGTAATTGGAAATTTGCATTTGGTCATCCATCAGATGCAAAAAAAGATTTTAATACGGGAACGGCTTATTTTTCCTATTTAGCTAAAGCAGGTTTTGGGGATGGAGCCGCTAGTGCTAATTTTGATGATCGATCTTGGCGAAATTTAAATGTTCCACATGATTGGGGTGTGGAACAGGATTTTAGTAGTAAAGCCAGTTTTAGTCATGGGTTTAAAGCGATTGGAAGAAACTTTCCAAACAAAACTATTGGCTGGTATCGCAAGAAAATAACCATTCCTGAGAGTGATTTAGGACGAAGAATTTATATTGTTTTTGATGGGGTTTTTCGAAATTCAATTGTTTGGATAAATGGACATTATTTAGGAAATCAAGATAGTGGCTATTTAGGTTTTGAGTACGACATTACAGATTATATTAATTATGGAGGAGAAAATTCAATTGCAGTTCGCGTCGATGCAACCATGGAAGAAGGTTGGTTTTATGAGGGTGCTGGAATTTATCGTCATGTTTGGTTGAATAAAACAAATAATCTGCACGTTCCTGTCAATGGTACTTTTGTGCAAACAAAAACCAAAGATAATGCTACAACAATAAATGCATCAGTTTCGGTTACAAATGAAGATAAAATGTCAAAATCCTTCAAAATCCTTCAAACTGTTTTTGATGCATCAGGAAAGAAAATATCAGAAAATACGATAAACTCATGCAGTTTAAAGCCTAGAGAAACAAAAGACTTTACTTCAGATATGAAGGTTCAAGATGCTATACTTTGGTCAATTGAAAATCCGTATTTATATAAAATGGTTACTTCAATTTATGAGGAGGATAAATTAGTAGATAACTACGAAACCACTTTTGGAATAAGAACAATTCGGTTTGATGCCAATGAAGGTTTTTTTCTTAATGGAAAACACCTTAAAATAAAAGGAACCAATAATCATCAAGATCATGCAGGAGTAGGGGCAGCAATACCGGATGCTTTGCAAGAGTTTAGAATCAAAACCTTAAAGTCATTTGGCAGTAATGCTTACAGATGTTCTCATAATCCGCCAACACCTGAATTATTAGATATCTGTGACCGCTTAGGGATGCTTGTAATTGATGAAAATCGTCTCATGGGAAGTACTCAAACTCAATTAGGAGATGTGAAAAAGTTGATTGAACGAGATAGAAATCATCCTTCAATTATTAGTTGGAGTGTGGGAAATGAAGAGTGGGGAATTGAAAACAATATTGTTGGAGCCAGAATTGCAAGTACTATGCAGTCTTATGTTAAATCAATTGATTCGACCAGATATGTAACTGCAGCATTTAGTGGAGGAATAGGTAGTGATGGAATTACGACTGTTATGGATTTGTTAGGAATCAATTATATCGTGAATAAAAGTACTGACGAACAACACAAATTATTTCCCAATCAATTTATTTGGGGAACCGAAGAAGGAAGTACTAATGCAACTCGTGGCGAGTATTATCGGGACAATAAAAAACATATTATGCCAGCTTATGATAAAGCGCCAAGCAGCAGTTTTATTAGTATAGAACAAGGCTGGAAACACTATAATTCACGTCCTTATTTAGCAGGAATGTTTATCTGGACCGGTTTTGATTATCGTGGAGAACCAACTCCTTTTGAGTATCCTTCTGTAGGATCATATTTTGGTATGGTAGACCAATGTGGTTTTTATAAAGACACTGCTTGGTATTTAAAAGCATGGTGGCAAGACGAGCCAGTTTTACATCTATTACCGCATTGGAATTGGGCTGGAAAAGAAAATCAAGATATAGAAGTTTGGGCGTACAGTAATTGTGATGAAGTAGAACTTTTTTTAAACAAAAAAAGTTTAGGTAAAAAAACAGTTGAAAAAGACGGCCATTTAGGGTGGAATGTAAAATATAATCCAGGAACTCTGGAAGCTATTGGTTATAAAAACGGTAAAAAAAATATAATCGATGTTGTAAAAACAACAGGAGTTGCTGCCAGTTTAAAATTAGAATCGGATAAAATTGTTCTTGACGCCAATAAAAATGATGTGGCTGTAATCAAGGCAAGTACACTGGACAAAAAAGGATTGCAAGTTCCTATTGCAGATGATGAAGTAACTTTTTCTATCACTGGACCTGCAGAAATAATTGGTGTTGGAAACGGAAATCCTACGTCATTAGAACCCGATAAATTTTTAGAAACGATTACAGTTTTGAATATTGAAAATCTTAAAGAGAAAGAAGTTGAAAGTATTACTTCATTAGAACAAACAAAAGATAACATCGCGATTGTTTCATGGGAAAATGCTTTTAGAGAGGAAAGAGATAGTGTTTTTGGAAAAAAAGTAAAAGCAATCTTGTATAGAACTGATTTTGAACTGTCCTCAAATTATAAGGAATCAAGAATTACATTCTTTTATAATAGTTTAGGAAAACAGCAATCTATTTTTATTAATGGTAAACAAATAGCAAATGCAATTCCTGAAAATAAAAATGGAGATACATTTGTTTTGGACAAAACAATGCTGCGTTCAGGTAAAAATACCATTGCAATCCTTTCCGAGCCATTATTAAAAGTAAAACCATGGGATGTGATAAATCAAAATGCTGGTTCTATTCAAATTCTTACTTCGGCAGAACAATATAAGCGCAAATTATTTAATGGTTTGGCTCAAGTAATTATTCAAACGACAGGAGAAGCAGGAGAAGTTAAACTTACTGCTACTTCAAAAGGATTAAAACAAGCAGTCATTTCTATTAAAACAATTAAATAACACCACTTAAGATGAAAAAAACAACAATAAGTTTTCTATTATTACTTTTCACTTTTATAGGCTTTAGCCAAGGAAATAAAGTTACTCAAACTGGTGGAAAATATGATGGTCTTGCCATGACTCCACCTATGGGATGGAATTCCTGGAATACTTTCGAAACCAATATTGATGAAAAGCTAATCAAAGAAACGGCAGATATTATGGTGGCTTCGGGTATGGAAGCGGCCGGTTACAATTACATAGTTCTTGATGATGGCTGGATAGCCAAAGAACGAGATAAAGACGGTAATCTTGTTGCTGATCCAGTAAAATTTCCAAGTGGTATAAAAGCATTAATTGATTATGTTCACTCGAAAGGATTGAAATTTGGATTGTATAATTGTGCAGGTACCAGCACTTGTGCCGGATATCCAGGAACACGAGGATATGAATACCAAGACGCTAGGTTTTATGCTAGTTTAGGGATTGATTTCCTAAAATACGATTGGTGTAATACAGCAGGAATAAATGCTCCGGAAGCTTATGCCACTATGAGTAACGCGCTTAAAACTGCTGGTAGACCTATTGTTTTTAGTCTTTGCGAATGGGGTGATAACAAGCCATGGGATTGGGGGAAGCCAATTGGGAATCTCTGGCGAATTTCAGGAGATATTTATCCTTGTTTTGATTGCGAGTTCCACCACGAAGAAGGAAATTGGTCGTCATGGGGATTTATGAAAATTGCCGAAATGCGTAAAGACATTCGTAAGTTTTCGGGACCAGATCATTGGAATGATTTTGACATGCTGGAAGTGGGTGATGGAATGACAAATACCGAAGATAAAGCTCATTTTACGATGTGGTCGATGATGGCTTCACCGCTTATTGCCGGAAATGATTTTAGAAAAATGTCAAAAGAAACATTGGCGATTTTAACCAACAAGGAATTAATTGCGGTGAATCAAGATAAATTAGGCATTCAAGGGTTTAAATATTCATCAGAAGATGGACTGGAAGTTTGGGTAAAACCGCTATCCGATGATAATTGGGCAATTACTTTTGTAAACAGAAGCGATGTTACTAAAAAAGTAAATTTCGATTGGAAAAAACAACTCATAAAAGATACCGATTTTAATTTAGAAGCAAATTTTAATACCACTTCTTATAAAATTAAAAACCTTTGGAAAAACAAAGAAGCGGGAAATACCAAAAAAGCTTTTGTTGCTAATTTAGCGTCGCACGATGTAATTACTTTGAAATTAATTAAAATATAAAGATGAATGTAAAATCTAAAATTATAATACTATTGTTTTTGTTTTGTTGCTATTTTTCTAATGCTCAATTTGTAAAGCATCATGGGCAGTTGCAAGTTGTAGGAACACAATTGGTGGACAAAAACGGAGATGCTATCGTGCTTCGCGGTCTGAGTTTTGGCTGGCATAGTTTCTGGCCTAGATTCTATAATGAACGAGCAGTAAATTGGTTGAAAAAAGATTTCAAATGCAATGTAGTCAGAGCTGCAATGGGCATTGAAGTAGGAGATAGGCCCTATATAAAAGAACCTGTTTTTTCGAAAGAAAAAATAGAAGCAGTTATAAATGGCGCTATCAAATCTGGAATTTATGTGATTATAGATTGGCACAGTCATAATATTAATCTAAAGGAATCTAAGGAATTTTTTGCAGCAATGTCAAAGAAATACGGTAAATATCCAAATGTGATTTATGAAGTTTACAATGAACCGGATTATGAAACTTGGGAAGAAGTAAAAAGTTATTCCGAAGAAGTAATCAAAGTAATTAGGGAGAATGGCCCAGATAATATTATTCTTGTGGGTTGCCCTCATTGGGATCAGGATATTCATCTTCCTGCTACAAATCCTATAAAAGGCTATGATAATCTAATGTACACGATGCATTTTTATGCAGGCACACATGAAAAATGGCTGCGGGACAGAACCGATGAAGCTATAAAAAGCGGATTGCCGGTCTTTGTTTCAGAATCTGCGGGAATGGAAGCTACTGGTGACGGACCTTTGAATTACGTGGCTTGGCAGGAATATATTGATTGGATGGAAGCTAGAAAATTGAGTTGGATTACTTGGTCCGTTTCTGATAAAGAGGAGAGTTGTTCTATTCTAAAAAAATCCGCTAATTCAGATGGTAATTGGAAACATGAAGACCTGAAAGAATCAGGAATAAAGGTTCGGGAACTTTTGCGAAAGTATGCTATCAAAAAATAATTCATTAAAACTCTGAACGCAAGTTTGGAGTTTTTTTTTAAGCAATTTTTAAGCGAATATAAGATTCAAAAGCAAACGGTTTGATTAGATTTGGTGAAATTATTATTGATTTTAAATTTAAATGATTTTATATGTAATTTATGATAATTTGAAGCGTTATTAACGAAATTGAGTTTATAATTATAAAAAATAAGTAATAGTATTGAATTATAAAAATTAAATTATGAATAGAAAAGAGTTTTTTGCAAGAGTAGGATTTGGAGCTGCTGCAGTTTTATTGCCAGCTTGTGTTGCTGGATTAGCAACAAGTTGTTCCAGCGATGGAACAACGTCAGGGACAACAGCTGGAGTGGATTTTACTGTGGATGTGAGTTCCGGAACTTTGGCTACTAATGGTGGATTTATGGTTTCGCAAGGAATTGTTATTGCCAGAACACTAACAGGAGATTTTATAGCAGTTTCGGCTTCATGCACACATGAGGGAACAAGTGTGAATTATAATTCAGGCGGAAATAAATTTGTTTGTCCAAATCATGGAGCACAATTTAGTAGTACAGGAACTGTAACTTTAGGTCCGGCAACCCGTAATTTAACAAAATACAATACGTCATTAAGCGGAAGCACGCTAAGAATTTTTTCATAATAACTTTGAGGTTATCGAAAAACAAATCTTTTTAACTTTCGAATAAAATAATCAAGGAATTAATAACCATTTAAATAAAATGATGAGTAAAAAAGTAAAAATAATTTTTGTTTCACTGATTGTAATTGCGCTTGTTGGATTATTGGGGTATAATTATGTAATGCATGGAGGCGAAAGAAATTTAACTACAGAAAAGACTGATTTCACTGTTACTTCTGCAAATATTATTGCTGAATTCACAAAAGATATAGATGCATCAAATAAAAAATACCTAGAAAAAGCAGTTGCAATAACAGGAACAATTACTAGTGTGAATGCAACTGAGGTTATAATTGACAATGCTATTATTTGTAATTTAAAAAAACTGGATTCTTCTATCAAAAAAGGCCAAACTGTAACCGTAAAAGGTAGAATTGTTGGCTATGATGATTTAATGGGAGAATTAAAACTGGATCAATGTTTTATAATAATTAATAATTAAATTAAATGAGAATGAAAAACTTTTTAGGTTTTGTGTTTATGTTTTTTATGGTTGGACATGTCTTTGCACAAGATGATTTATTAAATCAGTTGGATACTGTTAAATCAAAAGAAAAGCAAATTGAAATGTCCGCTTTCAAAGGGTTACAAATAGTCAATATGCAATCGACCAAATTACCGACAAAAGGAGAGTGGTATATGGTTGTTTCGCACCGTTTTGGAGATTTGACTAAAGGGCTGGATAATTTTTTTGGATTGGATAATGCCTACACAAAAATTGGTGGAATCTACGGAGCAACTGATTGGTTATCATTAGGGTTTTCAAGACAAACGTATAATAAAACCTATGAGTTAACGGCAAAATATAAATTGGCAAATCAAGAAATAAATGGTTTTCCTGTAACTATAGTTGGTTATAATACAATGGATATTAATAGTGCTTTGAAAACGTCTCAATATCCTTATTTAAAATTCAATAACAGATTAGCTTTTACAACTCAAATACTAGTTACCAGAAAGTTTACAGATAAATTTTCATTAGAAATGGCACCAATTTATGTTCATAAAAACTTATATGAAGGAGGATTAGAACAAAAAGATCTTTTGCTGGCAGGTGTTGGTGCGAGATATAAAATAGCCAAAAGATTAAGTGTGAATCTGGAATATGCTGCACGAGTAAATATGCCGGAAAATTTTGTGTCTCCTTATCATAATCCACTTTCAGTAGGTCTTGATATTGAAACTGGAGGTCACGTTTTTCAACTGGTTTTCTCAAATAGCCAACCTATGAATGATGTTGCGGTATTTTCTAATACAGCGGGAGATTGGAATGGTGGAAGTATTTATTTTGGATTTAATATGTACCGTGTTTTTTAAAAGTTAAAAGAATAAATTATGAAAAAGATAAAAATATTTTTAATGATTATTGGTACTGTATTTGTAGTTTCATGCGAATCAAATACGTATGATCAGATTTCAGTTCCTGTTACTAATCCAACATATGTTGCAAATGTGCAACCGGTGATTAGAGCAAATTGTACCGGTTGCCATAACTCAGGTGGTCAATTCCCTAATTTAGGAACTTATGACCAGTTAAAGACAGCTATTGTAACCGGAGATGTAATATGTAAAATTGATGGTTCATGCGGATCCATAATGCCTACAGGAGGGAAAATGCCACAAGGAACAATAGATATGATTAAGTTATGGACCGCTAATGGTTTTATAAATCAATAAAAATTATGAAAAAAATAGCGTTTTTAGGATTGTTGGTTTTTGCAGGGAATGTAATGTTTTCTCAAAAAGTGATGACACGTACAGGAGAAATAAAATTTGAAGCTTCAATGCCTGCTTTTGAAGAAATAGCAGCCAAAAATAATACGGTATCGTGTATTCTTGATGAATCTACCGGAGATTTTGTAGCATTGGCTTTGGTGAAAGCATTTAAGTTCAAAGCTCCTTTAATGGAAGAGCATTTTAATGAAAATTATATCGAATCATCTAAATTTCCCAAGTCAACTTTTAAAGGGAAAATTTTAAATTTTGATGCTTCAAAATTGTCGGCTGCAAAGACAGTCTATGATTTAGAAGGAGATTTAACTTTGCATGGCGTTACTAAGAAAATCAAAACTAAAATTACTTTAGTTGGAACTGCAGATAAAGTTAATGCTACAAGTAATTTTTCAGTAAAACCGCAGGATTACAATATTGAGATTCCTAGTCTCGTGAAAAATAAGATTGCTGAAAACGTTAAAATTGCAATTAATTTTATACTCCAGCCGAAATAGATTGTAGTGCATGAATAAAAAACTCCAAACGCAAGTTTGGAGTTTTTTTATGAAATAAAATAGATTGGACTAAATTACATATTCGTCGGCAATGCTTAATGCCTGAGAAATAATAGCTAAGCCCTCATCAATTTGTTCTTCATTTATCATTAAAGGTGGAGCAATAAAAATATAACCCCAACGCACAAAGGTGTACAATCCTAGTTCTCTTAATTTGGCTCCCACTTTATTCATAACTTCCATTTCGGCGGCATTAGCGTTGAAAGGAGCCATCAATTGATACGGTTTTTTGCTTTTTACAACATCTAAACAACCCAATAATCCTTTGTTTCTAAAATCCCCTATGGAAGGATGTTTTTCACGCATTTCGTTGATGCGTTTTTCCATATAAGCACCCATTTTAATTGTGTTTCCTATCAAGTTATCACTTTCGTAAATATTGACAACTGCCAAAGAAGCTGCCAAAGAAACCGGGTGAGAATTATAAGTCAATCCCAGCCATAAAGGAGAATCGTCGAATTTCGCGGCGATTTTATCCGAGACCATCAAACAACCCAAAGGTAAATAAGAGGAAGTCAATCCTTTTGCCATGCAAATCATATCGGGTACAATAGTACTATGCTCAAATCCAAACCATTTTCCGGTTCTCCCAAAACCACTCATTACTTCGTCGGCAATAAATAGAATTTCATATTTTTCACATAAAGCTTTAATGCCTTTTAAATATCCTTTTGGATAATGAAGACAACCCGAAGATCCGCTTTCTCCTTCGAAAATAAAGGCTGCAATAGTATGACCGCCTTCATAACGAATAATTCTTTCTACAGAATCTAAACTCCATTTTAATCTCGTTTCTTCATCTTGATCACTTAAACCATAAAAATCATAAGGATCATCAAGATGAAAAATATTAGTCGATTGTTGTGCGTCCGTATATTGTTTTCTGGGATCACCACCTACAGACATACTCGCGGATGAATTTCCGTGAAAGCCTCTGTATCTGCCAAATATTTTATGTTTTCCAGTATATAAACGGGCTAGTTTTATAGCATTTTCAATGGATGAAGCACCACAAAGTGTAAAAAAAGCTTTGTTTAAATCTCCAGGACAAATGGACGCTAATTTTTTAGCTAATTTGGCTCGGATTTCTGTGGTGCAAGAAGGCGTCACGTAACTTACTTTTTGCATTTGTTCGACTACGGCATCCGTAACACGCTGGTCACCATGACCTATATTCACCGACATTAATCCGCTGGAGAAATCAATAATTTTTTTACCGCCTACTTCATATAAATAAACGCCTTCGGCTCTTTCGATTGGAATAGGATTTACATTTTTTTGGGCAACCCAAGTAAACAAGCTGTATTGTTTACTATCACTTATTATTTGTTCTTTAGTCAACATGCGTTATTTATATAGTTTTAGTTTATTTTACAACAAGGTCATAGCTGTAAAGATATTCGTCTCTTTTGAACCCCATTTTGTGATAGAGCCCTTGTGCTGTACTGTTGTTTTTTGCGGTTCTCAATCGAATTAAATCAGAGCCTAATTCTTTTGCTAAATCAACGGTTTTTAGAATTAATTGTTCTCCAATTCCTTTTTTTCGAATAGTAGCATCAACGAATAAATCATTTAAAATCAGTATTTTATTCAATGCCAAAGAAGAGAAGGTGACATAGATTAAAGTAAATCCTATGGCTTTTTCTATATTATCTTCATCAAAAGCTAAAAAAATAATAGCTTCATTATTCTCTAATCGTTCTTTTAAATACGTTTTGTGTTTTTCGGTATCAGATGGTTTTTTATAGAAAACCAAATATTGATCAAACAATGGCGTCAATTGATCCAAATCTTGTAAAGTAGCTTTTCGTATCATAATTGTTTATTTTAAATGGTTTGAACATTAAAAATACAAATTATTATTTAATTTCCATCCTCTTCTCCTTTGGGGAGCCCACATAACTTTTTGAATGAAGGATTTAACTCATCCAGTTGGTACCCGCTTCAGGATTCCATTTGGTCGTCGTTTTCTTTTCTTTGGTAAAAAATCCAATAGCACTTTTCCCAGTAATATCACCTGAACCAAATCTTGATTCATTCCATCCACCAAAACCAAAAGGTTCTCTAGGAACAGGAACACCAATATTTACACCACACATTCCTGCCGAAGCATTTTCAGTAACATAATTTGCCAAACCGCCACTTTGTGTAAATACGGAACAGGCGTTTCCATAAGGATTGGCGTTTTCAATTGCCAAAGCTTCGTCAATCGTATTAACGCGAACAATAGTAAGAACTGGCCCAAAGATTTCTTCTTTTGCCACACACATATCGGCAGTCGCATAATCTATGATAGTTGGTCCAACATAAAAACCATTTTCTTTTCCGGGAACAGTAGTGTTTCTGCCGTCCAAAATAATTTTGGCACCTTGTTGTTCAGCTTCAGTAATATAAGACTCAATTTTTTCTTTGGCTGCTTTCGAAATTACCGCACCCAATGTTGTACCACATTGAATTTTATTGGCATCGTCTATTAATTTGTCAAGAATAGCATCACAATTTCCAACAGCTATTAAAGTTGCCGCTGCCATACAGCGTTGTCCTGCACAGCCACTCATGGAAGCCACAATATTTGATGATGCCATATCAGGATGGGCATCTGGAAGCAGAATAATATGGTTTTTTGCTCCGCCAAGTGCTAAAACTTGTTTCAAATTATGACTGGCTCTTTGATACACTATTTTTGCCACTTTCGTAGAGCCTACAAAAGTGATGGCTTTGATATCCGGATGATCGCAAAGATTCTCAACAGTAGATTGTGTGCCATTTATAATATTAAATAAACCATCAGGCAGTCCGGCTTCTTTCAATAGTTTCGCTGTGTATTGACTGCTGATTGGTACGGCTTCGGATGGTTTCAAAATGAAAGCATTCCCCAATGCAATAGCATTTACAATGGTCCAATGTGGAACCATAGTTGGAAAATTAAAAGGAACAATCGATGCCACAATTCCTAAAGGTAATTTAGTAGAAGAACAGTAAACTCCTTTACTGACTTCCATATTTTCACCATTTACAAATTGTGGCAGTGAACAGGCAAATTCTGTCAGTTCAATTGCCTTGTCAATTTCGGCTTTGGCTTCCCCGTGAATTTTTCCGTTTTCACGATAAATAATTTCGGTTAGTTCAATACTGTTTTGTTCCAATAATTGTTTGTATTTATAGAAAACTTGCACGCGTTCTTTTAAGGTAACTTTTTGCCAAGCTTTTTGTGCTTTTTGAGCAAAACTGATAATTTCATTCAAATCTTCCATAGTGGATTCATTGAAAGTAGTTAATTCCTTACCGTCTAATGGCGATATAACTGTATGAATTTTACTGGAGCTTCCAGATTTAAACTCCCCATTTATAAAGTTTTTTACTTCATCAAATACCATGATTTTACTTTTTTAGTTTTTCAAATATACACTTTTTATCAAAAAAACAATAATATTTTTTGTGAGTATTAAAAATATTGTTAGATTTACAAAATAATAACCTAATTATTAATTTATTTACAAAATGTATTTAAATTGTTTTTAAGTGCTAAGTTTAAAACTAACCAGTTTAAATTATTTCTATTAACCAAAAACAAAATCAATGAAATCAATCTCAACTATTATTGGAGTCGCCTTACTATTTCTGGCAGGACTTTGTTATTTTATCAATTGGCATGCTTTAGTTCCCGCATTTACTGTATTAGGAATTGCAATAATGACAAGAAAAGCGTTGGAACCTTTAATTATTGGTTGTGCTGTGGGATTCGTTTTATTGGCAATGCAAGGTGGATCCAAAGAATTTTTTCCTGAAGGGGAAGGGATGATTTTTCCATTGAATATGTTTGACGGTATGTTTTCTTCCATTTCTAGAGATGCACATGATCAAGGATTAATATGGGTGATATTAGTATGTATATTATATGGTGCATTTGTACAATTATTAGTGGCTTCCGGTGGAATTAATGCAGTTGGGAAATATTCTGAAAATCATGTTACAAATAAAAAGCAGTCGTTAATTATGACTTATTTTCTAAGTTTTTTCTTTTTTCTGGATGATTATTTAAGTGCATTGTCTATTGGTAATACGATGAGACCTATTACAGATAAATTTGGTGTTTCAAGAGAAAAATTAGCCTTAGTTTTAAGTTTTGTTTGTGTACCGTTGACTATAATATTTCCAATTTCGACTTGGACTATTTTTTATGGAACTCAAATAGCGGCTATTGAAGGAGGTGTTTTAAATAGTGCAGGAAAAGTTATAACAAGTCCTATTGAAGCATTTTTAGGTACAATTCCGTATAATTTTTCGGCTTGGATTTCTTTAATTTTGGGTGCATTAGTGGTATTTCAGTTAATCCCGGATTCAAAAGCAATAAAGGAAGCGGAGGCAAGTGTAAAAGTAATTGATGCTGATGTTGTAAAAGTTAAGAAAAAACCAGCAAAAGAAGGGAAGCTGGTATATTTCATTTTGCCTTTGGTTATTTTAATTTGGTGTACCATTTTTCCTTATCCGTATGATTCAGAATATTGGGGTAGTGTAACTTTTTCTTCTGAATCAATTTTCGGCAGTATCGATGCACTTCGTGGAATAGCTACCGCTTGTGTTTTTACGTACTTGTTTTATTTAGTATTAGGGGTAATAAAATTCAATAAAATATCAAACAACTTCGTTAAAGGGATGGAATCAATCACTTTCGTTTTAGTGGTTTTAGGAATGACTTATTTATTAAAAGACGTTCAAAACGGATTGGGTTTTAATGAATTTGTAGCAGCGAAATTACAAGGAATTAGCTGGTTGAATAGTGCGACACTTCCTTTTGTTGTTTTTGCATTAGTGGCATGGATTTGTTGGGCTACGGGCTCAAACTGGGGAATATATGCGATTTTAGTTCCAACGACTGCTATATTATCTCGTTCCCTTGGAGCAGATTTTTGGTTGACCCAAGGAGCACTAGCTTCTGGAACTGTTTGGGGAGCTGCGGCTTGTTTCTTCTCTGATAATAGAGTTCTTACGGCGCAATCTTGTAAAATAGATATGATGAAACATGGTATTTCACAATTTCCATATCAGTTAGTAATATTTGGAGTTTCATCAATCTTATATTTAATAGCCGGCTATGTAATTTAAAACGAAAAATATGATAAGCAAAAGTATTTTTGAAAATCAATTTGTAATTCGGAATGCTACATTAAATGATGTCATTCAGATGGAGTATGTACAATCACAATGTTATCCAACTTTGCACGAATCAGAAATATTGAATAGAAATCATTTTGCTAATCATCTAAAAATATTTCCTGAAGGGCAGTTAGTGATTGAAGAGGACGGAAGGATTATCGCATCGGCAAGTACTTTTAGATGTAATTTTCCAGAACATGACAGTACTTTTTTGGAAGAAACAGATAATTTGTGGCTTACTAATGTTCAAATATCGGATGGAGATTGGATGTATGGAATTGACATGGGGGTGTTACCGGAATATCGTGGTTTAGGTCTTTCTAAAGAACTGTATAAAGCACGGCATGAGGTATGTAAAAAACTTGGAATCAAAGGACAGATTATTGCGGGAATGACCATTGGTTACGGAAAAGTAAAAGACAAAATGACAATTGAAGAATATTGTTATGGATTAGAAATGAATAAATATACGGACCCAACCATTACGCCGCAGCGAAAATCAGGATTTAGATGGATAAAACCTTTGTATAATTATATAAATGATCCTGAATCTGGGTTTGCCAGTATCTTGATGTATTTGCCGGTTGATGAAGATTATAGTTTAAAAAAACAGTTACAAAATAAAAAATAGAATAAAATCAAATAAAAAATGGGAACTCAAATTAAAAAAGTATCAGAAATTCCTGGACCAAAGAGTAAAGAAATGTTAGCAAGAAGAGCAGCTGCTTTACCTGCCGGTTTAGGGAAATCTACCGAAGTGGTTGTTGAAAAGGCTGAAGGCGCTTTAGTATGGGATGTAGATGGGAATCAATTGATTGATTTTGCCGGAGGAATTGGGATGGTAAATTTGGGTCACAGACCTCAAGTGGTGGTTGATGCCATAAAGGATCAAATGGATAAATACCTGCATACTGGGGCATTGGTAACTACCTTTGAACCGTATTTAGAGTTTGCAGAATTGCTTAATAAAATTACTCCAGGAGATTTTCCTAAGAAAACATTATTGGCTTGTTCCGGATCTGAAGCAGTAGAAAATGCAGTGCAAATTGCAAGATATTTTACGAAGCGACCTGCAGTTATTTGTTTCGAAGGAGCATATCACGGTAGAACTTTACTTACGTTGAGTTTAACCAGTAAATATGCTTTGTTTAAAAAAGGGTTTGGTAGTTATGCGCAGGATATTTATCGTTTTCATTCTCCAAATGTATATCGCAAACCAGATAATTTTACGGAAGAAGAATATATTGATTTTTGCATCGAACGTTTCGACCAGAACTTAATTTCACATGTTGACCCTTCTTCGGTTGCAGCAATTATTATCGAACCGGTTCAAGGTGAAGGCGGTTTTATTCCTGTGCCAAAACGTTTCTTGGAAAAAATCAGAAAAGTTTGTGATGAACATGGTATCGTTTTTATTGCCGATGAGGTTCAGGCAGGAGCCGGTAGAACTGGAAAATTCCTTTCTATTGAACACAGCGGAGTAATTCCTGATATGGTAACGATGGCAAAATCGATAGGTTCAGGATTGCCTATTAGCGCCGTAACTGGTAGAGCTGATATCATGGATGCACCGCATTTAGGAGGTGTAGGAGGAACGTATTCAGGAAGTCCAATTGCTGTAGTTGCCGCACTTGAAACCGTTAAACAAATTAATACACCAGAATTTTTAGCAAAATCAGTTCATGTGGGAGATACCATCAGAACACGATTAAATGCTATGGCAAATAAATTTTCTTGTATTGGTGATGTTCGTGGAATAGGAGCAATGTTGGTAGTTGAATTTGTGAAAGATAAAAAAACCAAAGAGCCTGATATGGATTTTGCCATGGCAGTAATCAAAAAATCAGTCGCAAATGGATTGATTTTAATTAGAGCAGGATTGTACACTAATTGTATTCGTTTTTTACCTCCAATTGTTATCACTGACGAACAATTGCATGAAGGATTGGATGTTATTGAAAATGCTATTCAAGAAGTATTGAACGAAAGAAAATAATTTAGACGAAAGTCTTAAAGTCGAAAGTCATAAAGATTTAATTCGACATTGAGACTTTATGATATTAAATCTTATGACTTTTAAACTCATATATAATGCCAATATTATTACTATGGATTCTGCTTTTGCAAAAGCGGATTCCATGGTAATTAACCATTTGGGAAAAATTGAAGCTATTGGAACTGAAACCGAATTGCGAAATCAATTTAGTTCTTTTTCCAATGAATTTGATTTTAATGGACAAACAATAGTGCCAGGTTTGAATGATGCCCATATCCATGTTTGGAAAATTGGACATCTTCGCACCTATATGTTGGATGTTCGGGGAGTAAAATCCATTGTGGAATTCAAAAGATTATTAAAAGAATTTGCCGAGAAAAATCCGAATTCCGAATGGATTATGGCTCGTGGAATTAATGAAATGGTACTCGAAGAAAAACGATTGCCAACCAAAGAAGATTTGGACGAAATTATTTCTGACAGACCTGTTTTTGTAATTAGAACTTGCGCTCACATTGGAATTGCCAATTCAAAAGCCATAGCAATTTCAGAAGTTGATGAAGCTACTGAAGTTCCTTTTGGAGGAGAAATTCGCAAAAATGAAGATGGTAGTTTGCAAGGTATTTTTACCGAAAGAGCTTTGGGATTAATCATGAATACTATTCCTCCATTTACTTTCGAAGAATATAAAAACATGATTCTTGAAGCGCATAAGTATTTATTGAGTTTGGGAATTACAAGCGCGACTGATCCGGCTGCGAATGAAGAATTATTGGCAGCTTACATTAAATTGGACCAAGAAGGATTGTTGAAAGTGCGAATGAATGTTTTTCCGCTTCGAATTCCGGACGGTAGTGATGAAATCCAGGTTTTACCGGAACAATATGAATCGGAATTTTTGCAAATAAAAACCGTGAAGTTTTTCTCTGATGGTGGTTTGAGTTCAGCTACTGCGGCATTGAATATTCCGTATAAAAATACCGACGGTTATAAAGGTGTTTTGAGATTGGATTACGATAAGTTTTATCAAACAGCCAAAGAAGCCGTTGAAAAAGGGTTCTCGATTGCCACACATGCAATCGGGCATCAAGCAGTTGATTTGACTTTGAAAGTGTATCGTGATTTGTTCAATATTGATAATACATTAAAACACAGGATTGAGCATGTTGGTTTTTTATCCAATGAAAATATAAAAGATTTTAAACACATGAATATGACCGCAGCGATGCAACCCATTTTCATTTACGAATTGGCAAACAACTTCAAAAGCACTTTAGCGGACGAATTATTAGATGTGGTTTATCCTTGCAAAACAGTTTTGGATAACGGAATAAATTTAGCCCTATCCACTGATGGTCCCGTGGTGAAAGAAATAAATCCTTGGGTTAATATGGAAACGGCGGTTACCCGAAAAGCGATGGATGGATTTGTCATTGGCGAAAGCCAGAAAATAACTTTCGAGCAAGCATTACGCGCCTATACTGTAGGAAGTGCGATTGCGGATAATTTAGAAAATATAAAAGGAAGTCTTTCTACAGGGAAATATGCCGATTTTATTGTTTTGAATAAAAATCCATTTAAATTAGACGATGTTTCTACCGTTGAAGCCAACGAAACTTGGGTTAATGGAGAATTAAAATATAAAAATATTAAATAACTTTTCCAGACTCGTCTCCCTCTCCTTTGGAGAGGGTTGGGGAGAGGAAAAAAACAAATAAAAGATGAGCGCATTAGACGATGAATTAGATTACCAAATATTGAAACTCCTTCAAAAAGACGGCAGAATGTCGTTTACTGAAATTTCAAAAGAAATTAATGTGGCAGTGAGTACCATACGCCATCGTTATATTAACTTAATTGAAGATGGGACTTTGCAAATTATTGGAAGGGTAGATCCTAATAAAATTGGTTTTAATGCTTATGCAAGTGTGTTGATTTCGGTTAAACCAAAATCATACATGAAAACCATTTTTGAGGAATTAGCAAAGTTGCCTGAGATTAGTTTCTTAGCATCAGTTTCAGGGGATTATGATATTGAAGCCAATATTATGTGTCGGGATATGGAGCATTTAAACGAATTATTAGGAGATAAAATTCATGCGATGGAAGGTGTTTTTGATACCAAAACGAATATGTATATGAAGATTTACAAATTCGCGCAACCCGATTTAGAATTAGCAAAATTATCAAGCAAACAAAATGAATAATACAGACAAATTATACGAAAGAAGAAAAAAAAGTGTCCCAAACGCTTTGGGAATTTTCAATCCATCCAGCATTCAATCTGCCAAAGGAGCCATTATTATTGACGCCGATGGCAGAGAATTGATTGATTTTGCAGGAGGAATTGGGGTAAATAATGCGGGACACGGTGTGCCGGAAATTATTGAAGCGATCAAAAGTCAAGCAGATAAATTCATTCATGCTTCGTTCAATGTTTCTGTTTACGAACAATATTTAGACTTAACGGAAAAATTATGTGAGATTTTGCCACACGGTGAATCTACTAAAGCAATGCTTACGTTATCTGGTGCTGAATCAGTTGAAAATGCCATTAAAATTGCGCGTGCCGTAACCGGAAAATCAGGAATTATCTGTTACGACGGATCCTTTCATGGACGTACAATGATGGCGATGACTTTGACATCTAACGTGAAATACAAAGAAGGTGCCGGACCTTATGCTCCTGAAGTATACCGTCTTGAATTTCCGTATTACAAACCGAGTATGAGCGCCAGAATGACCTCAGATGAGTTTGATGATTTGATGATTATGAAGTTGCATAAAACTTTTTCATCAACCGTTTCAGTAAGTCAAACCGCTGCAATTATCTTGGAATTAGTACAAGGCGAAGGTGGCTTTACCGTTGCTTCAAAAAAATATGTTCAATACTTACGTAAATTCTGTACCGAAAATAACATTTTCTTGATTTTTGATGAGGTACAATCCGGTTTTGGACGTACTGGAAAATGGGCCGCTTTCGAACATTATGGAGTAACTCCAGATTTGTCGACTTGGGCAAAATCTATGGGCGGCGGAATGCCTATTGGTGCTGTTATTGGAAAACAGGAAATTATGGATGCCGTTAAACCGGGACTTATTGGAGGAACGTATTTAGGAAATCCGTTGAGTTGTGTGGCTTCATTAGCAAGTATCAATTACATGCAAAAAAATAACATCAATGCAGCTGGTGAAAAAGTAGGCAAGATAGTTCGAGATAGATTCAATCAGTTGCAAACTAAATATCCGAAAAACATTACTGATGTCCGTGGATTGGGAGCGATGTTGGCTATTGAATTTTTTAATCCAGAAACTAAAATGCCTGATGGTGATACCACAAAAGCAATAGTCAATAAATGTTTAGAGAAAGGACTAATTGTAATCACTTCTGGAACATACGGAAATTGCATTCGAATTTTAAGCCCATTATTTATAGAAGATGAAATTTTAGAAAAAGGCTTATCTATTTTGGAACAAACAATAGAAGAAATACTATCATGAGAAAGCAATATATAAATGGAGCATGGTGCGACGCAATTGATGGCGCAACTTGGGATGTACAAAGCCCGGCTACCGAAGAAATAATTGATAAAGTCCCTTTTGGAAACACTGCTGATTGTACGTTAGCTATTGCAGCCGCTGAGGCTTCTTTCAAAGAATGGAAAAGTACAACGCCTTATTTTAGAGCTGAAATATTAAAAAAAGCAGCTAATTATATTCGGACAAATGTAGAAGCTTTTGCAAAAGAAACTTCATTGGAGACGGGAAAACCAATGCTGGAATCAAGAGGGGAATGGCAAGTTTCTGCTAATCTTTTCGAATGGTTTGCTGAGGAAGGAAAAAGAAATTATGGTCGAGTAGTTCCTACGAACAGAGCCGATAAAAGAGCGATGGTCATTTATCAGCCAGTGGGAGTTGTGGGAGTAATTACGGCTTGGAATTTTCCGGCTTATAATCCGGCACGTGCTGTTGCAGCTGCTTTGGCTGCTGGTTGTTCTGTAGTTATGAGAGGTTCGGAATTTACGCCTTTGTCGAGTTTTAATTTGGCTACAGCCATACATGAAGCCGGAATTCCTAAAGGAGTTTTCAATTTAATCAACACGGAACCGGTTTCTACCGGAATTGAAATGATTGATAATCCTTTATTGAAAAAAGTAAGTTTCACCGGAAGTACCCGAGTTGGGAAAATATTAATGGATGGCGCTTCAAAAACGTCAACTAAATTGTCTTTGGAATTAGGTGGAAATGCACCAGTAATTATCGATAAAGATGTAGATGTAGCCGTAATTGCTCATCAAGCTTTGGTTGCCAAATTGAGAAATTGCGGTCAGGTTTGTGTTTCGCCACAACGGTTTTATGTACATGCTGACATTTTTAAGCAATTCATTGCTATTGTGAAGGATGATATTTCAAAATTGAAAACAGGAATTAATGGTGGTGATATCGATTTTCTTGGTCCGCTTATCAATAAAAAACAACAGGAACATTCCTTGGCTATGCTTGAAAAAGCGAAAAGCGAAGGAGCAATAATTCATATTGGCGGTGAACCTGCTGAAAAAGGTTTTTTTGTACATCCGGCTTTGATTGAAGCGCGACAAAGTCAATCTTTTATCAAAACGGAAATGTTTGGACCATTACTGATTGTGATTCCTTTTGAATCCAAAGAACAAGTTATCGAATGGGCAAATGATACCGAATACGGCTTGGCATCCTATGCGTTTACCAATCATATAAAAACGGCTAATTTCTATGCCGAAAATCTTGAATTTGGAATGGTAGGAATTAATGAATGGGCTCCTCAAGGAACTGAATTACCATTTTCAGGTTGGAAAAGTAGTGGAATAGGCCATGAGTCCGGTTCTGAAGGATTAAAAGAATACATGGAATTGAAACTAATCAGCTACGGCAATATGTCATAGAAGTATTAAAGTCGAAAGTCATAAAGTGAAAATTTTCATTAGTCTTTCAATTTTTAAATCTTTCAAATCATTTAATTATAAATACATGAAAAAAGAAATTTTAGGTAAATACACGTTGCAAACGCCTTTGCCGGAACATGCCAAACAGCAAGCGGAATTACAGGAAATTGTTTTTCCTACTTTGTCTGCTGAAGAATTAATTACGGAAGAAAAATATAAAAGGCATTTGGAGATTTTTCCAGAGGGACAATTTATTGTTTTGGATGGTGATAATGTGATCGCATCTTGTACAACTTTGCTTCAAAATTACCACAAAGGACATCATACTTTTTTGGATATTTCTGATGATTTATGGTTGGGAACGCACGACCCTAAAGCCGATTGGATTTATGGGTTGGATGTTTCTGTTCATCCGGATTACCAAGGGAAAGGTATTGGAAGAGAAATTTATAATGCGCGTCAGGATGTGGCCAAAGCATTAGGTTGCAAAGGACAAATGACGGCTGGGATGCCTATTGGTTATGACAAAGTAAAAGATCAAATGACTATTGCGGAATATTGTGATAAATTGATAAAAGGTGAAATTATTGACCCAACTGTTACGGCTCAAACCAAATGCGGATTCATTCTGGTGGAACCTTTGTTTGATTATTTAGATGATCCTAGAAGCGGAAATTGTTCGGTGTTGATGTATTGGCCTTTGGATTCAAACACTAAATTAAGCGAGAACCATTAAAAAAAGTGTTCAGTCGTAATGGAGTTCTGTCAAGGAACTTTAAACGTGCAACATTAAATTTTAAACAAAAAACAAAATGATATTCAAATCAATAAATCCATTTTCAAGAGAAATTATTGCGGAACACGAAGTGTTGACAAACGCACAATTGAATCAGAAATTGGAATTGTCAGAAAGTGCTTTTAAAAATTGGCGAAATACGTCTTTTCAGGAAAGAGCTGAAAAAATGAAAAAACTAGCTAATATTCTGAGAGAAAAGAAGGATGAGTTAGGTTTATTGATTACTAATGAAATGGGGAAAATTTTACCCGAAGGAATTAGTGAAGTCGAAAAATCAGCAGGAAATTGTGATTTCTATGCGGAGAATGCAGAGAAAATGCTGAAAGACGAAAAGTACGATACGCCTTTTACAAGCCTATCTGTTTATGACCCAATGGGCGCTGTTTTTGCGATTATGCCTTGGAATTATCCTTTTTGGCAAGTATTGCGTTATGCTGCGCCGGCAATTATGGCGGGGAATGTGACACTTTTAAAACATGCTCCAAACGTTATAGGTTGTGCCAAAGCGATCGAAAATGCATTTCTGGAAGCTGGTTTTCCAGAAGGTGTTTTCCAACAAATAACTATTGATATTACTCAAGTCGAAAGTGTAATCGCTTCGGATATTGTACATGGAATTACATTAACAGGTAGTGAAATGGCAGGTTCTTCTGTGGCTTCATTGGCTGGAAAGCATATCAAAAAATCAGTTATGGAGTTGGGAGGTTCAGATGCATTTATTGTTTTGAATGATGCCAATATTGAAAAAGCAGCTACTGTTGCTACTCAATCCAGAATGCTCAATGCAGGTCAGGCTTGCATTTGTGCTAAACGTTTTATCGTTACCGAAAAAGTAGCGGATGAATTTGCTGCCCTTTTTGCCCAAAAAGTAAATGCTTTACATCAAGGAAATCCTTTGCAGGATGGAATTAATATGGGGCCATTGGCCCGATTAGATTTAGCCGAAAAACTAAGCCATCAATTAGAAAAATCATTGCAACAAGGAGCCAAATTAGTACTGGGAGGAGAGCGTGAAAATTGCAATTTCCAACCAACATTAATTGATTTTGTTGATGCTAATAATATTGCTTTTCAAGAGGAAACTTTTGGTCCATTAGCAACAATTATAAGAGCCAAAGATGAAAACGATGCTATCACTATTGCGAATAATCATAGATATGGTTTAGCATCGGCTATTTGGACGGAAGATCGTGAAAACGCATACAGATTAGCTAGAAAAATTGAAGCCGGAAATGTTTTTATAAACTCATTGGTCCGTTCTGATTCTAGAATTCCTTTTGGAGGAACAAAAAAATCGGGGTATGGAAGAGAATTATCTGAAATTGGTATTAAAGAATTTATGAATATGAAATCGGTAATTATCGAATAATAATTAAGAATAGAAATTGAATTAAAATTAACAACCAAAACCAACCAAAAAATGAAAAAAGCAGTATTAATTTTAGCATTAATGTTAACAAGCGGTTTGGCATTTGCGCAAGACACACCAGTTGCTACTCCTGTGGCTGAACCAGAAGCTCCAGAGCCTAAATTTACAGCCGCTGTGGATGTTGTGTATCCGTACTTATGGAGAGGAATAAAATATTATGGAGATAAAATAGCTGTTCAGCCATATATGGCTTATGCTATTACAGATAAATTATCGGTTGGAGTATGGGCAACAACAAATTTTTCTAATGCTGCCGATGCTTACAACGAGTTTGATTGGAATATTGCCTATCAAATATCTCCTGTTGTGAAAGTAATGTTGAGTGATTACTATTGGCCAGCGACTAAGAATAATCAAGATTGGGAAAGAAGCAGTTATTTTGATTATTCAGAAGGGTCAGCACAGAGTTTAGATCTTTCTGTATTATTAGATTTTTCAGAAAAAGGGGTGCCGTTGGATTTTCAATGGAATACGTTTATTGGTGGAGGCGATTATAAATATGATGATAATGGAGAAAGATCAAGAGCTTTTTCCAGTTATGCTGAATTAGGATATACATATTCTTTAGAAAGTGCAGGTTTGGACATTAGACCTTTTGTAGGCGCAGTGGTTATTAATGGAGGCTATTATGGTGTTGATGCTAGTGGTAAAGCAGGATTTACTTTCTCGAATGTAGGAGTAAATGTAGCTAAAGAGTTAAAAATTACAGAGAAATTTAGTTTGCCGGTTTTTGTCAGATATACGAATAATGACTACGGAATTCAAAAATTTGATAGTAATGATAACCTGACTAAAACGGTTAGGAATTTCTTTTCTGCTGGTATGACTTTTAACATCAAATAATTCATTTTCTATCAGATTACCTCTTTTTCTTTCAATAGCCTAGCTTAAGAATTATATAAAAAAAAATCGCCATAAGGCGATTTTTTTTATTTTAGAATCTCAATTGATATACTTCATCTAAATCTTTTTCGGAACTGATATTTACTTTTAAATCAGTTACAAAACCTGAATTTAATCCATAAACCCAACCATGTAGTGTTAAATCTTGTCCGTTTTTCCAAGCGGCCTGAACTATGGATGTTTTGGCTAAATCAAAAACTTGTTCTTTTACATTGATTTCAACAAAAGCATTGAAGCGTTCCGTTTCATCAGTAATTGAATTTAAATAATTATCATGTAATCGATAAACATCTTTTATGTGTCTGATCCAATTGTCAATAATACCAATAGAATCATTTCCCATTGCAGCCTTTACACCACCACAACCATAATGACCACATACAAGTACATGTTTTACTTTCAAAACATTCACTGCATAGTCTAATACACTTAGCATATTCATATCTGAGTGTACGACCATATTGGCAATATTTCTGTGTACAAATACTTCGCCAGGTTTAGCTCCAATTATTTCATTAGCAGGAACTCTACTGTCTGAACAGCCAATCCATAATAAGGGTGGAGTTTGGCCTTTGGCCAAATCTTGAAAATAATTTGGATCCTTAGCTAGAGAAGTTTCGACCCATTCTTTATTATTGTCTAATATTTTTTTATAAAAATCTTTCATTTTTTTTTGTAATTAAAATTTAACGTTCTATCTGTTTTTAAATAAATATTTTTTTCAATTCTTATTTGATTAAATCTTCTGTGGTTATTTCTCTTTGAACCATTTTTCTTTTCGCAACATCGTAATAATGTTCAAAAGTAACTTTGTTAGGGATTTCGTCGCTATTTTCTAATTGATACGCTTTTTTAAACCCTTTAAGTTTTACTTTAATATGATCCTCTTTTGCTCTGACAGTTTTAAATTCATGGATTAAATCCAAGATGTCATGGGCTATATAAACAGTATCTGTTGCATCAATAATTACTTTTGAGTTTTCCGGAATATCATTCAATGTAGATTTAATTGCCGCTTTATTTAAAAAAGATACTTCTTGTGCTAAATCGATATGAATGACATCACCATCTGCATATTCTTCTTTTCTAAAATGATACGCTCGTTTCAAGTTTCCTTTCAAAACAAATATAATACTGATGATAATTCCTAGCGCAACACCTTTTAATAAATCGGTAAATACAACTGCTAATAAAGTAGCGATGAAAGGGACAAACTGATATTTTCCTTTTTCCCAGAAATGTTTGAATGTTGATGGTTTAGCCAATTTATATCCTACTAACAGTAATATAGCGGCTAATGTTGCCAATGGAATTTTATTCAAAATGAATGGAATAGTTACAACACTTACCAATAACAATACACCATGAATGATGGTCGACATTTTAGATTTGGCTCCTGAATTACTATTTGCAGAAGTACGTACAATTACAGATGTTAATGGCAAACCACCTAAAAGAGCGCTCACCATATTTCCAATCCCTTGAGCTTTAAGTTCTACATTGGTATTAGTATAACGTTTTTGAACATCCATTCTATCAGCCGCTTCAATACTTAATAACGTTTCTATCGAAGCAACAATGGCAATAGTAAAGGCAACAACCCAAACTTTAGAATTTGTAATTCCAGAAAAATTAGGGGTTACAATTATTTGTTTGAATTCTTCTAATGACGTTGGAACTGGTAATGAAACTAAATGTTCTTTGGCTATAGCCAATGAGCTTCCAGCTGAGGTAAAAATTTCATTCAAAACAACACCAATAATTACAGCCACAAGTGCGCCAGGTACTAATTTTAATTTTTTCAAAAAAGAAACTTTATCCCAAGCAATCAATATTACTAATGAAAGTACTGTAATAATTATGGATCCCAATTGAATGTAATTAAAAACGGCCAGTAATGCAGAAAATGTATTGCTTCCTCCCAATTCTAAAAAGGCTTGATCTCCCTCAAAATCACTATCGTAACCAAAAGCATGAGGTAGTTGTTTCAGAATAATAATAATTCCAATTCCGGCCAACATTCCTTCAATAACATTGGTTGGAAAATAATTTGAAATAGTTCCTGCTTTAATGAATCCCAATAGCAATTGGATTAAACCAGCAATAAAAACTGCAGTTAAAAAAACGTCAAAAGCACCTAAATCAGTAATAGCAGTAAGAACTATAGCAGTTAATCCAGCGGCTGGACCTGAGACACTTAAATTAGATGTACTTAAATAACCCACAACTACACCACCTACAATACCTGAAATTATTCCCGAAAATAACGGTGCGCCAGAAGCCATTGCAATACCTAAACACAATGGAAGCGCCACCAAAAAAACCACTAAACCAGATGCAAAATCGGATTTAAGGTTAGCAAAAAGATTGATTTTTTTTGTCATAATACCTTACTGAAAATTGAATACAAAGAATTTGTTCACATTGTTATAATGTGAGAATTAGATTTTAAAATTTTAAAATCAACGTTGTATTAAACTTGGTCAGGTGGGGGAATAAATATAGAAGAAGCAATTATATCGTGCTTAGACAAATTCTCTGATAGAATAAGACTTGAAGTTAACTCCGATAAATTGATTATTTCATAAGCCATTTCAAAATGAAAAATTGCTTTAATCTGTTTGTGTGATTGTTCTTCTTCAAAAAAACTATAGGTAATAGAAGTGTCAGTACTTTTCTCTATAGCACTAACAATTGTTGGTGTCAAAAGAAAAGCAATAAAAACAAACAATAATATTCTTGCAATTAGCTTCATTGCTGCAAAAGTAGAATTTAACAAATGAAATAAATACTATTTTATGAAATTTAAAATAAAATTAACATCTGTATTGTCCTTATAGAAGGAGTAATTAATCTTTATATTTTGCTGTTTTATGTTGAGTAATGACAAATATGTCAAAAATAATTATTTGTTAAGATTGCGTTTAAAAATAGGGGTCTTATGTTTATTTTTGATTAAAATATAGATAAAATAACTTTTTTATGTATTTATTTTGCTTGTATTGTGAAAAAAATAGGGGTGTTTGTGGATAATTAGATTATGAAATTTTTAAAATATTACCGTAATAATATGGAATACCTATTATTCTTTAATGATTTTTTGTTATCAATAATTCTTCTCAAAAAGTGTCAAAAAAGTAATTATTAATTATTCAAGTAAGATAAAAGTTAATAAATTCGCCAAAAGGAAAAGTATTTGACACTAGAAAAACAATGATTAAGACGTTATTTCTTTTTTAGATCAAATAATAAAAATGGCAAATCAAAATATTTAATACCTATTTAACCAAAGTAATACCAAACCAGATTAATAACTAAAACTAAATTAAACATGAAAAAAGCATTAACTATTTTAGTAATTTTACTAACGACAAGCATGACATTTGCACAAGATGCGCCAGCACCAGCAACTACTTTTGGAGGATCTGCTGATATGTATTATAAATATGATTTTGCTAACTTAGCAGGAAATGGAAAAACTAGTTTTACTAATTCTCATAACTCATTTGAGTTAGGAATGGCTTCGATTGAGGCATCTCATAAAATGGGTAAAGCATCTGTGTTTGTAGATTTAGGTTTTGGAAACAGAGCTAAAGAATTTACATATAATGACAATGCAAGTTCATTTATGATTAAACAATTAAATTTTACTTACGAAATTTCAGATAAATTTAAAGTTACTGCGGGTAGCTTTGGAACTCATATAGGATATGAACTATTGGATGCTGTGGATAATAAAAACTACAGTATGTCTTATGCTTTTACAAACGGACCATTTTTTAATACTGGTGTAAAAGCACAATATACTTCAGGTAAAGTAAGTTTTATGGCGGGGGTAACTAATCCTACAGATTTCAAAACTGCTATTGAGGCTGGTTCTACTCAAAAAACTTTCATCGGACAAGTTGCTTATGTTGGAGATTCAGGAAGTATTTACTTTAACGTAACTTCTGGTAGTTCAAATCCTGCGACTACTGTGAATAAAACACAATTTGATGTAGTAGCCTCTAAAAAGATTTCTGATAAATTCTCTTTAGGATTTAATGGGACCTACGCTTTAATAAATGATGATGTAATTAGTGCTAATGATGAGAAATGGTTCGCTTTAATTGGATATGCTACCTATGCTCCAAAAAGCAATCTTAGTTTAGCCTATAGATTAGAATATTTTGATGCAAAAGATGCTGCTGTTACTCTTTCTGCTTTAGGTGGATCTAGTATTGTAGGGAATACACTTTCATTGAACTACAAAGTTGGGAATTTAACGATTATTCCTGAGGTTAGAGTTGACCTTTCATCAGAAGATGTGTTTATGGATAGTAATTCAAGCCCAACAAGTTCTAATGCATATCTTTTGTTAGGAACAACTTATAGTTTCTAATTAAATAAATTAAGATAATATTTTTTTTTGCTGTCAAGATACTTTTTTAAGTGTTTTGGCAGCTTTTTTTATGGAATCAAAATGGATTTTAATGAAAGTGTTTTAAGTGAAGAGTGATGTTTTAATAGCTCAAAAATAGAACCTTTCATTAAAAGCCTATTTGCAGTATTTTGTTGTTTTTTAATATTAATTACCTGAGTTAGATTATTAAAGTATTTATTTTTATTACCGTTTATAATCCTGTAAGGTTTCTAAAACCTTGTAGGTATCATTTTTAGATTACATACCTACTAGGTCAAAAAAAAAGGCTTTCAGGAAAACCAGTCATCCATAAATTAATGATGTACAGTTTATAAATAATAACAGTATAAAAGAAATGGGCTTTTTGAATCTTTCAAAAAGCCCATTTCTTTATTTCTTTGAAACTGATAAATTATTGTTTCTTATATATCGAGTAGATTATATTCTTGGTGTTTTCATCTACTATATCATCTACTTGAGATTGAATATAATGCAATTTGAATGCTGTTATAGCTGCCGAAAGGTTTTTTGTGTCATAGCCAATAATGCGCAATCCTTGTTCTACATTGAAGTCAGCGGGTGCAGTTTCTAAAATTTCATCAGACCAAATTCCAAATCCTTTCTCTGCTAAAATTTTCCAAGGGAATAAAGCACTCGGGTCTTTTTTTCTGGCAGGAGCAATGTCTGAATGTCCAATAATATTTTGAGTTGGAATATTGTAATCTTTTTTTAGTTTAGTCAAAAGGGCTAGTAAGCTATTAATTTGCAATTCGGTAAAAGGTTCTGTTCCGTTATTGTCTAGCTCAATTCCTATTGACGCAGAGTTGATATCCGTATTTTTCCCCCAGGAACCAATCCCTGCATGCCATGCTCTTAAATAGTCATTTAGCATCTGAACTACTTTGCCATTATCTGAAATTACATAATGAGAACTTACTTGAGACTCTATTTTTGTAAATGTATTTACGGTTTGTTTCAATGAATCTTGAGCAGTATGATGTATAATTATGAAATTAGGTTTTCGTAAATTAAAATTTACTGTACCTATCCATTCGGTATTAATTCCATTTGTTAAAGGAGTAGAGCCCATTTTTGAAATGGAATCTTTAAAAATATGTAATTGTTTTGCGTATAAAGTATCAATGCTTATTGACGTCACTGGAACAGAAGGCAAAGCATGTGGCTCTTTGTCTGAAATAGTTTCCTTTAATGTTTTGAGTTTCGTATCGTATACTTTCTCACTAGCTTTATAAGGGTTAGTGGAACAGGAAGTTATTAGAATAACTAAAATTAAAATCTGAAAATGTTTAGTCATACTTTTGTTTTTCGTTTTTATTCAAAAAAAGTTATCTGTTCCTTTTTGATTTTTTTGGGTTTTTACTTTCTTCTTTAAAAACCTTGTATTTTTCTTTTTGATCGTCGTTCAATAACTCTACAACCTTTCTTTCTGTGTTTTCTGAAAGTATTTGAATGTCTTTCATTTGATCACTTTGATTAGTGTCTTGTTTTAATATGACTCCTTGTTGTTTAATGCTTTCAGTCAATATGTTTGCAATAGCAATTTCTTGAAGTTCATCAAGTACCAGTGCAGGTTTTAGTCTTTCCATGATTTTTCCTACGGTTTCTTCAACCGGGACTTCTCTTGGTTTGTCCGGAGTTCTGTTTTGATCCATTCCGCTATTCATGCGACCACTACCATAACCATTTCTGCCATAGCCACCTCCGCCATAACCACTATTTCCATATTGCGCAGAAATAGTATTAATTGATAATAACATAAATGCAGTCACAAATAAGGACGGAACTATTTTCATATTTAATGTTTTAAAAAGGTTTTCAAAAACTATATTACAAATTTAAACAGGCTCACCATATAAATCAAATTCTGTAGCCTCAATAATTTTTATCATTACAAATTCACCAGTCTTTACATAATGTTTTGAAGCATCAATCAAGACTTCATTATCAACATCTGGACTATCAAATTCAGTACGCCCCACAAAATGACCACCTTCTTTTCTGTCAATGATGCATTTGAATATTTGACCTACTTTTTCTTGGTTTAAATCCCAAGAAATTTGAGATTGTAATTCCATTATTTCATTAGCACGCTCTTGTTTTACTGTATCAGGAACATCATCTTCTAATAAGTAAGCATGTGTGTTTTCTTCATGAGAATATGCAAAACAGCCCATTCTGTCAAATTTCATTTCTTGAACAAAATCTTTCAATATGTTGAAATCTTCTTGAGTTTCTCCTGGATAACCTACAATTAAAGTCGTACGAATTGCCATTCCGGGAACTGCTTCACGGAAATCTTTTAATAATTTTGTTGTTTTTTCTTGAGTGGTTCCGCGACGCATCGATTTCAAAATTGAATCTGAAATATGTTGCAACGGAATATCAATATAATTACAAATCTTAGGCTCGCGCTTCATGATTTCCAAAACATCCATAGGAAAGCCTGTAGGGAAGGCATAGTGCAAACGAATCCATTCGATTCCTTCTACTTTTACTAAAGCTTCTAATAATTCACCAAGATTTCTCTTTTTATAAAGATCCAGACCGTAATAAGTCAAATCTTGAGCAATTAAAATCAATTCTTTAACGCCATTTTTTGCTAAACCTTCCGCTTCTTTTACTAATTTTTCAATGGTTTGCGAAACATTTTTTCCTCGCATTAATGGAATCGCACAAAAACTGCATGGTCTGTCACAACCTTCAGAGATTTTTAAGTATGCGTAATTTTTTGGAGTTGTTGTTAAACGCTCCCCTAATAATTCATGTTTATAATCAGCTCCTAAAGCTTTTAATAATTGTGGCAACTCAGTAGTTCCAAAAAATTGATCTACATTTGGAATTTCTTTTTCTAAATCAGGGCGGTAACGTTCTGATAAACATCCTGTAACGAAAACTTTATCTACTAATCCTCTTTCTTTTTTATCCGCATATTCTAAAATCATATTTACTGATTCTGCCTTGGCATTATCAATAAATCCACAAGTATTTATGACAATAATGTTTCCTTCCTCAGCTTCTGGAGCTTCGTGAGTAACATCTTTTCCGCTTGCACGAAGCTGCCCCATAAGGACTTCACTGTCATATACATTTTTCGAACACCCTAGAGTGATTACGTTGATTTTATTCTTTTTTAAAGACTTCGTTCTCATAACATTATAATCCCGATAATTTGGGAATTTTGCAAAATTACAATTTTTTATTCAAACTGAACTTATTTCAGTTTCTTTTCAATTTTTTTTGGAGCTATTCCTGCTGTACGTTGCAAACGAAGTTCACTGAACTCCTATTAAAATAAAAGTATAGTGAAGTAATCTCCCGAAAAAAATCGGGAGGATTTACACTGCCATCAGGGCTAAAAAAAATCCGTTCCATAATAACGAAACGGATTTTCTATAGTAGTTTTATGAATTACAATTCGAATAATAAAGTCAAAGAAACGTTATTATTCATAGTATTTATTTTAGCGCCATCAGTAAAACCTTGGCTAAAAAAACCTTGTTGTGAATTTCTTTTTGCTGTTGAATAGGATAAATCAACTTTGGTTGAACCAAAATTATACCCTAAACCTCCTGAATAACCAGTTAAATCACCAACAGTTGTTTTATTTTTATAAGGGCTTTGTTCGTAACGGTATCCAGCTCTTAAACTCAATTGCTCAATTTTGTATTCAGCACCCACTCTCACTTCGTTGGTTTTGTCCAAAACAGAATTCATATAGCTGTTTACATCACGGAAATAAGAATCATTTTCAGGTTTGAATTTAGTGTTACTATAATCTTTCATGGCGTAATCAATACTGATCAACCCAGATTTACCAAAAACATAAGCAAAACTTCCAGTCAGTTTACTTGGTGTTTGTAGCTTATAAGGTGCATAAACATTTGTAATTTGGGGGTCAACAACATCGTTCGTATCAGGTAGGTTTGCAGCACTACTCACAGCAACGAGTTTCTGAGAAAATTCATCGCTTAAGTGATACCAAGTTGATGATTCGTAAGCCAGTCCTAAGCGAACTTCATTCGTAACTTTTGCAATAGCACCTATTTGAAATGAAAATCCTGTTCCGTAAGTGTACAATTCATTATCAAAACGCAGCCTCGTTACAGTATAATCAGTAGTCAATGGAGCGCTATTGTCTTCATAAAAACTGGTGGTTTGTCTATAGTCGGTAAAATGAGAGTTTAAATTCAGTCCAATATATAGTTTGTCTTTGTATGAAGTTGCTGCGTTAAAAGATAATTTTCCATTATATCCATTAGTGCTGATGGTGTTTTCTTGATAATAATTTCCACTTGCAGGAACATTTGAGGTGTATTGTGTATTATTGGAGTTTGTACTTTCTGGATTTATTACATATCCTTGGTATCCTAAAAACGCTTGTTGCGCTCCATGATTTAAACTTCCGTAACTGGAATCTCTTAAGTCGCTTAATGGTACTCCATTTGCATAACTCAAAAAATAGCCGTCAACAGAGTTGGTTGGATTAGTTCCTGCAGAAAATATAGAATTGTTATAATTGTTTACGTTGTCATAATTCACTCCTAAAGAAAACTTTTTCCAATTGCTATTTGAATTCTGATTTTTAAAAACAAAAACACCTCCAGCTTGGTTTAGATCAAAGGAATTGTTTTTGTCAGTTGTAGTAGAGCCAAAATAATTGGAATTGTTTTTTGTGTTGTAACTACTCAAAGTAGCACCTATTTGATTGTTTGAAAAAACTGCAGAACCAGCAGGATTTATATTCAAAGACGATAAATCTCCACCAAGTGCTCCAAAGGCGCCTCCCATAGCTCTAAAACGTGCGGTACCAGTCAAGTTGTCTTGCGCATATCGCATTGCATCTGTTATTTCTTGTGATTGTGCAGCACTAAAAGTGAAGCCAGTCAATAGTAGGAATAAATATTTTTTCATTTTATTTCAGGTAAAGTTTAGTTTTTTATTCAATTATAAGGAGGAAATTATCTTCTTCCACCACCGCCGCCACCAGATGATCTTCCGCCACCACCATAACTGGAACCACTTGAGCTAGGACTGTAAGATCTTGAAGTAGATGAATTGCTCTCGCTTCTGGATGGATTAGGGGAGTAAGATCTAGTAGGAGTACTGCTTTCGCTTCGAGAGTAATTGTTGCTTGTATTTGCTCTTCGGCTTGGATTGTTATATGAGTTATTTTGATTCTGAAATTGATTTCTTGTAAAAGTAGGGCTTGTTCTAGTTACAGGACTTCCGTAGTCACTATAACTATTTCTTCTGTTACTACTGTTTATTTGATTTTGAGAATAATCTCTAGATGTTCTATTGCTATAATTTCTGTTGCTGTTTATGTTGTTAGAATAAGAGGAACCTCTTCTGCTAGGGTTGTAAGAATAATTGTTATTGTTATAATATCCCGATGAATATCCTCCACCATAATAAGGGTATCCATAATTTGAGTATCCAAATCCAAACCCATAGTAAGGAAATCCCCAGCCGAAACTAGAATAACCATATCCATAACCATAATAAGGATAACCGTAACCATAACCGTAATTTGGATAGCCATAACCGTAATTTGAATATCCATATCCATAAGGTGAACCGTATCCATATCCTAACGAAAGACCCCAGTAATTAGGAGATACATTTATAATTGTTTGGTTAGAATTACTTCCCCAGCCACCATAGCTTTGATTGTTATTTGGAATACTGTCATTATATGTGTTGTAATTATCGATATCGGTAAAAACATCAACGGGTTGGTCGTTGTCTTGTAGAGAACCGAAATAATTTTTATAATAATTATTTTGAGGGTTTTGATTCTCTCTTTCAATCACTCTTTTGCTGTTATTTCCATAAATTCCATCCCCGTCATAGTAAGAACTGTTTTGATAAGAGCCACATGAGGTTAACAGAATGCTCAAAAAACCAACAATATAATAAATTGATGTGTTTTTGAGGGAAAAAGTACTAGTTTTCATATCTATGGGGTTTTTTATTGTTGGACAATACAAAAATAGTTAGTTTTGCGGAACTATTTAGTTAAAATTATTAAAACAAAATTTGTGCCAAACTATTCAATATGAGTAAGAACTTAACTACAAGATCAGAAGATTATTCAAAATGGTATAACGAGTTGGTTGTAAAAGCCGATTTAGCCGAAAATTCAGGAGTTAGAGGCTGCATGGTTATTAAACCGTACGGTTATGCAATATGGGAAAAAATGCAAGCTGAGTTGGATCGAATGTTTAAAGAAACAGGTCATCAAAACGCCTATTTTCCTTTATTTGTTCCAAAAAGCATGTTTGAAGCAGAAGAGAAAAATGCAGAAGGATTTGCAAAAGAGTGCGCTATTGTAACGCATTATAGATTGAAAAATGATCCCGATAAGCCAGGGAAGCTTATGGTGGATCCTAATGCAAAACTGGAAGAAGAATTAATCGTTCGTCCAACAAGTGAAGCGATTATTTGGTCCACATACAAAGGATGGGTACAGTCTTATCGAGATTTACCGTTGTTGATTAACCAATGGGCAAATGTGGTGCGATGGGAAATGAGAACAAGGTTGTTTTTACGTACCGCAGAATTTTTATGGCAAGAAGGGCATACTGCTCATGCAACAAAAGCAGAAGCAGTTGAGGAATCAGAAAAAATGATGCATGTCTACGCTGAGTTTGCCGAGAATTTTATGGCAATTCCAGTAGTAAAAGGTGTGAAAACTGAAACGGAACGTTTTGCTGGAGCGGAGGAAACGTATTGTATTGAAGCCTTAATGCAAGACGGAAAAGCATTGCAAGCAGGAACATCTCACTTTTTAGGACAAAATTTTGCTAAAGCATTCGATGTTAAATTTGCTAATGCCGAAGGGAAGCAAGAACACGTTTGGGGAACTTCATGGGGGGTTTCTACTCGATTAATGGGAGCTTTGGTAATGACGCATTCTGATGATCAAGGATTGGTTCTGCCTCCTAATTTGGCGCCAATTCAAGTGGTTATTGTTCCTATATATAAGACAGACGAGCAATTAACAGCTATTACTGCCGAAGTGGATGTTTTGGTAAAGGCATTTAAGAAATTGAATATTTCTGTAAAATACGACAATAGAACAACTCAAAAACCAGGGTTTAAATTTGCTGAATGGGAATTAAAAGGAGTTCCTGTTAGAATCGCTGTTGGTCCAAAAGATTTAGAGAACGGTACTTTTGAAGTTGCACGAAGAGATACGTTGACTAAAGAAATTGTTTCCAAAGACGAAATTGTAGCTTATATCACCGATTTATTGGCTCAAATTCAAATTGATTTGTTTGATAAAGCCTTAAATTATCGAAATACTCATATTACGGAAGTAAATAGTTTTGATGAATTTAAGCATGTTTTAGACACTAAAGGAGGCTTTGTATCAGCTCATTGGGATGGAACTGCAGCAACTGAGGAGAAGATTAAAGACTTGACTAAAGCTACTATTAGATGCATCCCTTTAGATAGAGTGGAAGAGTCGGGAAGCTGTGTTTTTACTGGGGGTGAGTCTGTAGGAAGAGTGTTGTTTGCGAAGGCATATTAAAAAAAAATAATTTTTTTTGCATCTACTATTGTACGTTTCAAAAATAGTTGTATTTTTGCATCCGCATTAGAGAAGCAGGGCCCGTTCGTCTATCGGTTAGGACGCATGGTTTTCATCCATGTAAGAGCGGTTCGATTCCGCTACGGGCTACTATTTTTTTTGCATGTTAAAGTTTTCCTGAACTTAGAGGGAAAAATGGCCCGTTCGTCTATCGGTTAGGACGCATGGTTTTCATCCATGTAAGAGCGGTTCGATTCCGCTACGGGCTACAATTTCAATTTAGATTGATAAAAACTTAGGAGGATAAGGTCCGTTCGTCTAGGGGTTAGGACGCCAAGATTTCGTCTTGGTAACAGGGGTTCGATTCCCTTACGGACTACAAAAAAATAGTAAAAGATAAAAAAGCAATAAAATGGCAAATCATAAATCAGCTCTAAAAAGAATTAGAAGTAACGAAAAGAGAAGAGTATTAAACAGATACCAACACAAAACTACTCGTAATGCAATTAAAGCATTAAGAATAGCTACTGATAAAGTAGATGCTACATCTAAATTATCAAGTGTAATTTCTATGATTGATAAATTAGCTAAGAAAAATATTATCCATGATAATAAAGCTTCTAATTTAAAGTCTAAATTAACGAAACATGTTGCTAAATTGTAATTACTATAATTTTTAAATAAATAAAAAAAAGCTCTCAATTTATTGAGAGCTTTTTTTATGCTTATATTTTGTTTTTTAAGTATTCAAGCATTGATAGGGTTATAGGCTTTGATAAAAAATCGATGACCATAGGGTATGATTTTGCTTTTTCTAAGTCTTCAGGGTCTATTGTGGAAGAAAGAACAACTACTTTTATAGAGCTGAACTCGGAGTAATCGATGGTGTTGAAAATGTCTAAAAATTCCCATCCTCCCATCACTGGCATATTTAAATCTAAAAAGATTAATTCAGGATGTTTTTTTAATCTGCTTTCGGTGTTAGTGTATTTTATTTTATTAAAGTAGAGAAGAGCCTCTTCTCCATTTTGAGCAGTGATTGTTTCATTAGAAAAGGATGCTTTTATGATTACTTTTTTGCATAACATAAGTGTTATGGGGTCGTCGTCAACGCATAGAATTTGGTCTAGCATTATTGTTTGTTTTTGAATGTTAATGTGAATGTAGTTCCTTTGTTTACTTCGCTTTCAATGCTAATAGTTCCTCCCATGGTTTCGACTTGGGATTTTACCAGATATAATCCCAGTCCTTTGCTGTCAGGGTAATTATGGAATCTTTGATATAGTCCAAAAACTTTATCACGATTTCTTTCTAAATCAATTCCTATTCCATTGTCTTTGAATATTAAATAAACGGTGTCGTCAACTTCATTTGCATTAATTGTTATTTTTAGTTTTCTATTTTCAGATTTGTATTTTATAGCATTTGTTAATAGGTTTAACATAATGCTTTCTATATAGGCTTTGTTTGTATTTAATACAGAAACTTTTTCAAAATTAAGTTTAATTATGGGCTTGTACAATTCAATTTGGAAACTTAATTGATTAAAGACATTTTCAAAAATTTCTTTTAGCAGTACTGCTTCTTTTTGAATAGAAGGGTTGTCTTTAATGATGATGACTTTTACTAAGTCGTTTATGGTGTCATTTAATAAATGGGTAGACTTATTGAAGCCGTTTAAAATCTCTTTTAATTCTTGATTTTCAATTGGGATGTCTTCAATTAAATTTAAAAGACCGGTTAAATTAGATAAAGGAGCTCTAAGATTATGAGAAGTGATGTATGAAAATTGCTTTAAATCTTTATTGTTTTGTGTTAATTCCCGAATAAGTTGCTCTTTTTCTTTTTCTTGTTTTTTTTCTGTAGTAACATCTCTTTGTATCGAAATCCAATGTGATAGTTCATTTTCGGAGTTATAAATAGGAATCATTGAAAAGCGAACCCAATATTCTTCTTTGTTTTTTTTATAGCTTATGGTTTCAATTAAGCATTCTTCTTTGTTTTTTAAAGCGGTAATGAGTTTTTTATATTCTTGTTTATCTGAATTTAGACCTTTAAAGAGATTTAGTGTTTTTCCAATAATTTCATCGGGTTTGTATCCAGACATTATAGAGAAAGCTGGATTAACATAAATTATTTTTGGTAATGCATTATTATTAGAATTAGCTTCGGTAATAATTATCGAATCTTTGGATTGGGTAATTACAGTTTCCAGTAATTTAAGCCTTTGTTCTTCTTCTTTTTGTTTTGTAATGTCTTGTATGGCACCAATCATTCTTATGGCTTTTCCATCTTCATCTTTAAGAAGAAATCCTCTGTCAAGTACGTATTTATAAGAGTTGTCAGCACATCTAAATCGGTACTGATCTTGCCATTTTTCTGTTTTTTGTTCAATAAAAGAATATAATTTTATTGACATTTTTATACTGTCTTCTGGATGAATTTTGTCAAACCACCATGTTGAGCTATCTCCTACTTCATCTTCTTTGTAGCCAAAAACACTTTCAATACCTTTATTCCAAGATAAATTATCTTCTTGTATTTTCCAATCCCAAATAGTGTCACTTGTTGCTTTTGCTACAATGTCGTATTTTTCATTCGATTCTTTAATTTCGTCATTTGTATTCTTTAATTTTTCAAAAATAGCAATATTTCTATTGTCGTTTTTTGATAAAATATATTTGTAAGCTATACCTGTTAAAGAAATAAATAATAAATCTTTTATGAAATTATAATACTGATAGTTAATGTTGTAAGCGTATTTTTGTAATAATTTATGACAGATGATTGCCATAAATATGGATATAAGTATATAGGTTAGAGTTATTTGATTGGTTTTGTTTTTCATTACTCAAATATAATTAAATAATGCTAAATTACTAAGTTCATTCAAAACTTATTTTACGGGTTTAAATTGTTGTTTTTCTAGCTCTAAAAGGTTAACAATATGTAAACTATTGGATAAATATTTTTTATATCAAAATAAAGTGTACCTTTGCACCCATTAAAAATCACAGATGGAATCTATTAGAAACATTGCAATTATTGCCCACGTCGATCACGGTAAAACAACTTTGGTTGATAAAATTATGTATCACTGTCAGTTATTTCGTGACAACGAAAACACAGGTGACTTAATCCTTGATAACAACGACTTAGAGCGTGAAAGAGGTATTACCATTACTTCAAAGAATGTTTCTGTAGTTTACAAAGGAACAAAAATCAACATTATCGATACTCCTGGTCACGCCGATTTCGGTGGTGAAGTTGAGCGTGTATTGAATATGGCTGATGGAGTTTGTTTACTGGTAGATGCTTTTGAAGGACCAATGCCACAAACACGTTTTGTATTACAAAAAGCTATTGACTTAGGTCTTAAACCTTGTGTTGTAATCAATAAAGTTGATAAAGAAAACTGTACTCCTGAAGAAGTTCATGAAAAAGTTTTTGACTTAATGTTTGAATTAGGTGCTGAAGAATGGCAGTTGGATTTTCCAACCGTTTATGGTTCAGCTAAAAATAACTGGATGTCTGACCATTGGGAAAACGTAACCGATAATGTTGAAGCATTGTTGGATATGGTTATTGAAAATGTACCAGCTCCTAAAGTTTCTGAAGGAACACCACAAATGTTAATTACTTCATTAGATTTTTCTGCATTTACAGGCCGTATCGCCATTGGTCGTCTTGAAAGAGGTGTTTTGAAAGAAGGAATGCCAATATCTTTAGTAAAAAGAGATGGTACTATTATAAAATCTAGAATTAAAGAACTTCATACTTTTGAAGGTCTTGGACGTAAAAAAGTACAAGAAGTTATTGCAGGAGATATTTGTGCAATTATCGGAGTTGAAGGTTTTGAAATTGGAGATACTATCGCTGATTTTGAAAATCCAGAAGCGTTGAAAACAATTGATATTGACGAGCCTACCATGAGTATGTTGTTTACAATTAATGACTCTCCTTTCTTTGGTAAAGAGGGTAAATTTGTAACTTCTCGTCATATTAGAGATCGTTTGACAAAAGAATTAGAGAAAAACTTAGCAATGAAATTAGGTGAAACTGATTCTGCTGATAAGTTCATGGTTTTTGGTCGTGGAGTACTTCACTTGTCTGTTCTTATTGAAACAATGAGAAGAGAAGGTTACGAATTACAAATCGGTCAACCACAAGTTATCATCAAAGAAATTGATGGTAAAAAATGTGAGCCAATTGAGGAATTGACAATCGATTTGCCAGAAACTCTTTCAGGTAGAGCGGTTGAGTTCGTTACTATGCGTAAAGGTGAAATGCTGAGTATGGAAACTAAAGGGGAGCGTATGATTGTAAAATTTAATATTCCATCACGTGGAATTATTGGATTGCGTAACCAATTGCTTACTGCTACTGCTGGTGAGGCTATTATGGCACACCGTTTCATAGGATATGAGCCTTACAAAGGAGAAATTTCTGGACGTAACAAAGGTTCATTGATTTCTATGGAAAAAGGAAAAGCTATTCCTTATTCTATTGATAAATTACAAGATCGTGGTAGATTCTTCGTTAATCCTAATGATGAAATTTACGAAGGTCAAGTAATTGGAGAAAACTCTCGTAGCGATGATATGTGTGTGAACGTAACTAAAGAGAAAAAACAATCTAACGTTCGTTCTTCTGGAAATGATGATAAAGCTAGAATTATTCCTCCAGTTATTTTCTCTCTTGAGGAAGCGTTGGAGTACATTCAAAAAGATGAATACGTTGAGGTTACTCCAAAATCTATTCGTTTGAGAAAAATATATTTGACAGAAACAGATAGAAAAAGATTTAAATTCTAATTTTTATTTTTTTTAATATAAAGCCATTCGTTTATTCGAATGGCTTTTTTTATGGTTTAGTTTTTGGTTACAGTAACTTTTTTTTGTACTCAGAAAAATGTACTAATAAATTCTTAAATTTATAGATTGAAAATATCTGGATTGTATATAATTTAGTTCTTATCTTTTTAAGCTAAAATGGCCTTTTGCTTCTCTACCGTCTTCTAATTTTATTGTGAACCAATAATCATCAGCGGGTAATGGTTCTTTATGAAAAGTGCCATCCCAACCAGGGCTTGAAGGAGATAATTGACGAAGTAATTTTCCGTATCGGTCAAAAATGTATATAACTGTATTTTTGTAAAAAGGTGTATTTATTCCTTTTAAATTCCAATAATCATTGTATCCATCATCATTTGGAGTAAAGAATTTTGGCGCATCTAATACAGTAAAACTTTTTATTTTTTGGCCACATTCATTATTGTTTTCTATTATCAATTCATGAAAACCACCTGGTACATTTTCAAAAATAGTTGAACTTTGAAAAGGTGTTTCAGTGCCATTTTGAAAATGAATCATATATCTGTAATCATTTGGATTAACCACCTCAATTATAACTTGGTTTAAGGGCTGAAAATCTTGAATTATTATGTTGTTTATTTTTGCTAAATAGGATATCGTTACAATGCATTTTCGTGTTGTTGAGCAGCCTGATTTGTTTTTTACAATAACACTATATTCGCCTTGTTTGTTTACTGATATTGTTGGAGATGTTTCACCGGTTGACCAAGAATAGGTAAAATCACTGGTGATTGCGGGTGCTAAAATTCCAGCATCTAATAGTATCGAAGGATTTGTATTTCCCTCACATAGAATTCTATTTTCTAAAACATTAATTTTTGGAGTTGGTTCTACGATAATTTCAAAATGTCCAGTCCCATAACAACCTTCATTGTTTTCAGCTCGAAGAAATATTGTTTTTGAAGCTGAAGTGTAATTCTCTTCCAGTTCATTGATCCCTAATGAGGCATCATCTTCATTAGCATAAAAGAATAAGCGTACATCTGAAGGTAAATTCAATTCAGTTTTTATTAAGTTTTTTTTCTCTTTCAAATTGAACAAACTTTTTCCTTCGCCAAGATCACATTCGCGCATTGCTTCGGGTAATAATAAAATGCTTTTATTAGCATGTAAAATAACTGATCCAATGCTATAACAAGTTGAGTTTGGTTGAGTAACTTTTGCAAATATAATTTCATCAGGAATACTGTTGCGGTAATTTACTGGAATCGACTGGGTATTCGTATTATCATTATCTGCATCAACAACACTATGATAGTAATATACTTCAAAATCTTTTTTTCCTAAACTAATTGGTTCATTAGCTAAAGCCAAATTGAATGTTGCTAATCCATCTGTAGGTAAATTATCTTGTGTGTCGCATTGAACTAATTTATAGGGTGTCGAAAGTATTTTGGGAGTATCATAAATGGTTATTATTTTTTCAAGCGGTTCCCTGTCTTCTCCATTTACAGTTTTTATTAACGTTACTTTATAATCACCGGTTTTAGTGTAGGTATGATATGCATCTCTATTTGTGGATGTAGAACCATCTCCAAAATCCCAAAGAACTGCATCTATTTTTTCGACAGAATTGATATAAAAATGTGTTGATTGGCCGAAACAATTAAACTCATAGCTAAATGCATATAAAAATAGTGAAGTAATAAATGGAGGTAAACCTAATTTGGCTTTTTTTCCGCCTAAATCAATTTCATTTTGTAAATAATTACAGTTAGAGCCATCTAATTCGGGGTTGTTTATAACAGATAATTTATAGCTACTATCATTTCCATTTGAATTATATCCGGAACGGTATATTTTTTCATCAAGTGCTAATTGTAATGCACCTGCAACATTTGTGGATGAGTTGATTGTGGTTTTTGATCCAATAATATTTGAGCTTTTTAAGTTAAATTGAATTAATAAGCTTCCTAAAGAAACATCATCGTTACTGAACAGATTTGTAGTTACATATAACTTTTTAGATTTTGCTGAAAATTCTAATCCATATGGATTTACTCCGTTAAGAATTGAAAATCCATTGCTTACTTTTCCTGTAACGGAATCGAAATCGAATAGCCATACGTTACCGGTGTTTCTAATTATATTATTTTTTGGACCTAAATCATCATTCTGTTTTACGGAGGTATTTGCTATAGCTATTTTTTTTCCATTTGGAGATGTTTTTAAATAACCAATGGCATTTGAGAGATAACCACCGATAGGTACATTTAATGGTGTACTAGTTTGGATAGGTTTTTTATCAACGCCTTGATTCGTTATTTTGAAGGAATAAAAAGTGTTTTTGAAATGAGTAATTACCCAAAAAGAAACACCATCTCCATGTTGTACTGCTGTAATTTTCTCGGAGCATTTAAATTTTACATCTTCATCATTATTTGTATCGTAGGTTATAAGATGTATGTTTTTTTCTTTAATGGAAATATCTCCTAAACCATTATTTAATCTTAAATCAACTAAGGAGTAGTTTAATCCATTATTAGGCGGATCTTCATCATTTAATGGGTTGCTATCTACATTTGCAGGAAGTGGTTGATCTACGGTGAAAATATAATATAAATTGGGATTGTTTGGTTTTGGAACGATAATCGCTGATTGTGTACTTGAGTTATGCCCAAGTAAACCATAACCATTTGGCATAATCTGATGTGATTTATCATATACAATTGAACCATCTGTATAAAAAAGTAAATTTCCATTTTTATCAGAAATAGTTGTACATCCTTCGGCGGTATTTAATTGACCGTCTATTAAGGCAACAGGACTTCCTGAATTAAAATCTAAACCAGCTCGAGCACCAAAGTACCAGTTTGCAGCTTCTTTTTGTGCAAAAGTAGGTATTGAAAAAAATAGAAGAAAAAAGATAATTAGTGTACCGTATTTCATGTTTATTTTAAACTAACAAATATAGTTAATATCTATTTAAAAAATAAATTTTAACATAAATCATAAATATTGTTTAATATTTTATCTCTTTAAGCTAAAATGTCCTTTTGCTTCTCTACCGTCTTCTAATTTTAGAGTATACCAATAATCGTCTGCGGGTAAAAGAAAACCATTAAAAGTTCCATCCCATCCTTGATTTGAAGTGTTTATTTGTTTGAGAAGTTTTCCATAACGATCAAAAATATAAATAATAGAATTTTTATTGAAACTTACATTTACTCCTTTTACATTCCAATAATCATTTTGGCCATCACCATTGGGTGTGAAAAATTTAGGAACTCCAATTACTGCTACTGATTGACTAACGATTCCGCAGCCATTTTTATCATTAATGTATATTTCATGAATTCCGGCTGATACATTATCGAAGAAATTAGATTCTTGAAAAGGTCCAAAAGAAGCATCCATACTATATTCGTATTGTCCTTGTCCAGTTATATTTATAGTTATAGAATTTGAATCGGATAAATCAACTATATCAATGTTAGCAATTTTAGCAACATCCGAAGCAGTAACTTTTATTGTTCGTATTCTGCTACAACCTGCTAATGAGCTAACTTCAACTGTATAATCACCTTCTTGATTTACATTCAATGTTGGCGTTATGTCATTTGGTAAAATAACTCCATCTTTCTTCCAAACATAAGTATAATTACTTGTTGGTGAGCCATCTTGAATTCCAGAATCTAGTTTTACAAAAAAAGTGGGAAGGTTAGAACATACCAATTCATTTTCTTCAAAATCTTCGTTTGTATCAATATTAGGTTTTGGATTTACTTTTAATGTAATTCGGGGACTTAAACCATAACAGGCATTATCAGCGGTACTTTCTACACGAACCCAAATTTTTTGTTCATTTGGATAACCTTCATTTGTATAGTTTGTAGAATTTGTAATTTCATCGCTTTCTGACAAAGCGTCTGCTTCATTTTTGTAATATTTTACAGAATATAAAGAACTTGGTATAGGAAGAATTGACAGTATATCATTTGTTACGCTACTAAAATCAAAAGTAGAAATTCCATCAGTATCATCATTGGTAATGGCTAAGTCATCACAATTTGAAAAAGTACGACTGAATGTGGCTGGAATTTGAGTAGTAGAAACTACTAATGTAATTTGAACTGTATTAAAGCATCCGTTTGTATTTTCTACTCTGGCCCAAATAGTCATACTGCCAGCAGTTGTATTTTTAAAAGCTAAAGGGTTTGAAATTAAATTTGCAGTATCACCTGCTTGAGCTCCTAAAAGTGTGGTGTAATAGGTGAAAGCCTCAGAGGCAAAATTAGATGAGATGACATTGTTTTTTACCGTTAAATTAAAATTAGAAAAGCCGTCAGTATCATCGTCACATTGAACAATTGTGGCTGTATTAATTATTGGTAAGGCATAAACTGTTAAAGTAGTCTCTGCAGAAATTAAGCCACAAGAATTACCATTTTTTTCCAGTTTTACTCTGTATTTATATCCGTTCATTGCATTCGTAACACTTTTTATTGAAAGAGTATTGGTTGTAACACCATTGTAAATGGTATTATTTGAAATGGTACTCCATGTATTTCCATCAGTTGAAAGTTGCCATTGGTATGTATTTCCATCATTATCAAGTACTGTAATTGTTGTGTTTTGTAATTCACATGCAGGCTTTGCTTGCGGTTGTGTAATGATTTCAATTGGTGCAGCAATAATGTAATTGTTATTTGGAGTACTATATCCTACACCGCTTGTAACTTTACCATTTGTATTGACTGTAACGGGATTACTGCCTAATATTCCATCATTATTGGGGTCATTAAAACCAGCCTCAAAAACATCAAAACAAATGTCATTATCACTGTCCAAATCGATGTAATTAAAATTCCCGTCTAAATCAGTATCAGTGATAGTATAATTTAATTTACCGCTATCAGGACTCGTTTCAAGTCCGTCAAATAAACCATTGGATCCAAAAGAAACTGGCAAACCATCTATAATTCCATCTTTATTGGTATCAATAGCATTACTTCCTGATTCGATCAAATCATAAATGCCATCATTGTCACTGTCTAAATCATGTAAATCATATACAACAGGAAATATATTAAAAATATCATTGTCGGTATTAATTCGTATTAGTCCAGGTTCGAAAACATTGTCTAATCCATTTTTATTAGAATCAGTCCCTGAAAAAACTTTAAAACCTTTTCCTTGAGCTTCAATAGTATCAGGAATTCCATCATTATCGCTATCTAGGTCAAATAAATCAGGTATTGTGTCAGAATCTGAATCAAAGTTTTCGGTATGACTAATCATGAATATTGCTTTATTGACGCTTGTATCGGATAGATTAGTATGGGTAAATGTAACCGAATTAGTAAGATAAGATGAAAACTGGAAGCTACCCAAACCTGGAGTTAATGGTATTGTGCTTTTTAATCGAAAACGGATTTCGAAAGAAGAGAATTCAGTCACTCCACTTTCATAAATCCCATCATAATTAGTATCTACTAGCAATTGATTTTGCGGATCTGTCAACGTAATAGTTTTATTTTCTGGAACTTGTAAAATAAAATCTCCCTCAGCATTTAAGTATTCGGAAACAGCTGTAATTTGGTTTGAATTATCCTGAGCTATATAATTAATGCTAATACTTTCTGGTTTTGTCAGGTTTAAAGTGTATGAAACTGAATTTGTTATTCCAGCTGGAACTTGTGATACAAATCCATATAATGGTTTTCCTGTTATAGTTCCACTTCCGGTTATAGTAGCATTATAATCAGAACTTATAATCGTATTTGACTGATTTAATAAGGAGATGTTGGCTTCAAGAGCATTTGTTATGCCATCATTATCCAAATCAATATCAATGTTATTATTAGTCCCGTCATTATCTGAATCTAATGGACAATCACTTACTGGAATTTTATCCGAAAAAATAGGAATTATACTTGGACAGCCCACAATGCTTCCTTTTACTTGGTAATAGCCCGGTTGAGTAGGAGTATATGAATTTAAATTTGCACCATTAATTGGATTATTATTAAAATACCATTGAAAGGTATCATAAGACGATAAAGTACTGATTTTTAACTTTACATTTGGAATGCATGCGGAATTGGACACTAAAATTTTATCAGTAACAATTTCCGGTTTAGTATCAAAACCGGAATAATAGCCACCATAGGTTGCAGCTCCATTAGTTCCAAAATAAGAAACATAGAGTTGCCTGTTGGATTTTACTGCAATATTTCCCACCAGATTGTTTTCAGTATATCTTACATAATTGGGATTGCCAACAACAGCAACTGGTAGACTAACTATTGGGTTATTATTTATGGTTACTGTTGCTCCAGTCTCAGTAACGATATTTAAACCGCCATCATAAAATGTATTTCCTATAGATTCAATAGATGGAATGTTGTCAACAATACTAGGTGTTGCACAGTTTAATGGTGGTACAAAAAAAAGATTCTGATTAGCGGGAGATGCGGATCCTCCAATGCTTTGATAAGCAAAAACATTTTCAGAAGTAGAAATGTATAAATTTCCATTAGTAAATTTACTTCCATCAATATCGGCATATTCCCCTTTGTTAATCGTTTTAAAAAGAGTGGTGCCGTCAATGAAAACTTTGGTATTATCTACGTTTGCAATCAATAAAACACGTTCTAATTCATCAGTTCCAATTCCTTTGACAAAGATGTATTCCTTTCCGGTCTTTTCGAAAGGGACAATTTGGTCAAAGCCTACATCTCTTCCGGCTGGATTTCCTTGTGCGTTTAGACTTGTACTGTTGCTACCTGCAAATGAACCGGAATTGACAACTATAGGCTTATCCGATTCTACTAAGGCTCCAATCATTTTGGAACTATTAGAAACAGTATTGTCGTAATTTTCTAAAGCTAAAATATAACTTTCATTTTTGTTTAAAGTAACTATTATTGGCCCAGTAATAGTAGTGCCATTTGACAGTACCGTACCAATAGGAATATTTGAAATAGTGACTTTTGTACTGTTTTCTGTCGATAGAATGGATGCGAAATTTAATACAGTACTGTCATAAAGAGGATTTAACATAGCCCCTAATCGAAACGTTTTTCCTAGAGCGCTATTTCCTTTAGATACTAATCCTCCTGCATGAACATATGCATTTGGGTTAGGGCCTGAATTGACTCTTACACTTGCATAAATTAAATCTTCAGCTTCAATTACATAGCCTTTGTTTGTTAAAATTCCGATAGTTGTTTTTGGAGTGAATAGTTGGGTGTTATCTCCTTGTCCAATAGAGTAAATATATGGATTACTGTTATTTACAACGCCTGTTATTATACTGCCTCCATTTGCCATAATTTTGAAATTGACATCTGTACTGCTTGGAGTAGAAATATAGATATAATGATCACCTGCCAAATTTGTTCCACAGGTTATAGGTGGGATGTAATGTGTTTTACTAAATTGGGCAACGCAAGTAATGGATAGGAAAGTAAAAAAAAGGAGTACTATTCTTTTCATTTTATAAAAATAAGAAATTAAGATTTATCTTTTTAATGTAAAATGTCCTTTTATTATTCTTCCATCTTCAAAGGTTAAGTTAAACCAATAATCATCTGAGGGTAATGTATATCCATTGAAAGTGCCATTCCAACCAGAACTTGTTGAACTAAGTTCTTTTAATAATTTACCATAACGGTCGAAAATCGTTATTTTAGATTTTGGTAACAAATTTAGATTTTTAATTTCCCAAATATCATTAAATCCATCTCCGTTTGGAGTGAAATAACGAGGGTAATCTAAAACATAAATTTTAAATGGATTGGATAAACCGCAACCATTTTTATCTCGGGCATAAACTAAATAATCTCCCGGAGCAACTGCGTTGAATAACGGATTATCTTGAAAAAAGGATCCATCAAGTGAAAATTCATAATTACCAACTCCAGTATATTCAATCAATACTGAATTTTCATTTCCATCAAAATCATTTATTGTAGCCCCGGTTATTGTAGCTATTCCAGATGCTGCTACTTCAAAAGTCTTTGTTGCAATACAACCATTTGGATTAGTAACTTTTACCGAATAGTTGCCAGATGTAGTAACATTAATTGAATTTGTAGTTGCTCCCGTGTTCCATAAATAACTTGAAAATCCAGTATTAATAACTAAGTTTATTGAACTCCCGTTGCATAATACGGCTTTCTCATTTTGAAAGTTTGGTGGATTAAAAGTATTAACTATAAGTTTTTCCGGAGTGATTGCATAACAATCAGAACCATTTACAATTCTGGCATAAATAATTTGTTGGTTTGCAACAGTATTATTAAAAACGTTTGACAAAGGATTTTTTTGTGCAATAGCGTCAGTTGTATTCAAATAATATTCAACAATTAATCCGGCAGGTAATCCATTCAAAACTTGTGGTGTTACTTGTGCATTTAAATCAAAATGATACAAACCATCTTGAGTACTATCACCATCGCAGGTCGAAATTGGATTTTGAGGGGCAATACTATTGTTTGAAATTTGAAGAGTAACTTTGGCATAGTTCGCACAACCAAAAGAATTTGTAGTTCTGGCAAAGACTATTTGGTTTATTGCCTTATTTTGATAACTTGTTGAATTCGCAATTGGATTAAGTTGCGTTTGAGCATCAACTAAAGATTCATAATACACAATAGTACTTAAGTTAGGATTATTATTTTTTACCAAAGTATCAACTCTGGTTAAATCAAAAATTGAAATCCCATCATTATTGTCATCGCACTGTGAAAGTGTAGTGTCATTCAAAATAATTTGTGGTGTATATTCTATTCTTATTTCATCGGTTGCCATACAAGTTGTAGGGGACAAGGTAACTTCAACTTTGTAGTTGCCTGTATCAGTAATGGTAAGGGACGGATTAGTTTCGCCTATTATTTCATTAGAATCTTTAAACCATTTGTAGCTATAGCTGGCAGGTAGATTAGTATTAATAGTATAGCTTTTGCCAAAACAAATTGGGTTATTCGTTGCTAAGAGTTGATCAGGTCCTAAATCTATTTTTGGAGAAAAACTACCTGCCTTTAGAAAAACAGCGGAGTCATAATATTCATTACTATCATCAGCAATTACTAATTTTATGTGATAAGTTGTTCCTGCTATGACATTTGTTTGAGCATTCAGGACTATTGTTTGTGCACTATAATTCGTGGGACTTGTTGCTGAGCTGTATCCACCAAAATAGTTTTCGTTTTTTGCTGGGCAACCACCGCCTACGCCAAATGGTAAAATAAGAGGATGAACATTTTGTGATGAAACAGGGGTAGAAGTGCCGGCAAGAACAGCTAAATTTTGATAATTGATTGCGCTCCCTTTTTCTTTTATTAAAAATGCAAATCCATCAGAATAACGACATGGGAAATCATCTTGGTATTCATTGGAAGCAAATATATAATCGAAACTTATGAAATTAGTTAGTGGTGTAAAATCGAATTCTAAGACTGTTGCATTTACCGTTTTAATACCTAATTCTTTATCTAAATCAGTATCACCTGACCAAGCAGGATCCCCTCCTCCTTTAGTTCTTACAAACGGGCCTATTGAATTTTGACTGCTCCAAGTACTTAAAAGCACACCTTCAGTAAACGGAAAACTACCTCCTTCATTATTAAAATAGCCATAACTATTTTGCCCAGCAGTAAATGTATCTCCAGTTGCAATTGGGTTTGAAATGTTAGCACAAGAACTATTTACTAAAACATTCTCAACAAGTTGTTGCGCTGTATAAGAGTCATTTACAGATATAGATTGCGCCGTTGAACTAAATATAGAGCAACGAATAAAAATATAAAATAAGATTATTTTTATACATTTCATAGCACTGTAAAGATACTACAAATCTCTATTTTTTAATAAGCGATAGGATAAGAATGTAAAAATGAAAGTCCAGCATAAAACGATTATTATTGAGGAGAAATGAACACCGTAATCTTTACCGTTTTCTATTCCAATTTGGTTTCCAATAGACTTAATGATTGATAATCTGGAGAATGGTTCCACAATTAAATTAGACATGGATTCCAGTGGAAAAAATTGTGTTATATACGATGCTTTATCGCTATCCGGAAATATTTTAAAAGTTAAAATTCCTTTGGCAATACCTTCAATAATATTCCAAACTAAAAGAAAACCAAGAGCAAATGCAGAACGTTTTACTAATATTCCTAAAAATAAGCAGAAAGAGAAAAATCCAATTAACTTTATAAAATAGGCCAAAATATATTCTAAATCAGAGAAAACAATGCCGATTTCAGTATATGAGGAAAAGCTAAATCCTAAAATTAATGACATTATAAACACAAAAACGGTTGATACTGCAGCAAATAAAATTATGGTCAAAAATTTTGACATAATAAATTCTTTTTTACTCATTCCGTCTATCAGATTTTGTTTTAATGTCCCGTAACTGTATTCGTTTGCCATCATTGATACAATAACAATCGCTAGGAATAATTTTAAAATAGCGGCAATATAGGTATTGAAATGCCAAATGAAAGGGAAATTAAAAATACCCATTTCGGCAAGATGAAGTTTGAAAATTCCAAGGTCAAATTTGATAGAAGCAATTAATGCAATAAAGGTTAGTAAAATAAAATAAGTCAAAGTCAATACTCGGCTTGCTTTATTTTTCCATATTTTTTGTAGTTCTATTGAGAGAAGTCGTTTCATTAGTTTAGTTTTTGATAGTTGATTTAGCGTTATTTGTTAATTCTAAAAATTGCTCTTCCAAGCTGTTTTTTCGCTTAACCAAATGATTTAATACAATGTTTTTTTCGAAAAGAAATTGATTTAATTCCCTTGCTTCCCAATCATGTTTTAAATAAACTAAAACTTTTCCACCCTCATTTACAACATTTTTCACGGCAGGATGAGTCTTTAAAATGAATGCCAGATTTTCATTATCATCAGCTTGTAACTCAAAAAATCCTTCATTGGTAGACATACCGCCAACTAACCCAGAATATAAAATTTCGCCTTTTCTTAAAACTAGTGCATGTGTACATACTTTTTCTACTTCATCCAATAAATGAGAAGCCAGTAAAATGGTAGTTCCTTTTGCCGCAATATGTTTGATTATATCTCGAATTTGATGAATTCCTTGTGGATCTAAACCATTCGTTGGTTCATCAAGAATTAAAATCTCCGGATCATTCAGTAGGGCAGAAGCTATCGCTAAACGTTGTTTCATCCCAAGAGAAAAAGTACTGAATTTACTGTCTTGTCGGTCTATTAAACCTACTAATTCCAGCTTTTCATTTACTTTAGTATAATTGATACCTTTTATTCTGCAAACCAATTCTAAGTTTTCTTTTGCCGTCATATACGGATAGAAATTAGGCCTTTCTATTATGGCTCCCACTTTTTTTAGCGCTTCATGGGTTTGCATAGTGCCACCAAACCAGCTATATTCTCCAGAAGTTTTATTAACAACATTCAAAACAATCCCTAATGTTGTTGATTTTCCGCTACCGTTTGGACCAAGAATTCCATAAACATTACCTTTATATATGTCAAATGAAACGTCTTTTAAGGCTTGTAGACTGCCATAACGCTTGTTAAGATTTTTGATAGAGAGTATAATTTCCAAAGTGTCTTTTTTTAAGTTTTATATAGGACGAACAAGGGTGTTATTTGTTACTATTAAACGGGAATTAGTTTATTTTATCAATTAAAGTGCAAATTTTATTTAATTTTTCAGCAGTAATAGGTTTCATAATAAAGTCTTTTACTATGCTGTATTTTTTAGCCATTTCAATATCAAACGGATCAATTGAAGATGTGATCATGAAAATTGAAATTTTTTTCTTTATTTGTAACTGAATAAATTCATCTAAAAACTGCCATCCATCCATGATAGGCATATTCAAATCAAGTAAAATTACATCTGGCAGTTTTTCATTTTGATCGTAATTTTGTTTTAGCTTATCTAATGCAAATTGAGGATTGTAGAATGGATCAATTTCTTCACAAAACTTGTTTTTAGAAATAATAATACTCATTAGTTTAACTGATATCTTATCGTCGTCAATGATATAAATCAATTTATTTTTCATTTAAAAACACTTTAAAAAGGGATCCAGAACCAACTTCACTTTCTATTTCAATTTTACCATCCATGGCCTCAAGTTGGCTTTTAGTTATAAATAATCCAATTCCTTTGGCATCTTCATTTCCATGAAAAGTTTTATACATTCCGAAAATTTTGTGACCATTTTTCTTTAAATCTAATCCTAATCCATTGTCTTTGAAAGTTATAATTGTAAAATTTTTGTTTATTTCATAACCAATTTCTAAAATAGCGTTGCGTTGTGGAGATTTATATTTTATTGCATTGGTAAATAGATTGAGTAAAATACTATCTAAATAAGCTGGGATTACATTGACAGTTAAATCATCAGGAATGGAATGGGTTATTGTTATCTGACTTTCTTTGATAACCAAACTCAATGATTTTTTTGTTTTTTCGATTTCGTCTTTTAAACGAATCGTTGTCTTTTCAATATTAGTTTTTTGCTGAATAGTTATAATTTCATTTAAATATTCTATTGTTTCTGATAGCTTTTCGGTTCCTTCTTTAAATAAATCAAAATAGGAAAGTTTCTCAGTAATATCATCTGTATTTTCAATTACATCGACAACCATAGATAAATTACTGGTATGGGAACGAATATTATGTGAAACAATATGGGTAAAGTTATATAGCTTATTATTTTGTTGGCTGGTGACTTCTAATAAATGTTTAAGTTCAATCTCTTTTTCAATTCTAAGTGTAACATCTCGACCAACTCCAACAAAATTTATAAAATTATTTTGACTATCAAAAACGGTAGTAATATTCAATTCAAACCAGTACTTTTCTTTTTTCTTATTGTAATTCAGAATAATAATTTTTATACTTTCTTTATTCCTAATTGCTTCCCGCATAGTAGCAGTGGCCTGTATATTTGTTTCAGGTCCCTTTGATAAATACCCAGGTTTCTGACCAATAACTTCATTCATGTCTAAGCCTGTCAAATCTAAATAGGCTTGATTTGCCCATATTGCCTCTCCCTTTGGATTCGCAATTACAATAGTATCAGTAGTTTCTGAAGCAGCTAGGGATAACAGTTTTAGTTTTTGTTCAATATTTTTCCTTTCGCTAATATCTCTGATGAAACAGACTAAATAGGTGATTTGATTTACCTGAAATTTTTTGCCTGAAGCAATTTCTACAGGTATTGATTCGCCATATTTAGATTTTATATAGGTTTCATTTACTACATAATCATCCTTAGTTAAATTATAAGTTAGAAAAATCCGGACTTGTTTTTTATATTCTAAAGGGAATAATTCCGAATTATGCAAGCCTATTAATTCAGAACATTCGTAACCGGTAAGTGAAGTAGTTCGGGGGTTACAATCTGTTATGATTCCATTAGAAGTGTCAATGATAATAATTGAATCATTGGCACTAGAGAAAATAGAAGAAAATTTTTCAACGTTTAATTGAAGTTCGTTGATTAAATTTTGCTCTTTTGTGATGTCTTGAAAAGTACCTAATAATTGAGTTGTTTTTCCGTCAATCAATTCAACTTGACAGATACATTCTATATGTTTAATATTATTTTTAGCAGTGATGATTTGAAATTTATCTTCAAAAGATATTCCTTCATTGATAGCCTTATCAATTAATAATCTAATTTTCTCTCTATTTTCACCCTCAGTATAGAAATTAATTCCATTTCCATTTATTGGCTTGAAATCTTCGGGAACTTCTAGAATATCTTTTGTGACAGCATCCCAGTAAACATTATCAGTTAGTAAGTTCAGTTTCCATACACCAATCTTTGCCGATTGTGCAGCTTTTAAATATAGCTCAGGTATATTTGTCATAGTAGGTATTAATTTAATCTATTGAGGGGGAGTCAAATATATAGTAAATATGTTGGGTTAGCATTCTTTTTAACATAAAAATGGAAGTTTGATTTCCTTTTTGGAGTATTTTTTTAATATGTTTAAAGAGAATGTAAAAAATGCTTATTTTAAAAAAAGCCTTTTCAAATCATTAAAACGGCTAAAGCAATAACGTTTTTTTCTTGATGTAATGGTATTGTATAAATGGTTTTAGAAATTCCTTCATAACAATAAAAACTATCATAAGTAGGGAGTTGAAGAAGTTCGTAATTAGGATATTTTAAACTCTAATTTATCGTAATTTTGCATTAAATATTTTTCGAATGAGCGAGCCAATAATGCTTTTTAAAAAACCATCTTATCCCATAAATAATTCACTTTTGGATTATTTGGAACGGTTTGATCGAATTTCAAAAGTGCCTATTTTCTATGATGATTTGTTGCGTTTTTCCGGTTCTATAAATGTGTATGATAAAAACGATCAGGATACTTTGTGGATTCGGGTGTATTATAATGAATTTGAACGAAAAGAGATTGATTTGACTTTGATGAAAATCTATTCCCTTTTACATTCTGATGGTAATTTGGGAATTATTAAATTTCTGAATGTGGATTCAATCGATTATTGCACTTTTGGAAATTCAAAGCCTTTTCGAATCAAAGTCAGAAACATTCTCAATGATAATTACACTCATTTTTATGTCAAGAAAGCGGATGCTTCCCGAGTTTATGGACTGGAACTGGAACACATTTTGTCTCCTGATAAAATAAATTTTTTAGTATACAAAGACACTTTAATCGAAGAGCATATTATGGGAATTGCCGGAGATGTCTTCATTAAAACACTTCTCGCTGATTGTACCGAAACCGAAAAGTCTCAAATCGCAAAAGAATTTGTGAAGTTCAACGAGCGCTGTATGATTCGATTATTAGGGGATATGCGTTCTTATAATTATGTAATTATACCCATTCACGATTTTGATCAGGTAGTCTATAGAATTCGTGCAATTGATTTTGACCAACAATGCTTTGAAGGAAATTTTAAAGTGTATCGTCCACAGTTTTTTAAAGAAAATTATCCGATGGTAAAGTTGGTTAAAGATAAACTGCAACATAGTTCCATTGAGCAGTATAAAGATGAAGAACGAGCCGTTTTAGCTAAAAGGATTCATTCTGCCGAAAATCGTATTAAAAGGTTGTTGCAAATCATGGGTTCTGATGTTATTTCGACAGATGAACATTTGAATCAGTTGAAATTAGAACTGTATAGTTATACCAATGATTTGAATTTTAAAAAAGCAAAATCTATGGGGAATGTAATGAGTGCAGCTTTTGAATTTATTACCAGAAACTTTAAAAATACTAATTTATTCAATACTGGATTTTAGTCTTTTTATAAATTTATACTACAATGGGTTTAAAAAATTATATTTCGGTCGTAATTGCTTTTATTTTTTTATCCTGCCAACAGGATTCAAATTCATTAACTACGCTTTATTCTTTGCCTAAAAAGTTAAAAGAAGTTTCTGGAATTACCTATTTTCCAACAAACAATTTGCTTTGGACACTAGAAGACAGCGGGAATGCAAATTCAATTTATGGATTAAATTCCAATGGTGATATAGTTAAAAATATAACCATCGAAAACACAGAAAATATTGATTGGGAAGATATTTCAAAAGACAAGGATGGGAATTTATACATTGGTGATTTTGGTAACAATGATAATTTGCGTAAGGATTTGTGTATTTATAAAATCGATAAAAATTCATTAGGTAACGAAAGTACAACGCCAGTTTCCAAAATTTCATTTGCTTATCCGGAACAAAAAGATTTTCCACCCAAAAAAACAGCAATGTTCTATGATGTTGAAGGTTTCTTTGAGTTTAAAAATAATTTCTATCTGTTTACCAAAAATCGAAGTAAAGGTTTTGATGGAACTTCCTATTTGTATAAAGTACCAAATGCAGTAGGTTTTCATCAAGCAGAATTTATGGGAGAATTCAAGACATGCGGAGATTATAATCATTGTGCAATAACAAGTGCAAGCATAAGTCCGGATGAATCGAAAGTAGTTGTTTTAAGCCATGACAAGATCTGGATATTCGAGAATTTTACGGGAGATAATTTCCTCAACGGAATTAAAACAGAATTGTATTTAAACCACTTTTCTCAAAAAGAAGCTATTTGCTTTAAGGATAATGAAACTTTGATTATTGCAGATGAAAAAACAAAGAAAATAGGAGGAAAGGTCTATGAAGTTTCTCTCAAAAAACTAAAATCCAAATCCTAAACCAAAAGCAATACGAGCTTCTTCATCGGCACTTTTGAAATAAGTGATTCTTGCCGTAATTACATTCAATCCATTGAGCCATAATCCCCCACCAAAAGATTGATGCCATTTATCTGAATTTTCACCATTGACCCAAACACGACCATAATCAAAACCGCCTAAAATCCCGTAAGACATGGGAATAACACTTCGTTTTATTTTTCCCAAATTCCATCGAATATCACTACTTTGATAAAAAGACTGCTTTCCTAAGAAGCGCTCGTTTCTATATCCTCTTAAATCATAATCGCCTCCTAATGTGGCGCCTTGATAGAATTCGAAATTGTTGTTTAATAGTATTTTTGATTTTAAAATTGTTGCCAAAATGACTTTTCCATTAGCATCAATTTTATGATTAAAATTGATTTTACTTTCTAATGTAGGGAAATTTCTTTGTGCATCGTTCGTATTCATTTTCCAACTTCCAGCTACTGAAAATCCAAACCCCATAGTTGGAAATGAAGGAATGTCATAATTTTCAAAACTGTATTTAACGGTAGCTCCTGCAAATTGTTGGCTACCAAAAACATTAGGATTTACAACTCCTGGTATATTTATAAAACGATTATTAGTTTCTTCGACACTGATTTTTTCAAAAGTAGTAGAAAAACTAATTTCACTTCCATATTTTCCTATTTTCTTAACGGATGGTGTTACTTTTAGTGTTCGAAGACGAACCCGATTGTAATTCATTCCAAACGTTTCATCATTGTTTATGGTCTCATTTCCAGAACCGAAATAATTAATGGTAAAATTAGGGCTTGTGAATTTTGATTCTAAATCCAAATCCCATTTGCCTAAAGCTTTAGGGAAAGAGCCGTTGTAAATGAGCTCATATCCATTGGTTGCAAAAAAATAATTGGCTTTAAGAACATGTTTTTGAGTGTATGGATTCTGATTAAATTTATTTACGGTATAATTTGCAATGAAGCCTAATTTTACTCCGTCATCAGGATTATAACCACCAAAAGGCAATCCTGAAAATGCGTTGTATTTGGGCTTTTCATAATCGTAAAGATTAGTTTCATAATCATCTGTCAAAACAGTTTTAGTTTTAGAATCTAAAGCATATGTGTTCTCTTTTGATTTAAAATCATATATTTTTATTTTCTTTCCGTTTTCTATAGTATAAGAATCAATGTTTTGTCCGCCAATCAATCGAATATTTATGTTCGCTTTTGCGTTGCCTTTTACTTCAAAAAAATCATCATCATCCAAGCCATAAATCCAAATGTTTTTGGTTGTACCAGCTGTAAAATTTTTGGTGTAAACCAATTCTTCTTCATTTTTTTTGATGCGATAAACGGCAATCTCAAGATTGTTTTTTGCTTTATGGGTAATTATAAATTTGTCTTTTTTATCAGTACCAACAATCAAAACTGTTTTTTGAAGCACTTTGTAATATTCCGAGGCATAGCGTTGTAATTGCGTTTTCCTAACTTTCAATTTCTGTTTAATACTTTTGATAGTTTCATCCTGAACGGCTGCTGGCAAATTATTAAAAGCGTTATCAATGTCGGCTTCAGATAGATTTTCCTGAATGAATTTAGCTTGGTTAATCCAGTCGTTTTCATTAGCTGTTTTTAATAAAGCAATATCTTGTGGATACGGTTCGCGGTTGAACCATTTCACGTTTCGGATTGCCTCCTTAAAAGTTTGCATGTGGCGCAAAGCGGGCATATTCATTAAGAGCGAAAGCAGCGCTCCATCGTATTTAGAAAAAGCTTGATCTCTATCTCTGGGAATGGGTTTGTAAACTATTTTTTCACCGTCTTTATATTCTCCCCAACGCCACTGGTCACTATGTCTATCCCAATCACCAATAAGCATATCAAACAATCTGGCTTTGATATAAGCAGTTTCATCCACAGTATATTTCTCGTCTTTGCGCAGATTTTTTAATAAATCATCCGTTCCAATAATTGCATTTGGCTTACCAAAGGTGGCCAAGTCTTTCTGATTATCAGTAGGACGCTCCTCCACCATATACAATTCATCTCCAAAATCAGTATTGAAACCTTTTAAAGCCTTGTGTTTTGGGATGTAATATAATATTGGATTGGTATGGGCAAGACCAATTTTTTCTGCTAAATTACCCACTGCAAATGGAGTATAAGGATGTGAAGTGGTGTAGAAGTCAAATAAAAAGTTCTCTGCATAGGTATCTTCAAATTCGTTTACAACAAATTGATCCTTGAACGCTACAGCTTGCAGAAAACGGGACGCACTTTTCTTTAGGGCGCGCATCACATACTCTTTTCCATTTTTATCAACTAATTGCAATGATTTAGATTGGTGTCCACCTCCGGCTCTTTTGGGTTTTAATCCACTAAAAAGGGTATCAATTGTAGTGGTTTGAACCGTTATTGGAGTACTGTATTGTTTTCTATAATGTTGCCCAAAGAGAAACTTATAAAATCCATTTTTATGGGTTTGTTTTTCAGAGTAAATTGCAGCAGTGGTCATTTTTGGAAATGAAGAAGGGAATATCTGGTTGTAATTCTCTTTCGAATTTAAAACTGAATGTTCAAAAAGTAATTTTTCGATGTTTTTTTCATTCCCATAAAATAAGACTTTTGCAGAACCATTTTGATAAATATTTAATGCTGCGAAGCCATTTCCGCCATAAGAGAAATCAGTAGGAAAAACGGTCTTTGCTGCCTCTGATTTTGAACCGGCACCACTAATAATCTGCTTAATATTGTCCTTGTCAATATATTGTAAATTATGATCGTGCCCAGAAACTACAATAACATTATCCTGACTTTGAATCAATGTTTTTATTCTTTTTACAAAAAGGGTATATTGTTTGTTTTGAATGTCTTGTGGACTCATTCCCGACGTTTTTCGTATCAAATTAATTAAAGAACCAACAACTGGCAACGGGATTTTTTCTTCTAATGGGAAAAGTTGTTTTTCTAATGAAAATTGTCCACCATGAGTTCCATTACTCAACAACGGATGATGAAGTGCCAGTACCACTGTTTTGTCCTGATTTTTATTTAGAATGTTTTCTAGTTCTAAAAAAAAATCTTCTCTTGTTTTGATATTACAGTCATCATTTATAGTTGGGCTTTTATCCCAATCTTCTAGAAACCATTGGCTGTCAATAGTGATTAGTGTCAGGTTTTTATTTATTTCTAAATCATCAATTCCACATCCTTTTCTGGGTAAAAATGATTTTTTATCGTTGAGATAATCCGTTACAAATTTAGCTTGTCGGTCTAATCCTTTCATACCGCTGTACCAATCATGATTTCCTGGTATGAAAATGGTTTTGCCTTTGAAGTTTTTAGAGAGTTTTAGTTGATTTGTTAGCTTGTTTTCAGCAATAATTCGTTCATTTGGATGGTCAGTATTGGGTAATCCTTTTGGATAAATATTGTCGCCTAGAAATAATAGAGTAGTATTTTCGGTAGCTTTTTTCAATTGATTAGCCAGTAAACCAAGTGTTTGCTGTGTTCTTTCTTCATTTGCATTACCCGCATCGCCTACTAAAAAAAAAGTATGCACAATTTTTGAAGTATCAGAAGCGTTTTCAGTTACAGGATCTTTTATGTTTTTTCCAAATTGCGCATGATGTGTAGCACAAGATTGTAATACCAATAATATAAGAATAAAACCGAAATTTATTTTATTCCTATTTATAAAACGATTATCCAAAAACAATTCCATAATTTAGTAGTATAATTATTTCTTATGAATCTTATAGAACAAGCCGAAGATTTTGTTGGTAAATTACTCAAAGATAAACTTTCTAATTCATATACTTACCATAATATTCATCACACACGTGAGATGGTTGCAGCAGTTTTAAAACTTGCTGAAGGTATGGGCGTAAATACTTCTGATAAAGAAATTTTGCTTATTGCTGCATGGTTTCATGATGTTGGGTATATTAATGGTTGTACAAATCACGAAGATTCCAGCAGTACTATTGCGACCCAATTTTTGAAAGAAAAAGGGAAGACAGAAGAGTATATTATAAAAATTGTCAATTTAATAAAAGCTACTGCAAAGGAATATGTGCCTCAGACTCTTCTTGAAAAAATAATTAAAGACGCGGATTATTACCATCTTTTTAGTGATGATTACATGTCCAGTTGTGAAGTTTTGAGAAAAGAATGGGAAAACACAGAGAATAAATCGTATTCTGATAAAGATTGGGCTGCTGAAAATTGGGATTTTCTAGTAAATAAGCATCGGTTTTATACTGATTTTGCATTGAAAAATTGGCAACCTTTAAAGGAGAAAAATATTAAAAGGATTCAGAAAAAAATCAATGTAACTGAAGATAAAAAGGATAAAAAATTGAAAAAAGAAGATAAAAAGAAAGAAAAAGAGGAAAAACCGGAACGTGGTATTGATACTGTTTTCAGAGTCACACTTGGTAATCATACCCGTTTGAGTGGTATTGCGGATAGTAAGGCAAATATTCTACTTTCTGTAAATGCGATTATTATTTCAATTGCACTTTCTACTATTATTCCAAAACTTGATAGCCCTAAAAATGCCCATTTAGTGATTCCAACCTTTATCATGGTAATTTCTAGTGTAATCACAATCATTTTTGCCATACTTTCTACTCGTCCAAAAGTAACAAGAGGTGTTTTTACGAAACAAGACATTGAAAATAAAAAAGTGAATCTTCTTTTCTTTGGCAATTTCTATAAAATGCCTTTGCAAGACTATGAATGGGCCATGAATGAAATGATGAAAGACAGAGATTATATTTATAATTCTATGATCAAAGATTTGTATTTTTTAGGAATAGTTTTAGAGAAAAAATACAGGCTATTAAGAATAGCCTATAATCTTTTTATGATTGGAATAGTTATTTCGGTTATTGCTTTTGTTATAGCATTCAAAATGGTTGGCGCTTAGTTTAACTCGTCCAGTAAATCTTGATAGGAATATTTTTCAGTAATTTGTTCTTTATTGTAATTGATTACTTTTACTCTAATGGCTCTTAGACCGGAAACACCTTGTAATTCTTCGACTTCAAATTGCTCGATTGTTGGCTCCAATATTTTTTTGAATTGTAAAAATTTTATGTAATTCAAATATTCTGTTTCTTCCTGATTATGAGAATATACAATCGTGATTTTTTCTTTTTGGGTAATTCTTTCTTTGGTTCCTTTAATATTGGCTTTGTCAATGCGTTTTTTTACAACTTCATAACGGGCATTATAGGTTCCATCAACATCAAAACGTTTTTCATCCATTCTAAATCGAATAGTAATAGGAGAACTGAATACTAAAATTAACGAGGTTACATCTAGCTCATAAGGCAATGAAGATTTGAGTAAATGATGTTCTAATTCCATTTCGCATAAAGTCTGTAATTGCCATAATCTTAAATTATGAAGGTACATACTGTCAAAAACTTTAGTTGGGGCAATTGAAGCACCTATATAAAGATTGTGTTCTACACCATCCGTTTTGAATCTTTCGTAGTAATGAGGATAAATATTTTGAGCTTCAACTTGCTTTTTATCTAAAATAGAAGCTAGTTTTTTATTGATAATTGACATTGCATTATCGAATTTTTTTCTGGAATGATAAAACATTCCCGTTTTTTCATCCAGTTTTTTAAAATAATTTTCAACTAAAACTTGGCATTCATTATCCATTTTAGAATTATTTAAAATAGGATGGATTTCAGTTTCAATATAACGTTGAATTTGTTGTTCCGTATCTGCTTTCAAAGGAGAATTTAATTCCGTAAAAAACGATTGTAATTCAAATTTTCGTTGCTCCAATAATACAAGATTTGTATTTGATTTTAGACTTTCAAAAATTTCAAGGAGTGTTTTTAGTTGCTTTCTCAAATCCTCTTTTACGGTCTCATTCCTATGTTCAGACGAGCCTTTAATATCGATTTGACCATACAAAGGATACACTTCCTTAAAAGCAATTTCTTTGAAAATATAGTCTTTATTAGGATTGTTAGTTTGAAAATACTTCTGGGCTTCTCTTCTAAATTTCCAATAAATACTTGGGTGAATTGTAGTGTATTCTCTTTGAATGATAGCTTCTATTTGGTGTTGCATATCATTTTTATAACGCTCCAATGTATCTACTAAATAAGGTAAAATTAAATCCAGATTGTTTGCATTTATACTGTTAAGTTCTCTAGGTTTAGCCGAAACTAATTCTATAATACCTAAAAGTTTATCGTTTTTTATTACAGGAGCAAGAATACAGCTTTGGATATTTAGTTTTAAAAAATGTTCGCCTAGTTTTTCATTTCCGGGTGTTGTAGCAAATTTTTTAACGTTTGAAATTACAAAAGGTTTATTTTGTTCTAAAATATTTTCCAATGAGCAACCAAAAAGGGCGTTTTTACAATCGGCTTCCGGCAGGTCATTAAGAATAAAACTGCCTATTTTTTTGTCATCATAAGGAGGTTTTACAAACTTTTCATCTTCTTCATTATAAATGATTAAACCAATTTTTAAATCTGATATTTTGAAAATTGAACGAAAAATGGTTTCAAAATTTTGATTGCTATCGGCTCGTTCGTTTTCTGATTTTAAAAGATTACTTTTTAAATTAGAAATGGCACTTTCAATGGAAGCATCAAATAGCGATACAATACCAAAACCTTTTAAAATCCAGCTTTCATTAGGGAATTTTTCTTTCCATAAATCAATATTATCATAATTATCCATCAATAAATCGATGTCTTCTGGAGTTAATGTTATCGCTTTATCAGTAGGAATAATTTCCATAAAATCGGCATTATATAGAATTCTGTAATGTTTCATGATTCCATTTGCATCTGGAATATCATAAAATAAAGGTTTGTTGAAATCAAAATGCTGATTATAGAATGTGTTCAAAATCAAAATGCAATTCAGGATATAGAATTGATTGCCATCAAAATCCCGGATAGCCATGTCAAAAGTTGCTCCGGCATTATGAAGTATTTTTTTGAATCTTTCGCTATAATTAAAAGTAAAATTTTGAAAAGGAATAGTAACTGCTTTAATTTCATTATTTGTCAAAGCAGTAGGGAATAGGTCAGCTAATAAATATTTTATCAGTGTTTCGTTATTATGAATCAAATTAAAATCCTCAATTCCAGTTCTAAATTGTGGGAAAGGCTCTATTTCTTTCAATAAAGCTTTAGCATAATTAGAGCGATAATCGACATTGGTTGCCGCAATTCCCTCTAATGTTTCAATGAGTTTATGAAACGAAATCAAGGTCTTGAATGGGCTTTCTTTGAAAAAATGATAATCCATCGGATAGTTTATTTAGAATACAAAATTACTGATAAACGAAATTGGATGGACTAATTTTAAGTTCTTTTTTTAAGAAGTATGTAGTATGATTTTAATAAGTCAAATTTTAGTATTCTTTAAGAGATTTATGAAAATTATTCAATAGAAATGCTATTGTATTTTAATAATTTTTGTTGGTTATTTTTTTGTCTCAATATCATTATAGATTTTATTAATAAGAGGATTAGCATCTTTTCAAGGTTTTAGTAGGTTAGTAATCTGTTGTAATTTAATTCTTGAAAACTTTTATTTAATGAAATTGACTTTAATAAAAAACTACTGATTTATAGCTTTTAAATAAAAAACAATTGTGTTAAAGAGCATGAACTCTTTTTTTATAAAAGCCAATCAATGTTTCATTTATTTCTTTTAGTTCTGGAGTAAGAAATGTTTTCTGTCCATTTTCATCGTTAGTTAATTCAAGATTGCAAACAGTACATTTAAATTCTTTGAAATGATTTGTAACATTTCTAGTTGTAATAATTCTATGCCCAAACAATGAACACAAAATGTTTTTCTTCAGAAATTTTCCTTTGATTTCAATTGTGTTCATATATTTGAGTATTAAGATTTGGGGAATTAAACTTAATTAATAATCGCTTAAATATCAAATAAAATCGATTAAATGCATTATATGTTAATAAAAACATAAAATTTCTTACAATTTAAATAAATAATAATTCTTTTTTGTCTTGTAAAGTCAAAAAAAATTCCCAATCACTTTCGCAATTGGGAATTGAATATTTAAGTAGATAACTGTAAACTAACTCTTCTCTTCTTTATTGAAATAAACTAAGTAATAGTACATCTGTTTTTCTTCATCCCAACCTTTTTCTACAAATTTCTCTGCGCTTTCAGGATTGATGAAATCCATTTTTATTTGGATATGTGTATCTAAATTGATTACGTTTTTAATAGACTTTCTAGCATCAGAAACCGCTGCATTGGCAATAGGAAATGAGGTTACATCTTCAATGCTGTATTTCTCTCCTTTGTCTATTTTATAATTCTTGAATTCTGGAATCAAATCCGGGTTGTCTAAAACTTCATTTAAGAAATTTGTTTCTTCGAATTGATCATTTTTGGCAAAATAATTCACGGAACGATTCATAAACATCACTTCTTCTTTCTTGTCTTCGGCAGGGAAAACAACGTCTTTGGCAAAGTTCTGACAGAATTTTAAATATTTTTTGGTAATGAAGTTTTCATCCTCAAAAGCATCTACTGAAAGGAAATGTTCCAGCCAATATCTTGCATCGTAACGGTTGCTGTCTACCGTCAGGATTTTGTATCCTTCTTCTTTTTTATAATTAAAGATTAAGCAACCTTTGTCTAATTTGTTTAGACTTACACCTTGTTGTAATATCATTTCCAAGTGTGTTTCCTTTTCCTCAAATTGTAAAAAGTCAGCTTGTATCTCACTTTTGAAGATCCCTATGGCGTCTACCACATTATTATCAATACTAACATTTGTTAAATACGTAACATATACCTCTCCATTCTTGATGTGCGGATGATTGGATTGCTCAAATAAGTGTTTCGTAATTTTTTTTGAAGTTTCATGAATCGTACTTGGATTTTCAAAAATTTCCGTTGCAAATTTGAACATGTCATTATAATCCAAATCGATTTCATGGGCGAATTGAAAATAGTTTTCTTCTTTTTCTCTAAAGGGTTTAAAGAAAAATTCTTTCATCAAGGGTACAATTTCATCATTTAAATTAAACGGTTGCTCTGATAAAAAAAGGGCTTCGTTTCTACTTTTATTACCAACTCTATGAATTGATAAGTTTTCGATATGGGTATTATATAAGTTGATCATGTTTTGGATAAGGTTCTAAGTAGTTGAGGTTCTCAGGTGCTAAGGTTTTTAGTTTCGGTCTTTTATTTTACTTATAAATGAAACTAACATTCGCTCTATTTCTCTACTATTTTCGTATAAGTTGTTAAATTCTTCTTCGTCTAAGTATTGTATGTTTTTTGCAATTTCTAATTGTGTTTGCATTTCAAATAATGAACCAATTGAAATATTCAGGAATCGTAAATATTCTTTGTTACTATCTCTTCCAAAGCCTTCGGCTATATTACTAGGAATTGAAATGGAGCATCGTCTTATTTGGGATGTTAATCCAAAAATTTCTTCTTTTGGAAATTTCTTGGTTGAATTGTAAATTTTTGTTGTTAATGACATTGATTTTTGCCAAACTAATAGATTCCTAAAGTTACTCATATACTATAAAGGGGTTAATTTTTATCAAATATAAAACTTAGCACCTCAGTACCTTAGGTTCTTAGCACCTTTTTTAAAACCTAATTCCAATTCTCCTCAAACCCATAGTCTTCAAAACTATCATCTCCTTCAAACATGTCTAAATCATCTTCGTCCAGTCCATCTTCAAATTCATCATTATAGTCATCTGCATTATCTGATTCAAAGTTTTTTTCCATAGCTTCATCAGGCATTTCACCGTGAGAAAATATCGTCTCTGGGTATAAATTTCCAAGAACCTGGTCTTCAATAGCAGCTAATTCTACAAGGAAAGTCCACATGTTGATGAAATCATACACATAGATAATCTTGGTATTTTGTTTATCTAAAATATCCGATAGCTGATAATCGCTCATTACTTTTTGTTCCCCTGGAATATCTCCGGTATCAAAAAGCGAAATTTCGTCTTCTTGATTCCATGTTTCATCACAAGTATAAAAAGAAGCCACTTCCATTCCGTCAAAACCAAAGGAATTAAAGATAGCATTGTGTAAATCTTCTAAAGTATCGTCTTCAAGTATTGCAATGTCTCTAAAAACATCATCTTCTGCGTCTAGAATTACTCTAAATTTATAAACCATAATCTTTGTTTTTGTTGAAAGGTCAAAGGTAAAATTTAATTTTAGATTTTAGATTTCAGATTTCAGATTTGTTAATAAGATTTTTGTGTATGATTCTGTAAGGAGAGTATTTGATTGATTGTCTTTTTTTCTAAAATAGAGACGTCTTTTAGAAATTAAGATAAGCTGTTTCTAAATTTATTGGTAATTCGTTTTCGAATGATATGATACTTTTTATGATTTGGATAACTTCTGTTCGCGGTCATGTTATTGAAAATTAAAGCCACAATCAGTAGAATAAGTACACCACTTAGAACAGGATACAATACATACCAATAGCCAAGCATTGTAATTTTAGGAGAACCAATTATTGCAATCAATGCGGTGGCTCCTCCAGGAGGATGTAATGTTTTGGTTGCTTGCATTAAAACAATTGAAAACGATACGGCTAGAGGAGCACTTATCCATAAAATATCGGGTGCAAATTTAGCTACAGTAACTCCTACAATCGCTGATACAAGATGACCGCCAACAAGATTTCGGGGTTGTGATAATGGACTTTGGATTGCGCCATAAACTAAAACACTTGAGGCACCAAAAGAGCCAATCAAAAAAACTACATCTGAATGCAGCAGTGTTTTGGATTGCATATAAGCCATTAGACCTATACCAATAAACGATCCTAAAAAAGCCCAAAAATGTTCTTTGAAATCAACTAAAGTTTCTTTGTAAAGAATGTATTTAGTTTTGCGATAATTCCTTTTTATTTTTTCAATTGGCATAAACTATTATTTTGATAAACTAGCAGAATAGGAGTATACAGTGAATGGATAAATCATTTTTGCTGTGTATTTTGAAATCAGACAAACAACTAAAATGGGAAGAAATAAAGTATAATCATTGGTTAATCCACAGACTAAGAAAATCGCGGTAAAAGGTGCGTGAATACTGGCGCTTAAAACCGCAGCCATTCCAATAACCATAAAGTTTACAGGAATTACATTAGCGTTTAAATAGGTGTTTAAAAGCAAAGCAACGAGCAATCCCAAAAAGGCACCGATAAATAGGCTTGGCGCAAAAACACCTCCATCACCTCCTGAGGCAAGCGTTGCCGATGTTACTATTGGTTTTAAAAGGATAATTCCAATAAATGTCAGTACCAATGAAAATGAAAGTGTTACGTCATTCGAATGCACAAAAATTCCCTTAATTGCATGGTATCCTTCTCCATAAAGTTGTGGAAAGAAGAATAAGGAAATACTCAGGATTAGTGAGCCTATCAGAATCTTATAATAATGAATTTTTATTTTTGAAAATTGGGATTTAAAGAATAATACACAACGGGTGAGATAAACGGAATTGATACCGGCTAAAATTCCTAAAAGTATAAAATATGGAATCGCTTGTAAATGCCAAGTTGTAATAGTTACGGCAAACAAAGGCTTTTCATCCAATAAAAAAACAAGGCCAAAAGCTATTGCAACCGCAATCAAGTTACTGATTAAAAACGCTCGGGTTACCTTTCTGGAAATGACTTCAATCGCAAAAAGAATTCCCGCAATAGGACTGCTGAATAAAGCAGTAACACCGGCTGCAACCCCTGCACATATCAATTCGGTTTTGTACTGTCTGAATACGTTTTGTTTTCTTTGAGCTACAGAACCAATAGTAGCCGAAGCAACAACGGTAGAAACTTCAATTCCTGTAGATCCTCCAAAAACTACGGTCAATAATCCATTGATGAAATGAGAAGGGATTTTATAATTGGGTAAGTTCTTGGATTTGGAATTAGTGCTTTCAAAAATTTCTTTAATCCCTTTATTTTCTTTTTTTCTAAAAAGATATTCTCGAAGGAAATAAATAATAGATAGACCAAAAACCGGAAAAACGATAATGAATATTGGGTTTAAAGTTGTTTGATGAAAAAAAATTTCCTCGTAATATTCGGTTATTTTTTTTAATGAAATCCCTAAAAATGCCGAAAGAAAACCTATTAGAACAGAAACAATAACTAATTTTTGGAGTTTGATTAATTGATAATTTTTTTTAATTCGGGCAGCATTGTTCATCTAAAAATTGTTTTTACAAACTTTAATCCCAGATAAAATAAAAATGATTTATTTGAAAAATAAAGTTTTTGAGAGTATTACAAATTTAAAGAAAGAATCTTAGACTGGGGTTCGAAAATCAATATAATTGCTATTTTTTATGATTTCTTTATGAATTGTGCTTTTTTGGTAGGTTAAAATGGTCTTATTTTTCATAAAATTCAATCGGAAGATTATCTGGATCAGCAATGAAAGTAAAACGTTTGTTTGTTGTTGGATCGAATCGTATGGCTTCAGATGCAATATTTTTTGAAGATAAAAAATCAATGGTTTGATCAATATCATTTACTTCAAATGCTAAATGGCGCAATCCAGTAGCTTCTGGTCCTGAAGTACGCTGAGGTGGATTTATAAAGGAGAAAAGTTCAATGATGTAAACGCCATTTAAAGCCAAATCAAGTTTGTAGGATTCTCTTTCCTTGCGGTAAATTTCCCGAATAATTGTTAAGCCCAAAACATCGATATAGAACGTTTTAGATTTTTGATAATCGGAGCAAATAATAGCTATATGGTGCACTTTGTTGATGGAAATCATAGTTGTTTATGTTTATTTTAAATAAGTCATTTCAGGAAGATTCGCATTTGGATCTTGCGATAAAGCATCTGAATGGAGTTTGTGGATTAAGGCTTTTGTTTTGTCGAGGTTATCAATCTTAAAGAGGAATTGTACTTCATTTTCATCATCGGCATTTTGCCAAAGGTATTCTAAATACATTCCTTGGGAGGCATGAAACGCTTTGTCTTTTTCTAAAACAGCTTTGATGGTTTCCAAAGGGATATTTTTGAGTTTTGCTAGAACGTGTGGCATAGGTTTAGTTTATTCGTTAAGTTTTCGAATCACTTTTGCTGGATTTCCAACTGCTAATGAATTATCAGGAATGTCTTTTGTAACAACAGAACCGGCACCAATAACAGAACCGTTTCCTATAGTTATACCTGGGCAAATAACAGAATTTCCCCCTATCCAACAATCATCTCCAATCGTTATAGGTAATGCATTTTCATGAGTCTTTCTCAGTTCAGCATCAAGTGGATGTGATGCGGTATATAATTGAACGCCTGGAGCAAATAGCACATTAGAACCAATAGTCACTTTGGCACAGTCTAAAACTACACAATTTACATTGAAATAGACATTTTCTCCGCAACTGATATTGTATCCGTAATCACAAAAAAATGGAGGTTCAATATAAAGATTGGCCCCTGCATTAGGAATTAGCTCTTTTAATATTTCGCGTGCTTTTTTCGTTACTCTATATTCGGTAACATTTAATCTGTGAAGAAGATTTTTTGATTTTCGCCTGTCTTTTACTAAAACAGGATCTCCAGCCAAATAATACGCTCCATCTATCATTTTTTCTTTTTCTGTTTTCATAAAATGAAATATAGTTTAGGTAAATATAAAAGAAATTGAGGATGATTACAACTCATCCTATAATTTCAACAGTTCAGTTAATTATTGTTTTATGATTTTAATTCCCGAAATATATTTGCTTCATCAAAAATCAAATATTATGAAGTTTATTTATACTCTTACCATTTTACTGTTCTCTGTAACGCTATTTTCACAAACAACGCTTTCCGGGAAAGTGGTTGATGAAAAAGGAAATCCAATAGCTGGAGCTAATATTTTTATCGAAGGAACTTATGACGGTACTTCCAGTAATGAAACGGGTGATTTCACTTTTACAACCACTACAACAGGGAATCAAACTTTGGTGGTGAGTTTCTTAGCGTATGAAACTACAAAATTGATAATCGATGTTTCAAATTTTAAAAATAAAACTATAAAACTAAGAGACAATGTCAATGCACTGGATGCTGTAATAATTACCGCAGGAAATATGGAAGCAGGTGACAAGGCAAGAGTTTCGGTGTTGAAACCACTTGATATTGTTACTACTGCGGGTTCTGCAGGAAATATTATTGCGGCTTTGCAAACGTTGCCCGGAACGCAAAATGTGGGTGAGGACGGACGATTATTTGTACGTGGTGGCGAGGCTAATGAAACACAAACTTTTGTAGATGGGATTCGCGTGGCGCAACCTTACGGCGCTTCTTCTCAAAATTTACCTACACGCGGTCGATTTTCGCCCTTTCTTTTTAATGGAATATCATTTTCCACAGGTGGTTATTCTGCTGAATATGGGGAAGCTTTATCAAGTGTTTTGTTATTGAATACGCAAGATGAACCCGACCAAAACAAAACCGAAATTTCGTTAATGACTGTTGGTCTGGGTTTTGGAAACACACAAAAATGGAAAAAAAGTTCTTTGAGTGTGAATACCGCGTATATCAATTTGGCTCCATATCAAGCTGCTATCAAGCAAAATGTAGATTGGAATAGTCCGTATCAATCTTTGTCTGGAGAAACGGTATATCGTTATAATTTCAATAACGGAATTTTGAAATTATACGCTGCTTTTGACTCCTCAAAATTCGATATTAATCAAGAGAACATCAATTCGGAACAGAAGATTAGAGTCGATTTAAACAATACTAATTTTTATTTTAATTCTTCCTATAAAGGCGGTTTTGGAAACAACTGGCAAATTACTTCGGGGTTGAGTTATGGTTATAGTAAAAATAAAATAAAACTGGATTCGGATGCTGTTGCAAATGATGAAAACGCGGCTCATTTGAAATTAAAATTAACACAACGTTTTTCTGAAAGAGTGAAATTGTCTTTTGGGGCGGATTATTTTATTACCAAATTCAATGAGGATTTCAAGGAGAATTTAGGAACTACAACTACGAATGGATATAATTCAGCTATCGGAGCAGTTTATACTGAAGTTGATGTTTTTTTCTCCAAAAAGTTTGCTGCAAAAGCAGGATTGAGAGCTTCGTACAATGATTTGCTAAATGAAACTGCAATTTCTCCCAGAGTTTCATTGGCCTACAAAATGGCTAAAAATAGTCAGCTTTCATTAGCTTATGGAGACTTTTCACAAACACCAAATGTTGATTATATCAAATATTCTAAGTTCCATCAGTTTGAAAGTGAGAAAGCCTCACATTATATTTTGAATTATCAATACAATAAAAACGGAAAAACCTTCAGAGCAGAAGCCTATTACAAAGATTACAGTAATTTGGTAAAATACGACACACCATCGATACAATACAATTCAGTGTTTAATAATAATGGTTCCGGTTATGCTAGAGGATTGGATTTGTTTTGGAGAGACGGGAAATCAATCAAGAATTTGGAATATTGGGTTTCGTATTCGTACATTGATACAGAGAGAGATTATAAAAATTTTAGTGCTCAAGTCACTCCTAATTTTGTCGCGGATCATAGTTTATCGGTTGTTACTAAATATTGGATAAACGATTGGAAATCACAAATTGGATTCACAAATTCATACAGTTCGGGGCGTCCATATAACAATCCTAATGAAACGAAATTCATGAACGGAAAAACAAAATCATATAACAGTTTGAGTTTTAACTGGGCTTATTTATTGTCTACGCAAAAGATTTTGTATTTCTCCGTTTCTAATATTCTAGGAAGCCAAAATGTGTATGGTTATGATTATGCAAAAAATCCAAATACTGCCGGAGTTTATAATAGGGCAGCAATTACGCCAACAGCAGATCGTTTTTTCTTTCTTGGGTTCTTTTGGACTATAAGCAATGATAAAAAAGAGAATCAGCTGAAGAATCTTTAAAAGAGTCATAAAGTCGAAAGTCTTAAAGTCAAAAGCTATTTTGTTTGTAGAGAGTTTTTAGAATAGGATGTATTCTCAAATCAGTCGCTGACTTTCGACCTTTGACTTTTTGACTTTCGACTAAAATTACGATTCATCCATTAAAATCAACAGTTCAGTAAGTATAAATTTTAAAAAAGATACAACCAATGTAAATTTGGTCAACAATTAATCAACAACTAAAAATTAAATATCATGACAAAAGTTATCACCGCAATCGCATTATTTGTATGTAGTTTATTATCCGCTCAAGGACAATTTGAGCAAGGAATGGGAAAAGCATTCGGACTTTGGAAAGAAGGAAAAAGCACTGAAGCTTCTGATTTATTCGAAAGAATTGCTGGAGCAGAAAAAACAAGTTGGTTGCCTAATTATTATGTTGCATTAGTAAATACAACCACTGCTTTTGGAACACAGGATAAAGATAAAATGAATTTGTTACTTACCAAAGCTCAAAATGCATTGGATACTGAAATGGGTAAAAATCCAAATAATGCAGAATTATTAGTGATGCAAGCCATGATTAATACTGCTTGGATTGTTTTTGACCCTATGACAAACGGAATGAAATTATCTGGAAAAACAATGGAATTGTATGCCAAAGCGGAAGCAATCGCACCAGAAAACCCAAGAGTAGTCTTTGGTAAAGCAGAGTTTCAAATAGGAGGGGCTAAATGGACAGGAATTGACACTAAACCTTTATGCGAACAAATTGAAAAATCAATCGGACTTTTTGCTACTTTTAAACCGGAAACTCCTTTTTCTCCAAAATGGGGATTGGATAGAGCAACTGAAGCATTGAAAAACTGTAAATAAAATTTACTAGAAAAAATATAAACTGAAAATGGAAAATCAAAGGATACATACCTACACAGAATTTAAAAAAGGAACAATTGTTTCTCTTAAAATTGCTCTGATTTTCACATTTGTTTTTTCTTTAATTCAAGGACGTTATGATTTAGAAACGGTATTGACCACTTTTTGGGTAAGTTCGTTGTATTCTTTTGGAATTGGTTTTGGTAACGGAGTAATCAACTCCCTTCTGAATAAGAAATGGGATTGGCTGGAACAAACTAATTTGAGAGTGTATTTTGGGATAATTGCTACGGTGTTGTATACCGTTCCGGTTGTTTTAGCAATTGATTATTTGACCTTTGTGGTTTTTCAAAAAATGAACCCTAGTGAGTTTTTTAATGATAGAATGATCTGGGTTCATTTATTTTATATCATACTTTCTTTAGGTGTTTCGACTTTCATGCATGCACGAAGTTTTATGGCGAATTGGAAACGAGCATCAAGAAAAGAAGTAACGGAACAAAAAATAATTGCAGGTACCGCTTCGGCGAAGTTCGAAAGTTTAAAAAATCAAATTGACCCCCATTTTCTTTTTAATAGTTTGAATGTTTTAAGTTCTTTAATTGAAGAAAATCCAGATAATGCCCAACGGTTTACGACTTCATTGTCAAAAATTTATCGGTATGTATTGGAACAAAAAGACAAAGAGTTAGTTTCAGTTGAAGAAGAATTGGCTTTCGCCAAAACCTATATGAACCTGCTCAAAATGCGTTTCGAGAATAGTTTGTTTTACGAATTACCAAAAACAAATAGTAATCCGGAAGCCAAAGTAGTTCCGCTTTCTTTACAGCTTTTATTGGAGAATACCGTAAAGCACAATGTAGTTAGTGAACAAAGACCTTTGCACATTCGTATTACAATTGAAGGCGATTACCTTGCTATTCAAAATGATTATCAAAAGAAGGAAGTTTTGCAGGATCGTCAGGGTGTAGGATTGCAAAATATCATCAATCGCTATGGAATCATTACTAATAGAAAAGTATTGATTGAGCAAAATGAAAAAACTTTCACGGTCAAAATACCCATTTTAACTAAACAAATTTCAGTTATGGAAACTAGTACTAATTATAACGAAAATAGCGCGTATTACAGAGCTAAAAAACGGGTTGAAGAACTCAAAGGTTTTTATGGAAACCTGATTTCTTATTGTTGTGTTATTCCACTTTTGATATTTATTAATCTTACGTATTCTCCACAATTTCAATGGTTTTGGTTTTCGGCTGCAGGTTGGGGTTTTGGATTAATTATGCATGCTTTAAAGGTTTTTGGTTACAGTTCTAACTGGGAAGAACGAAAAATAAAGGAGATTTTGCAAAGAGAAGACAGTAAAAAATCTTGGAAATAGTTTTGAGTTTAAATTTTAAACTTGAAAAAAAATTATTAGAAAAATAGTATGGAAAATAGATATCAAAACGAAGAGCGTTACTACATGGCAAAAAAACAAGTAGAAGAAATAAAAGGTTTTTATGGCAACTTGATTTCCTACATTGTAGTAAACATAGGATTAGTGATTCTGAATTTAAAAACATCGCCCGATCATTTATGGTTTTATTGGCCGTTGCTGTGGTGGGGAATTGGCATTGTTTTTCACGGTCTCAAGGTTTTTAAATATATGCCTTTCATAACAAAAGACTGGGAAGAGAAAAAGATTAAGGAGTTTATGGAAAAAGAGAACAAGGAAACTTGGGAATAATTTAATATTTATAGAGATGGGAAGATTTAGAGATAGAAGGCTAAATGATTATAATACCGAAACGTATAATCCTGACGAACGCTACAATTTAGCTTACAAAAGAGTAAAAAGAATCAAAGGTTTTTATGTACATCTATTGGTTTATATAGGTGTAAATGCATTCCTTATTATTGGGAGTAACAACGAGAGTATATCTAGTAATCATCTTTTTTGGAGCTGGGAAACTTTTTCAACAGCATTGTTTTGGGGAATTGGATTGACTGCTCATGGATTATCTGTTTTTGGAAGAAATATATTTTTTGGTGCAAACTGGGAAGAGAAAAAAATCCAAGAATTAATGGAAAAAGAAAAAAGCGAGAAATGGGAGTGAAAATGAGTATTCAGTCGCAGTTTTTAGTTGTGACTCTTTAAACTTTAAACAAGAACTTAACCTTGAAAAAATATTTACCAGTCATAACTATTTTAGCACTTATTAAGCTTTCTATTCATTTGATAGGAAACCAAAATTATGGATTTCATCGGGATGAATTATTACACTTATCAGTAAGCGAGCACTTAGATTGGGGTTATTTTGAATTTCCGCCTTTCATTGCTTTTGTTGGTAAAATAGCTCATTTTATGTTTGGGTATTCGCTATCTGGTGTTCGGTTTTTTTCTACGTTAGCGGGAGTTGGTATTCTTATAATTTGTTGTTTGATTGCTAAAGAATTAGGAGGAAAGATAAAAGCAATTCTGTTAGCTGGAGTTTCAGTACTGGCTTTTGTTCCTTTTTATCGGAATCATATGCTATTTCAGCCGGTAGCTTTCGATCAGTTATTTTGGACACTTGGATTTTATTTTTTGGTCAAATATTTCAACACCGGAAATATAAAATTTCTTCTTTTTCTTGGTGTTTCTTCGGGTTTTGGTTTAATGAATAAGTACACTGTATTTGTTTGGGGATTAGGAGTTGTAGCGGGTTTGTTATTTTATGAAAAAGGAAAAATATTCAAGAATAAATGGTTCTACTTTTCAGGATTAGTGACTTTTTTAATTTTTTTGCCAAATTTGATTTGGCAATTGAATCATCATTTTCCAGTAGTATTGCATTTGCAAAAGTTGAAAGAAAGCCAGTTAGATGAGAATGGTCCTTTTGATTTTGCAATAGAACAGTTGAAGCATCCTTTTACTTTAATGATAAGCTTAATTGGACTTTTTGCTTACTTTTTTGACAAAGATTTAAAAAAGTATAAAACGTTTGGAATTGCCGCTTTGGTGATATTTGGCAGTATGTGGATCACGCAATCGAAAGCCTATTTTTTCTTTGCGATTTACCCTATATTATTTGCGGCTGGAGCTGTTAAAATTGAAAAATTGCTGGAAAAGAAGCCAAAATGGAATTATGCAGTTGCTTCCGTTCTGTTTCTTCCAATAATTCCTTTTTTGCCTCAGGCAATTGCTATTCTTCCAATTGAAACCTATGTTAATTACTCTGATTTAGAGTTACAAAAAAACGGACGTATTAAGCTCACAGATGATTATGCTGATATGTTTGGTTGGGAAGAACAAGTGAAATTAGTTGATAGTGTATACCAATCATTACCGGCTAAAGACAAAAATGACTGTGTTATTTTAGCTAAAAATTATGGTGAAGCCGGAGCAATAGAAATCCTTGGGAAAAAGTATCGATTGCCAAATCCAATTTGTAGTAATGGAAGTTTTTGGCTTTGGGGAACTGGAACTACAAGTGGGCAAGTTTGTATCAGTATTGGTAATGAAAAAGAAGTTGTAGAGCGAGTTTTTAAAGATTGTAAATTGCTGAAAATTATAAAACATAAATATGCTATTGAAGAAGAAAATAATATCCCGGTATATCTTTGTCGAAATCCAAAAATAAATATTCAGCAAAAGTGGAAATCATTGGAGAAACAGGTATTTGATTAGTAAAGCAGCAAAATAAAACGATTCCCTTTTTTGAAACCTTAAACCTAAATTATGACTACAATAATAATAGAAGACGAAAAACCAGCTGCCAGATTACTGCAAAGAAAACTCGAAAAACTAAATATTCAAGTAGGAGTGATGTTGCATTCAGTGGAAGAATCTATTGATTGGTTTTCTAAAAACGAGCATCCGGATTTGATCTTTTTGGACATTCAATTGTCGGATGGATTGTCTTTTGAAATCTTTGAAAAAGTAGCCATCAAAAGCGCCATAATTTTCACAACGGCTTATGATGAATATGCGTTGCGCGCCTTCAAATTAAATAGTATTGATTATCTTTTGAAACCGATCGATGAGGACGATTTGGAAGTAGCAGTTTCTAAATTTAAAACGCGCTTACCAAAACAAGAAACAGTACAATTAGATTTTGAGCAAATCAAAAAAATGCTAACCAATCCATTTGAAAAAAATTACAAAAAACGTTTTACTGTAAAAATTGGACAACATTTGAAAGTGTTCGCTACTGATGAAGTCGAATGTTTTTTTAGTGAAAATAAAGGAACGTACATTCATACATTCGATAATAGAAATTATTTAATTGAAAATACATTGGAGTTTTTGGAACAGGAATTAGATCCTATGGATTTCTTTAGAATCAATAGAAAATTCATTATTCCGCTTAAAGCAATTAAAGAAATCGTGTTGTACAGTAACTCTCGTTTGAAGGTTATTTTGCCTTCTTATAAAACCGATGAAGTGATTGTAAGCAGAGAAAAAGTTTCCGAATTCAAAACCTGGATTGGGTAATTAAAGCACAAAAAAAAGCTGTTTCAAAAGCCTCAAACAAAATCCAAAAACGAAGAATATTCAGCGAGGCTTTTGAAACAGTTTTAGTGATTTTTGAATCTTAAAATTATTCAAATAGGGATCTGATTTCTTTTTCAGTTTTGCCTAATTTTTGTTGCAATTTTCCCCAAGTTTCATCTTCTTTTCCTTCTTCAAACAACACATCGTCGTCTGTCAATTCTGCAAATTTTTGTTTAAGTTTTCCTTTTAGTTCATTCCAGTTTCCTTTAATCTCTTTTGAATTCGGCATAATGTATAGTTTTAAATTGATTATTATTTCTTTTACAAATCTGGTGATTGAAAGAGGAAAAACTATTACAGAATTAAGACGGTTTGTTGTTTAATTTTTGGCAAATTGTTCAGAAGCTTGAATACTATTTTAAGTATTTGAATAATAAAATTTGTTTAAATTAAAAAGTAAAGTAATTACACTTAAGTTTATGGTGTTTAATGAAATAAAATTTACATATAGATTATATCTATGATGGTTTTATGCCTTGAAAACTGTTTTTCTAATTCCAATTAATGCGAAAATAAACAATGAGTAAACAATAAAAAATGGAATGATATATTCGATTAAATTTAGGGGTAACATAATAGCAATAATCAACAATTGAAACCCTAATCCGTAAATTGAAAGTAATGTCATAAACCAATGTGGAAATGTTTTTACCTTGTACGCCTCTTTGTCAAGTGTGTGAATTATTTTGTCAAAAGTCCCGTAAACAATCGTATAAATTTGAAACAGGATATCAACTGATTTTTGGCTTTCTCCAGGCAAAGCTCTGGGTGATTTGTATTCGAAAATTTTACTGGTTGTATCTCCACCAACAGATTTATTTCTTAAAATTACATAGTAGTAATTGTATAAAGTTCCTTGTAATTGGATGCCGATAAATGCTAAAATAGTAAGCCAAATTGTAGCTTTTGAAACATAACAAATAGTCATAAAAAGCAAAAAATTTAAGATGATATCAAAAACACTATCAAGGTATCTTCCGGTATAAGATGGTGTGTTTTTTATGCGTGCCAGTTCTCCATCGGCAGCATCAATTCCTGATTTCAGAATGATAAAAAAACTGGCTAAAAAGTAATGATTTTGTAAAATACAGTAAATTGCTATAAGACCTGAAAGCCCAAAAAGCAGCGTAACATGAATGGGAGTAAATCGGGTATTCTTTAATTGATTGGCTAAAAATTTTCCGAATGGTCTTCCGTAATCGGATAAATCTAAAAATTTATCTTGAGCAGCAAGTTTAGACATTTAAGTTTATGAACAAAGAAATGCGACAATATAGTCAGGTATAAATTGTGAAAAAATTATTTTGATAATCGATGTAACGTAAAAGTCATTGCCGTCAATAAGAAAAATGCACTAACTTGGTGTAAGAGTCCTAACCACAAAGGAACGCCATATAATAGCGTTAGAACACCTAAACCAAACTGAACAAAAACCAATAATAAAAGCAATTTAATTCCTTTGGTTTGTGCTTTGTCTAAAGTAAAATTAATGCTTTTGAAGTACAATAAAACAATCATGCCTACTACAAAATAAGCTAATGTTCTATGTACAAATTGAACCCCGCTTTTACCTTCTGTGAAACTCAAAAACAGGTTTTTTTGTTCCAGAAAAACACTGTCATGGATAAACTGTCCATCACTCATTAAAGGCCAGTGATTGTGAATTAAACCAGCATTTAAACCCGCAACAAAGCCACCATATATAATTTGCAATAACAAAAAGGCTAGTGCTACACGGGCAATGGTTCGTAACGATTTTTCAATTTCTTTCTTTTCAGGATATAGTAAATCCAAAGCAACCCAAAGCGTATAGGCAAATGTGATAAAAGCAAAAGTTAAATGCAATGAAAGTCTAAAATGGCTTACGTCCGGATTATTTACCAGACCACTTTTTACCATAAACCAACCTAAAAATCCTTGAAAAGCACCCATTCCTAAAAGAATGTAACATTTTTTTAAGGTATCGCGGTCAATTTTTTTCTTACTTAAAAAATAAACAAACGGGATGATGAAAACAAAACCAAGAATTCGTCCTATAAAACGGTGAAACCATTCCCAGAAATAGATGAATTTATAATCCGAAAGAGTAAAATCGTTATGGATATTGATTTTTTGATATTCTGGAAATTGTTTGTATTTCTCAAAAGCTTCCTGCCATTTTACTTCCGAAAGTGGGGGTAAAGTATCGGTAACTAAATGCCAGTCGGTCATGGAAAGTCCTGAATTAGTTAAACGTGTAATTCCGCCTACAACAACCATTAAAAATATTAAAAAGCATCCTGAAAGCAACCAAATTACAACTGATTTATTTTCCTTTTTCATTTTTGAAACTAATTTTTGCAAAGATATTTTAAAAACAATTAATCCTTAATTCAACAAGCGTTAATCTTTAATCCAATTTTTTCGGCCCTTTTTAACATAAATCCATAAGCAGCTTGATATTCGTTTGGGATTTCTCCTTCTAATATGGCTTCTTTGATGGCTTCTTTGAGTATTCCAATTTCTTTGGATGGTTTTAAATTGAAGATTTCCATAATTTCTTCTCCTGATATCGGAGGTTGAAAATTACGAACATGATCGCGTTCTTCTACTTCCACAATTTTCTTTCGAACAATTTCAAAATTATGGTGGTATTTCTTGAATTTATTAGGGTTTTTGGTAGTGATATCCGCTTCACACAACGTCATTAGATTCTCTACATCTTCACCCGCGTCAAAAACCAAACGACGCACAGCAGAATCTGTAACGGTATCTTGTGATAAAACAATCGGACGGGAACTCATCATCACCATTTTTTGTACGAACTTCATTTTTTGGTTCAAAGGCATATGCAAACGTTCAAAGATTTTCTTTGCCATTTTCCCGCCTAAAAACTCATGACCATGAAACGTCCAGCCTTGTTTTTTATTGAAACGTTTGGTCGGTGCCTTGCCAATGTCATGTAATAATGCAGCCCAACGCAACCACACATCATCTGTATTTGGGCAAATATTATCAACAACTTCTAAGGTGTGATAGAAATTATTTTTGTGTGTATGACCCTCAATTTCTTCTACTTGATTTAAGGCGGTCAATTCCGGAAGAATAATATCCAAAAGTCCTGTTTTGAACAATAATAAAAATCCAATGGAAGGTTTGTCTGTCGAAAGAATTTTATTCAGTTCGTCAACAATACGTTCCCCGGATATAATTTTAATTCGCTCTGCATTTTTTGTAATAGAGTTCAAGGAATGCTCTTCGATTTCAAAACCCAATTGGTTTGCAAAACGAATTCCTCTCAACATCCTCAAAGGATCATCAGAAAAAGTAATATCCGGATCTAAAGGTGTTTTGATTGTTTTATTTTTTAAATCTTCCAGTCCATTAAATGGGTCGGATAATTCGCCAAAATTTGAAGCGTTTAATGATAAAGCCAAAGCGTTTATAGTAAAATCACGACGGTTTTGATCGTCTTCAAGAGTTCCGTTCTCTACAACAGGATTGCGACTGTCTAGATTATAGGATTCTTTTCGAGCGCCAACAAATTCAATTTCGGTATCTTCAAAACGCAACATCGCTGTTCCATAGGTTTTAAAAACTTGAACTTTTGGTTTTTTTGGGAGTAATTGAGATACTTTCAAAGCCAATTCTATCCCGCTGCCAACGGCAACAATATCAATATCTTTTTTGAAATCTCTATTCAAAAGCAAATCTCTCACGAAACCACCAATTACATAACTTTCAATGTTAAGTTCTTGGGAAGCTTGAGAAATGACTTCGAAAATTTTATTATTTAAGGCTTCTTTATAGGAAGTTTTGATGCTCATTTTAAAAATGTTTAAAGTCTATAGTCCAAAGTTGCTAAACTGAATACTACAAACTATTTACGTATCACTTTCACCTGAGAATCATTCGTCAATTTTATAATTGTAGAAGGTTTTCCGGCAATTTTTTCGCGATGCAAATTTACAACATAGTCGACGCCTTTTATAATTTCGGGGCTAATTTCTTTGAAACTTTTTGGGGTAGGTTGTCCAGAAATATTTGCTGAAGTTGAAACCAATGGTTTTTTCATCTTTTCCAATAATTTAAAACAAAAAGGTTCTTTCACGATACGGATTCCTAAAGTGTTATCTGGAGCAATTAAATTAGGAGCCACATTTCTTGGTTTGTCTAAGACTAAAGTCGTTGGGTTTTCGGATAAATCCATGATTTGCCATGCCACTTCAGGAATATCCTTAAATACATTGTACATCATTTTTTCACCATTCATCAAAACAATCATGCTTTGGGTTTCGGCTCTTTGTTTGAGTTTATATATTTTGGCAACAGCCTCAGGATTTGTAGCGTCACAACCAATTCCCCAAACCGTGTCAGTAGGATAGAGGATTATTCCGCCTTCTTTTATTACTTCGTAGGCATTGTGTATTTCTTGATTCATTATAATTTTAGGTATTTAAATATAACTTTCTATTTTTGCTAGAAATGATAATTTTACAAAGATAGCAATAATGACAAAAATTAAACGAATAGCAATAATAACTACGCATTCATTTGGTTATATTGACTTTTTAGTTGAAAAGCTTTATGCAGCGCAGAATGTTGATTTGACTTATGTTAATATTGATGCTATTCCATTTTCTTATAAAAATATTTTCTCTAGACTTATTAATTTTTTTTTGAAATTGATCAGTTTTCCTAGTTTAAAAGAAAAAAACAAGACAAATTATATAAAAAAAGTAATTCAAAATGGAGATTTATTTGATCAGATTTTAATTATTAGACCTGATAAATTGGAGCGTAAAGCGTTATTGTTGTTAAGAGATAATGCAATTCAAATGAGCTGTTTTTTGTTTGATGGTATTGAAAATTTTAAAGATCAAAAAAAGACATTATCTTTTTTTGATACGGTTTATAGTTATGACAAAAAAGATGTTGAGAAATATAATTTTCAATTTTTGACTAATTATATTTACGATGATCAAATTGAAACTAAAAAAATAACTAATCTAGTATTTAATATATCTTCATTTGATGAAAGATTTCCGTTTTTAGTAAAGCTTGCTAATTATTTTTCACAGGAGCGAATTTCTTTTCGTTTTATAGTAAAGAAAGATAGGTTTTTTAAACATAAGAGTATTGAAATTTCGGATAGATATCTACTAATAAGTGAAGTTAAAAATATAATTGCAAGCAGTTTAGTATTAGTAGATATCCAGCAGAAGAATCAGGACGGGTTAACTTTCCGTATTTTTGAGGCCTTAGGTTATAAGAAAAAATTAATTACTAATAATCAGGATATTGTTACTTATGATTTTTATAATCCAAATAATATTTTTGTCATTTCAGAAAGTAATTATGAAGTACCTTCTAGTTTTTTTGAAACAGATTTTGTAGCAATTGATAGCGATATTCTTAGTAAATACAAATTAGACAATTGGATTTTTGAAGTTTTTAAAGTCAATACCGTGGAGAATAATTAATTGTTTAATTTTTAAGTACTTTTTAAGCACTTTTTTTATTTTTTTATTTAATATTAAGACTATTTTTACTGATAAAATAATCATTAATGAAATTAATCCATTTTACTACGTCAAATGTTTGGCGAGGTCATGAGCAAATGATTGTTGATTTATATGAATCATTCAGGGATAATAACTTTGTCGAGAATCAATTAATTATATGTCCTGTTAATTCTGAATTGTATAAAGTTGCCGTAGAAAGAAATTTGCAGGTTCAAAATTTTGATTTTAAATCAGAATATGATTTAAAATTCGCAAAGAAATTTAAAGAAATTGTTGGCTCATATAATGCAAATGTTGTAATTATTCATAATAGTAAAGCGCATACGATAAGTGTTCTGTCATCTGTTTTTTTTGGTTTAAAAATTCCTTTAGTTTTATGTAGAACTTTAATTAAAAATATTGGAACTAATTTTTTCAGGAAATACAAATACAATTACAAAGGAATTAGAAAAATTGTATGTGTATCTGATGCCGTAGTTGAAATCCTCAAACCTTCTATAAAAAATCATGATTCTATGACTGTTATAGGAAGTGTTGTTGATACGGATAGGTTTATTAATAATAAAAAAAATGGATTCCTGCATAGAGAATTTAATATTCCATCAGACTATAAAATTATTGGTAATGTTTCTGCTTTTTGTAAAGTGAAAGATCATTACACTTGGATTGATACTGTAGAAGAGTTATATAAAAGAGGATTGAAAGCAAAATATATTTTGATAGGAGAAGGATCTTTAGAAGCGGAGATTAAGACTTATGTTAAATCCAAAGGATTAGAGAATGAAGTTATTTTTGCCGGATTTAGAGCAGATGTACATAAATGCCTTCCAGAATTAGATTTATTTTTGTTCACATCAAAATGTGAAGCTACAGGAGGAGTTGTCCTCGAAAGTTATGCATGTAGAGTTCCTGTAGTTGCTGCAAAAGCTGGTGGAATCCCTACGGTCTTAATAGATAATGAGACTGGTTTATTAGCAGAAGCGGGAAATCCAATTGATTTTGCCAATAAAGTCGAAATTTTAATTAATAACAATACTATGCGAAATAAATTTATAAACAATGGCTTTGAATTTTTGATGACGACTTCTACACGCTTTATAATTGGCGCAAAATTTTTAGATGTTTTAAATGAAGTAATTAATAATAATTTGATTTAATTGAGTTTAAAAATTTATACCATGATTTATTTAATAATTATATTATTTTCAATTTTATTTATTTTTTTGATTGTTCTGAATATTCAATTTAAATTGTTTTATTTTCCATCAAAAAAAATCAGAATTTTAGAATATCACTCCATCTCTATAAATGGTTTTGAAGATCAAATAACAATTAGTAAAGAGAAAATAATTGAACAATTTGAATATTTAAAAAATAACAATTATACGACTCTTTGGATGTCAGAAATTGATGAATTGACAAACAAGAAACAGGATTTGCCTGCAAAAACTGTTGTTCTTACGTTTGACGATGGTTTTTTAGATAATTATACCGAGTTATACCCTTTGCTGCAACAATACAACTTTAAAGCAGTTTGCTTTATGGTTTTAGGTAGAATAGGACAAGATGTTGATTGGAACGGAAAATATGTCAATGAGAATATGAAGTTGATGAATAAACAACAATTATTGGAAATAGGGTCTCATATTGAGTTAGGATATCATACTTTTAAACATGATAATTATGCAAATTTAACGTTAGATGAGATTGAAAAAGATCTGCAATTATGTCAAGAAATTATCAAAAAAGAAGAATTAAATGTTTTTCCTGCTTTGGCATATACTTTTGGGGGGTATTATCGTAAAAAAGGAGTTAATCAGAAGCTGTTTTTTGATTTATTGAAAAAGTATGGTATTAAATACGGGCTTCGAATAGGCAATAGAATCAACATTTTCCCTTTGAAAAATATTTATGAAGTACAACGTATTGATATTAGAGGAACTGATTCGATGAAAGATTTTAAAAAGAAAGTGATTTTTGGAAGAAAAAAAATATTTTAAAATATTAATTAGCAAAAATGTTTCAACGTTTTTCAATAGATTTTATTTTTTTGTGGAATAAAATTTTTAGAAAAGACACTTCTCATAGACTTTTAAATAATCTGCTGCTGCAACTTTCCAATTAAAACTTGCGGCTCTTTCTTTCATTAATGATTCCATCAGATCTTGATTGTTGTAGAAATGGTTTAAACCTTCAAATAGTATGGTTTTCATGTATTCAGGGTCAAAATTATCCCAATAATAAGAATGTTCTCCACCTATTTCCGGTAAGGATGTTTTATTGGATAAGAAAATGGGTTTGCCAAAATGCATCGCTTCTATTGGCGGAAGCCCAAAACCTTCGCGAATTGAAGGGAAAAGAAAAGCATGACATTTTGATAAATAATATTGTTTTGCAATATCGTCCACTTTTCCAGTAAGAAAAACGCGATTTTGTAGGTTGTTTTCCGTGATGAATTTTGCTATTTCGATTCCATACGATTTATGGTTGTTTCCAGATATAATCAAATTGAAATCAGGGATGTGAATCATCATTTTTACTATAGACAAGAAATTTTTTCGTTCTAAAAAATCACCTATAGAGTATAAAAAAGGCTTGTCTAAAGTGATTTCAGAAATAAATTCAGAAGTGTCTAAAATGGTAGTAATAGGATTTCCATTGTGAATCACATATTCAGGAACATTGGGTACATTAAAATATTGATGGGTTTGTTTTTTTGCAAATTCGGATATGTAAGTAATCGCTGTAGCTTTTTCTAATTTTGCAAGAAAGAGTTTGTTTGCTTTATGATTCATATCAGATGAGATTTCCTCCACAAAATTTACATCATGTACGGTAAGTAAATATTTATTGATGTGAAATGGCTCCACTTTTGTGTTTTGATTGACAGAATGCCATAAGTCATACTTTTTCCGCGTTCTAAAAAGACTGTGACGCGATAAATTGGTGTATTTATGATAGCTAAATTTTTTTCCAAATTCTTTCTCAAGAATTTCTGGGTTTTTAGCATTTAGAGTTAACTCTAAATCATTAAATTCTAATTGATATAAACCTTTAATTAGCTCGTAATTAAAAGTTCCTAATCCAGTTGCCTTATTCTTAAGGTTATGCGTTTCTAAAAATACAGTTTTTGACATAAATAGCATTGTAATGAAGTAAATGTAAACCTTAAATTGGATAAATAAAATGCAATAACTACTTTTGTTTACACTTATAATGTATTGATGCAAATAAATATTCACTCTCATTTTCTAAAAAGCAAGTCAAATTTATTGGCAATGATTGAAAATTTTAATTCAAATGGAGTTCTTTTTGGCGATGGAAACCGAAATAAAATAAAACTATTTGATTTAGAAGAAAAAACGATTAACATCAAATCGTTCAAAATTCCTCACGTCATTAATCAAATAGCGTATAAATATTTTAGAAAATCTAAAGCCAGACGTTCATATGAATTTGCCAATAGATTACTGGAAAATGGAATTGGAACGCCACAACCTATTGCTTATGCTGAAAATTTCAAATTTTCAGGATTAGAAAATAGTTATTATATCAGTGAGCACCTTGAAGCGGAGTTAACTTTTAGAGAATTAGTGCTAGATCCAGATTATCCAGATCACGAAAATATATTGAGACAGTTTACTCAGTTTACTTTCGATTTGCATGAAAAAGGAATCGAATTTCTAGATCATTCACCAGGAAACACTTTGATTAAAAAGGGGCTTCAAAATCAATATGAATTTTTCTTGGTGGATTTGAACCGCATGAATTTTCATGATGTTATGGATTTTGATGCTCGCATGAAAAATTTTCATAGGCTTACGCCAAAAATTGAAATGTTGGCTGTAATGAGCAAAGAGTACGCAAAACTTTACAACAAGGACTACGACGAAGTTTTTAGTAAAATGTGTTTTTATACCAATGATTTTCAGATGAAATTTCATAGAAAAATCGCCCGAAAAAAGAAACTGCTATTTTGGAGATAAGGGTTGTTTTTTATTCCAAAGCTGATTTAATTCCTTGTATCTAATATGAATGCAATACGCGTTCAGATAACAAATGATCACTCCTTTTTTCCCATCAAGAAAACCCAAACGAACAAAATAATTGTATAAGAAATTATAGGTTGGATGCAGAAGGTGGAGTAAATAGTGCGATTTTTGTTTTTTGATAAACTTCTCTTGAGCCTTAAATTTTCCGTAACGAATTATTTTCGATTTATAGGATTCATAATTAGCATAGGAATAATGGATAAGTTTGTTTTTTAGGATGCCAATTTTTCCATCTACTTTTAATTTCTCATGAATCAGTCTTTCAGAAGTATATTCTGCATGATTTTTATGGAAAAGCCTAAATATTTTATCACTTTGATTTCCGCTGAAATGCAATACTTTGTTCTCAAACATAAAAGTTCTCGGAAATAAAAAAGAAGCGTATGTTAGGTTGTTTTTTACAGTAACTAAAATTTCATTTTTTAATTCAGGAGTTAATCTTTCGTCAGCGTCCAGAAATAAAACCCAATCATTTTTGGCCTGTGAAATAGCAAAGTTTCTTTGAGAAGAATAATTTTCAAACGTATTTTGAATGAATTTTACATTTTCGAATGATTTACAAATAACCTCAGTATTATCGGTACTAAATGAATCTACAACAATAATTTCGTCAGCAAAATCCAAATCAGCCAAAAGAGCTTTCATTTGATTTTCCTCGTTTAATGTGATTATTAAAACTGAAATTTTAGTGTTGTGATTGTATTTCATTAATTTTTAGCTCTTTTACAAAAATATAGCATTATTTCAAATGTGTTTCTAAAAAAGCATTTAATGCAGGGAAAATCAACTCAGGAGTAAATTCCTTGTAGAATAAAACAGTTTCTTTTTTTATTATTTTAGCCGTTTTACCTTCAAATAAATTTGGTTTGAACTCTCTTAAATGTAGCGAAACATGATTAATTCCATCTTCAAAAGTAGCCCATCCTTTTTTATCAATCCAAGGTGAGAAAATTATGAATGAAGGTTTTTCTAATGCTTTTGCCATATTTATTGCTCCGCCATCGTTGCCAATTATCATATCACAATGATTCATTATGGCAATAAACTCTCGGATGTTTTTTCCTAAAATAGAGAAATGAATCTTTTGTTTGGTGTTTTCTTTACAACCATTGTAGATTTTTTTGGCATCTTCAATTTGCTTTGGAAAATAATTAAAAAGAATATTCGCATCATCTTTATCTGCAATGAAATCTACTAATTGCGACATGTATTCCAGCGGATAGGTTTTGTCATCACTACTGCCAATTATACTCAGCATAATCGTTTTTTTGGATTGGTCTATTCCATAAGATTTGAAAAGTGATGTAGCAAAATCATTCTCTTCTTTTTTGACATAAATTCTGGGAAATGTTTCTAATTCAATATCCAGATGTAAAGGATTTAGTAATGCTAATCGTTGCTCAATTATTAGACCTAAATTGGTATCGGATGTTTTTTGTCTTTTTATAGTATCTGTATAAAGGAAGTCTCTTCCTTTTTTCCAATACGAAATTTTTTGTTTTGCGCCTGAAAATAATACAACAAGCCAACTTTCTAATTTAGAATACGCATCAATAACAATGTCATATTTTTCAGCTCGAATGGATTTCAATAATTTAAAATATTCCCATTTGCTTTTTTGATGTTTTTCGTTGAAAAGAATGAGATTATCAAAACTTGTATTCCCTTGTAAAACAGCGATTGTTGATTCGTAAACCATGTAATCAATTTGCGCTTTTGGATAGGCTTTACGCAAATTGTTGCATAATATGGAGCTTACTAAAACGTCTCCAATCATTTTTTGTTGAATTACGAGTATTTTCATTCGAAGTAAATTTGAAAAAATTATGCTTTTGTTTTCAAGTAATTCATCGCGCGAGGACTAATCCAGGTTTGTTTTTGTATCGCATTAAAATAATAAATGAATAGATTTTTTAGCATCAACCGATTCACTTTTAATTTTGGAATAAAAAATAAAAACAGGCTTAAAAACGACAATATTATTTTCTCACTAAGAACTCCTAAAATCAATAAACTATGAAAATTAAGTTGTATTCCTGTTGGAAATTGATTGCTGATATAAACGTGTTTAGAAATAATCACTTCCGTTTTTGTGAGTGCTTTTGTTTTTACATTGAGTCGGGATGCACCACCATGTTGATGAAATATGGTTGCTTTTCGAGTAACGGCAACTATTCCTCCGTTATCAGCTATTTTTTTACAAAGATCAACATCTTCAAAATACAACCAGTAATCTTCGTTCCAGCCTTTAATTTTGTTAAACCATTCTCGGCTTATGAAAATGACTGCTCCGGTAACCCAATCTGGGTAAAACAAATCATCAGTGTCGTTAAAACGTTTTTCCAGTTTTGTTTTATTCAGTTTTCTGAAAAAAGATCTTGAGATTCCAAAAAATCGCCCTAAAGCCGGAAATAAATTATTCTGTTTGTAAAAAACATGGTTTTCATTTATTTGCAAACAGGATAAAATCCCAATTTCAGGATGTGAAACAGCTGTTTGTAAAAGAGTTTCCAGGGCTTCAATAGTAAGTTTTGTATCTGGATTTAAAAAAAGGAAATGGTTTCCCGTAGCAATGTTTGCACCAAAGTTGCAACCATTTGAGAAACCATTATTACCAGAATTTTCTATAAATGTAAACTTGGAATATTTTTGTTTAAAAACAGGAAATTGTCCGTCATTAGAAAAATTATCAACAATGATAACTTCGAATGAGAATGTTTTTGAACTAATTGCATCAATAGATTCTAAACATTCGTCTAAGGCTTTCCAACCACGGTAATTGACAATAATTATTGAAATATCCAATAGGTCTTTTTATAAAGATTTTTAAACGAAAACGGATTATACCGCTACGTCATATTCGCGTAAAGCATTGTTCAATGATGTTTTTAAATCAGTTGAAGGTTTACGGGTTCCAATGATTAAAGCGCAAGGTACTTGGAACTCACCAGCAGCGAATTTTTTAGTATAACTTCCAGGAATTACAACAGAACGAGCAGGAACGTATCCTTTCATTTCAACTGGAGTATCTCCTGTAACATCAATAATTTTTGTAGAGGCAGTCAAACAAACATTGGCACCAAGAACTGCTTCTTTACCAACATGAACACCTTCAACAACTATACAACGAGAACCAACAAAAGCACCGTCTTCAATAATTACCGGAGCAGCTTGTAATGGTTCAAGAACACCACCAATTCCTACACCACCACTTAAATGTACGTTTTTACCAATCTGAGCACAGCTTCCTACAGTAGCCCAAGTATCAACCATAGTTCCTTCGTCTACATAAGCACCAATATTTACATAACTTGGCATTAAGATAACACCGCTAGAAATGTAAGCACCGTAACGCGCCACAGCATTAGGAACTACACGAATTCCTTTTTCTGCATAGCCTCTTTTCAATAACATTTTATCATGGTATTCGAAAATTCCAGATTCCCATGTTTCCATTTTTTGAATAGGGAAGTACATCACTACCGCTTTCTTAACCCATTCATTTACTTGCCATCCCTCTCCAACTGGCTCAGCAACACGTAATTTTCCTGTGTCTAATAATTCAATAACTGCTCTGATCGCATCAGTTGTTGTTGTTTCTTGTAACAAAGCGCGGTTTTCCCAAGCTTGTTCTATAATAGTTTGTAATGGATTCATTTTAATTAGATTTTTGACAAAGATATGTTTTTTACCGAAAAAGCAAAAAGGTTAATTGATTTGAAAATGTTATAGATTTAACTTGCTTTGTGTTTAATGTTTTTTAAATGTTGTAAATTTGGATGATAAATGAAAATCATGGGAATATGAAAGATAATTTCTCCAAACAAGCTTCCGAATATTCAAAATTTAGACCGCAATATCCAGATAAATTGATTGATTATTTGGTTTCATTTGTCAAAAATAAATCGGTCGCACTTGATATAGCAACAGGAAATGGGCAAGTGGCACAGAAACTTTCTAGATTTTTTGAAACGGTTTATGCAATTGATATTAGTCAGAATCAACTTGATAATGCGATTCCTTCGGATAATATAATTTATAAAGTAGCAGCAGCCGAAAATACCTTTTTTAAAAATCAAGAATTTGACTTGATAACTGTGGCACAAGCGGTTCATTGGTTTGATTTTGATTCGTTTTATAAAGAAATCTACAGAATATTAAAACCAGACGGAATCTTTGCTGTATTAGGTTATGGATTGTTTTCTACCAATGAAGATTCTGATGCAATAATTCAAAAATTTTATTATAATATAGTTGGTCCGTATTGGGATACCGAGCGAAAATACTTGGATGAAAATTATAAAACGATTCCATTTCCATTTGATGAAATTGTTACACAATCTTTCGTAAATCATTTTGCATGGACTTTTGAAGAACTTATTGGTTATCTGGAAACATGGTCGGCAACACAACATTATATTTCGAAAAACAATAAAAATCCTTTGGACTTGATTTATGATGAGTTGAAAATTTCTTGGCAAAAAAATGATAAGAAAGTGGCTTTTCCATTGTTGCTAAGAATCGGAAAATTAAAATAGTTACCTTTGAAAAAAAAATAACAAATGCCAAGAATTCTCGCTATAGATTACGGACAGAAACGTACAGGAATCGCTGTTACCGATGAAATGCAAATCATTGCTTCAGGTTTAACTACAATTCCATCTGCAACAGCTATTGCTTTTTTGAAGGATTATTTTGCCAAAGAAAAAGTAGAAGCAGTGCTTATTGGTGAACCCAAACAAATGAATGGTGAACCTTCAGAAAGCGCTTCTATCATTAAAGGTTTTGTAACGCATTTTACGAATCATTTTCCGGATATGAAAGTCATTCGGGTAGATGAACGGTTTACATCAAAAATGGCATTTCAAACGATGATTGATAGTGGACTCAATAAAAAACAACGTCAAAATAAAGCACTGATTGATGAGATTTCTGCAACGATAATGCTTCAGGATTATTTGACTCGAAAAATATTTTAAAAGCGTTGTTTTGAAGGCAGTAAAATGACTACAATGTTTTCGTGATTTCCTACTTTTTAACAATTATTTGTTATAATTTTTATGGTTTTATGAAGTATCTTTGCGCTTTAAAATTTTGTTATGCCTGATACAACCATTCGTTCAAATAGTGATGTAGTTCTTATAGGAGCTGGAATAATGAGCGCCACACTTGGCTTAATCCTAAAAGAATTACAACCGGATATTAAAATTGAAATTTACGAAAGATTAGATATTGCTGCTGCTGAAAGTTCTGATGCATGGAATAATGCAGGAACAGGGCATTCTGCTTTTTGTGAGCTTAATTATACTCCTGAAAGTGAAGATGGCAGTATCAGTCCTAAAAAAGCAATCAGTATTGCGGAATCTTTCGAAGTTTCTCGTCAATTTTGGGCTTATTTAGTCCAACAGAAAAAAGTTTCATCTCCTGAAAATTTTATAAAAAGCATTCCACACATGAGTTTTGTTTGGGGTGATAAAAATGTGGAGTATCTTAAAAAAAGATATGAAGCATTACATGCGAATCCGCTTTTTAAAGAAATGCTTTTTAGTACTGATTTTTCTCAGTTAAAGGAATGGATGCCTTTGGTTATGGAAGGTAGAAAGGATACAGATCAAGTTGCTGCAACTTCAATGGCAATTGGGACAGATGTGAATTTTGGAGAATTAACCAGAAACATGTTCAATTATTTAACGCAATTGGATGGTGTTACCATGCATTTTCATCACGAAGTTCAAAAATTGAAACAACGTGAAGATAAATCGTGGAGAATAAAAATTACAGATTTGGCTACAGGCCAAAAAAGAAAAGCATATACTAAATTTGTTTTTATAGGAGCTGGTGGTGGTTCATTACCATTGTTAGAAAAAGCAGATGTTCCGGAAGGAAAAGGTTTTGGAGGTTTTCCAGTGAGCGGACAATGGCTCAAATGTACTAATCCTGAAGTGATTGCAAAACATCAAGCTAAAGTTTATGGTAAAGCCAGTGTTGGTGCGCCACCCATGTCTGTACCACATATTGATTCCCGAATGATAAATGGAGAAAAAGCATTGCTTTTTGGGCCTTTTGCAGGTTTTTCTACTCGATTTTTAAAAAATGGATCCTATTCAGATTTACCATTATCTATAAAGCCAGACAATATCATTCCGATGATTGCTGCTGGTATTAAGAATATTCCACTTACAAAATATTTGATTGAACAAGTACGTCAATCACCAAAAGATAGAATTAATGCATTACGAGAATATGTTCCTGGTGCAAGATCTAAAGACTGGAAATTAGAAAGAGCTGGTCAACGCGTACAAGTTATCAAGAAAGACGAAAAAGAAGGAGGAATACTTGAATTTGGTACTGAAGTAATCACAACTGCTGACGGTTCATTATCAGTTTTACTTGGTGCTTCACCGGGTGCTTCAACTGCAGTTTCGATTATGATAGATTTAATAGGAAGATGTTTCAAAGAAGAAATTGGAACACCGGAATGGCAGGAAAAATTAAAAAAAATGATTCCGTCTTATGGGCAGGCTTTGAATACAAATCCAACTTTGTTAGCCGAAATAAGAAAAGATACTGCTGAAATTCTAAAACTGAATAATTAGTATTTCATAATAAAATAAAAGTGCTGGTTTTTAGATGTTTAATCTAATTCCAGCGCTTTTTTATTTTAAGATTGCATTAATTCTTTTGTTGTCTTTACTATGTTTTCGGATAAATTAGTCAACCAGATTAATTGTTCTATAACCAATTGTGCTTCCTGCATTTTCAATTGAAACGCTTCTTCATCAATAGGAATTCCTGCTTTTAATTCTTTTTCTCTAATATTTTTTAACTCGGTAAAACGCATGGCTAAATCTTCTTTTGGAAGGCTTTCTTTTATATCTAAATCATTTTCTTTCAAAAGCGCAATAGCATTATCGAGGTTTTTAATTACGGTATCAACCACAACATTAAATGCCTCAGAAGCTGATGTCGTTTTGTGCGATTGAATGTAAGTTCCTAAGGAAGCTGAAGAGGAAAGTAGAGAATGATTGAGTATGGCCAGTTTATATACTTGTGGCAGTTGTTTTTGTTTTGATTTAGGTTCTTGAATCATTCTTTGAAAAGAGGCCATTAAATTACCTATTTCTATAAAAGCATTCTTTCTGGCTAATCGGTAGGAAGTAGAAATAGTTCCCTTTTTATTATAAAAAATGGAGATTTCCTTCAGGTAATTTTCATTTGCTTTTATGGATTTTTCCAAATAAATGGGAATATTTAAAAACTCCCATGAAGGCCATAAAAAGTGATTGGCAAAAAAAGCTAATGCTGCCCCAACAATAGTATCCAGAATTCTATATTGAATCACATCACTAATATTTGGAGTCAGTATTCCATAAATAAAAACAATATACATCGTCACAAATGTTGCGCTGACTTTATAATTTGTTTGTGTAAAGGAAAATCCTAAAAGCATGCAAAGAATAGAAAAAACGCTGATGATAATACTATTGTGTATGAATGTAAGAACTCCAAATGCAATTAATCCTCCTAAAATAGTACCGAAAATTCGATGAAAAGATCGTTGCTTGGTTAAGCCATATCCTGGTCGCATGATTACGATGATAGTCAACAAAATCCAATATACGTTGTGAAAAGGCAGTACATTACCAATGATAAAACCAATTAGAATGGTGATGGTCAATCGTAGTGAATGTCTAAAAATAGTAGAAGAGAAACTAAGATTTTCAATCAGCGTACTCAAAGGATAATATTGCGGTGTTAGAAATTTTTCTAAGTCTTTGTCCTTTCCTTTAAAATCCAATGAATTGATAGCCAAGGTAAATGCGCGTTCTACAATTTTTATTTTTTCAACTTGTTTTTCGGCATATTGAAGCATAGTTGTCAGCATAAAAACACCTTCGGAAGCGGCAATTTTTCCTAAGTCATTTTCGTATTCTGTGATTGCAAGTTGTAAAGCATTTAAATCACCAAGTAAATTATGTTTAGAAACATATTTAGTTCGGTTTTGTACACTTTTATATACCTGTTTTAAACTTGTGGCAAGATTATAAGCCAGGCTCTGGTATGTTAGTAACACCTTTGGATGATCGTCAAATTTTTGATGTAACTTATCATGGTCGAAAGAAGTAGATAAGGCAAGTTCCAGAATTTCTATCAATGAAATAAAAACAATAAGCATCTTGCGGTTTTGATTGGAAGAACCGGAAGTAGTATGACTACTGATTAGCACCTCTCTAATGTTTTGTCGAATGGTATTCAATTCAACCTGAAGGTGTAATTGTTTTTCAATAATTGCTTTTTTGTCAGCATTAATGGTCCATAAATCCCCTCTTAGTTTTAAATACTTAGCCGTTAGTTTGATGCATTCAGCAATTTCTAATTCGATATAACGATGAGGACTTACATAATGAAAAATAAGGGATATTAGAAGGTAAAATAAACCACCTACAAGAATTAATCCTGAATATTCAATCATTTCCCAGCTGGTATGCAAATGTGCAAATGCCAATGAAACGGCAAGTAACGCCGAGAAAGAAACCGCTGTGGCTCTTTTTTCATATACAGAAAGCATGGATATCAAGAAAATCAAAAGTGCTAAAAATGGATAAAAAATCCAAGAATAGGGATGCATGATATTCACTAACAAATTGAGACCGGCAACTAGAAAAGCAGTAACCAGAACACCATTGATTTTATGTTTTAAACTACTTGGAATGTCACTTGGATAGGTGAAAAAAGCTCCTAGTGCTATAGTAAAACCCATTTCAAAATTACCAAGAAAAGAAAACAATAAAACAGGAATGACTGCCGCTATCGTTACCTTTAAGGCATTATTGAAATAAGTACTGTCTGTAAATTTTCGGATTCTGTAAATCATATAATTGTATTACTAACAAAGGTAAGAATTGTACGAATTATTCAAAGGATAAAGAGATGTGTTTTGAACTTAATTGTAAAAAAACACTAATTATCAATGGAGGATTATTCATTGTCTATTTTTTTACTATTTTTGCAGACTGAATTAAATGGAGACATATTCAGATTTACAGTAGATAATACTTAATATAACAATAATGATTTTACCAATTATAGGATATGGTGATCCTGTTTTAAGAAAAGTAGGAGAAGTTCTTACACCAGAACATCCAAACTTGAAAGAAACGATTGCCAATATGTACGAGACGATGTATAACGCCTATGGTGTGGGACTTGCTGCACCGCAAGTAGGATTGGCAGTTCGCTTATTTGTAATCGATACGACTCCTTTTAGTGATGATGAAGATTTAGAAGATGCTAAACAACAGGAATTGAAAGGATTCAAAAAAACTTTTATCAATGCAAAAATGATAAAAGAAGAAGGTACAGAATGGAGCTTTAATGAAGGATGTTTAAGTATTCCTGATGTTCGTGAAGATGTGTATCGAAATCCAACCATAACTATTGAATATTGTGAAGAGGATTTTGTAATGAAAACAGAAGTTTTTGACGGATTAATCGCCAGAGTAATCCAACATGAATACGATCATATTGAAGGGATTTTGTTTACGGATAAAATTTCGTCCTTGAAAAAACGTTTGATTCAAAAAAAGCTTAAAAACATCTTAGAAGGCAAAACTTTCCAAGAGTATCGAATGAAATTTTTTGGTAAAAAAGGAAGATAAATTCCCATTTATAGCCTTATCTTGGTATAATTTTTGGTTTTAAATGAAAAAAAATAAGTCAAATTCTTAATAAATAATTACAAAAAAAACATGAATTTAGAAAAAATATTAGCCATTTCTGGGAAACCGGGCTTATACGTATTAAGAGTACAAACGCGTACTGGGTTTGTTGCGGAATCATTATTGGACGGAAAAAAAATTACAGTGAATTTAAAAAGCAATGTGAGTTTATTGTCGGAGATTTCTATTTATACGTATGAAGGCGAAAAACCGTTAGCTGAAATCATGCAAAAAATTGCTGATAAAGAGAACAAAGGGCAAGCAATTTCGCATAAAGAAGAGAATGCGGTTTTATTAGCTTATTTTAAAGAAATTTTACCAGATTATGATGAAGAAAGAGTATATCCTTCTGATGTAAAGAAAATTTTGAATTGGTATAATATGCTTCAAGCAAAAGGGTTAGTTACTGACGAAACACCGGCTGCTGCAGTTGCAGAAGAAGTTGAGGTTACAGAAGAAATACCAACAGCAGAAGTTGAAGCTCCTGCAAAAAAAGCAAAAGCTAAAAAAGAGTAATTTCAATTTTAAATAATATTTAATCCTGTTCAGTCATTTTCTGGACAGGATTTTTTTTATTTTTACAAAAAACCATTTCAATATGAATTCAAGAAAAGACCAGCTGCAAGCTTTCGAAAGATTATTAGATATTATGGATGATTTGCGGGAAAAATGTCCTTGGGACAAAAAGCAAACTATGCAAACTTTACGTCATCTTACTATTGAAGAGACTTACGAATTAGGAGATGCTATTTTAGATAATGATTTAAATGAAGTCAAAAAGGAGTTAGGTGATTTGTTATTGCATATTGTTTTTTATGCTAAAATAGGGAGCGAAACGAGCGATTTTGACATGGCCGATGTTTGCAATGAAATTTGCGAAAAGTTAATCCATCGTCATCCTCATATTTATAGTGATGTAGTGGTAAAAGATGAAGAAGAAGTAAAGCAAAACTGGGAAAAACTAAAACTGAAAGAAGGTAAAAAGTCTGTTCTTGAAGGTGTACCAAAAAGTTTACCCGCATTAGTAAAAGCAAGTCGAATTCAAGATAAAGTTAAAGGAGTAGGGTTTGATTGGGAAGAATCCCATCAGGTTTGGGACAAAGTTCAAGAGGAATTGGAAGAATTGCAAGTTGAGGTTGAAGAGGGAGATCAAGATAAAATTGAAGCCGAATTTGGAGATGTTTTATTTTCGATGATAAATTATGCCCGATTTCTTAATGTAAATCCCGAAGATGCTTTGGAACGAACGAATAAAAAATTCATCAAGCGCTTTCAATATTTAGAAAGTAAAGCAGGAGAATTGGGGAAACCATTAATGGATATGACTTTGGCTGAAATGGATGTTTTTTGGGAAGAAGCGAAGCGCCTTCCTAATAAATAGGAATTGGAAATCTATGATTTCCAAATACCTTAATTTTGGGAAGAAGCGAAGCGGCTTCCAAAATAAATAGGAATTGGAAATCTATGATTTTCAAATACCTTAATTTGGGGAAGAAGCGAAAAAATTATAGTGTTCAGTATTAAATAATTAAAATTACCCAATGCCAGAAAATAAAACCGAGTTAAAACGTTCTTTAGGATTAATTGATGCCACCAGTTTAGTTGCTGGTTCTATGATAGGATCAGGGATATTTATTGTTACATCAGCAATGGCAAGAGATATTGGTTCTGCAGCTTGGTTATTAGTTATATGGCTAGTTACGGGTATTATTACAGTTGCTGCAGCATTGAGTTATGGGGAATTAGCTGGAATGATGCCAAATGCTGGAGGGCAATTTGTTTATATTCAACGCGCTTATGGAAGATTAGTTTCCTTTCTCTATGGCTGGACAGTTTTTACGGTAATTCAAACGGGAGTTATTGCAGCCATTGCAGTTACTTTTGCTAATTATGCCGCTATTTTTTTTCCTATTTTAGACCATACACTTTTTAAAATAGGCGCTAGTTTTATTTTTTCGTACCAAAAAGTATTGGCAATTTCAAGTATACTATTGCTTACGTATATTAATACGAAAGGAGTAGAAAGCGGAAAAACGGTTCAATTGGTTCTTACTTCGGCTAAATTAATAGCGCTATTTGCATTGATTATTTTGGGATTGTATGTTGGTTTACAAACGGATGTTTTATCCAATAATTTCACAAACATGTGGGAAGCCAGTAAAACAGTTGTAAATCCTGACGGAACAATTACCGTCACAAAATTAGCGGGAATGGCACTTTTAGGTGCTGCGGGTGCCACGATAATCAATTCGTTATTTTCTAGTGATGCTTGGAATAATGTCACTTTTATTGCAGGAGAAATCAAAGAACCCAAAAAGAATATTCCACGAAGTTTGTTTCTTGGAACATTGATTGTTACTGTTATTTATGTTTTGGCAAATCTGGCTTATCTAGCTTTGTTACCGATGCACGGAACTCCAAATGCAACCGATATTGCCAGTAATGGAATCATGTTTGCCAGTAATGATAGAGTTGGGGCAGCTGCAGCAAGTATGATTATGGGAAATGTTAGCGTTTTTGTGATGGCCGCGTTAATCATGGTGTCCACTTTTGGATGCAATAGTGGCTTGATTCTTTCGGGAGGAAGATTGTTTTTTGCAATGGCAAAAGACGGATTATTTTTTAAACAAGCAACTGAATTAAACAAAAATCAAGTTCCTGCCAAGGCATTATGGGTACAATGTATTTGGGCTTGTGTACTTTGTATTTCTGGAAAATTTGGAGACTTATTAACGTATGCGACTTTTGCATCGTTATTGTTTTATATATTGACGATTTTGGGCGTTTTTATCCTTAGAAAAAAAGAACCAAATGCAGATAGACCTTATAAAGCGTTTGGTTATCCATTTGTACCGGCACTTTATATTGTGGTGACTGTGGCAATTTGTCTCACCTTACTGATTTATGATACGTTCAATACGGGGTTGGGATTGTGTATTGTGGGTCTAGGAATTCCAGTTTATTATTTTGTAATGAACAAGAAAGAGTAAGTTATTCAGCTAGTTTTTTTAGTTTGTTGATTTCTTTCAAAACTATCTTTTTTCCTGATAATTCAATTATTCCCAGTTTATTAAAATCAGATAATAATCGAATACAGCTTTCGGTGGCAGTACCAATCATACTTGCTAATTCATCTCTTGAAAGTTGGATTTTTAAGGAATTATCTTCATTTTTTCCAAAGGTGTCATGTAAATAAAGAAGCGTCTCCGCTAATCTTTCTTTAACGGTTTTTTGGGCTAAATTGACCATGTGATCATCTGCTTCTTTTAAATCTCCACAAATAGTTCTCATGACATTCATAGAGAACTGATTGTTTTTATCAAAGTATCCCATTACTTCCGACTTTGGAATAAAACAAACCTCCATGTCTTCAAGAGCAACAGCACTTAGATTCACAGGTTCGTCACTAATCATGGAACGTTGACCTAATAATTCTCCTTTAGTTACCAATTTTACGATATGGTCCTTACCATTTGGACTCAGTTTTGTGAGCTTGCAAATACCATCCTTAACACAATAGATACCATTGACATTTTCCCCTTCTTCAAAAATCACTTCCCCTTTTTTAATAGTGTGAGATGTTTTGCAGTCAGAAAGTTGTAATAATTCGTCTTTAGTAAGTGCTTTTAAAGAGCTAAATTCTCTAACGATACATTGTTCGCATTTGCTCATAATTGGAAGGTATTTTAAATCTATTACAAATTTAGACATTTATATGACATATATCATATTTTTAACTCATTCAATTTGTCACCTTTGTTTCAGGTAAAATGAGCAAATTTATGGACACACAAAACTGTTTCCATTGTGGATTAGATATTATAAAAGAAGATGAAATTATTTTTGATGCCAAAAATTTTTGTTGCAACGGTTGCAAAACCGTGTACGAGATTTTTAGCCTCAATGATTTGACTTGCTATTATGATTTTGAAAAATCCCCTGGAGCAACCCCGCAAGAAATTAATGGTAAATATGATTTTTTAGATAATGAGAGTATTGTATCCAAACTTTTGGAATTTGAAGAAAATTCAACCGCTATTATTTCACTTAGTATTCCTCATATACATTGTAGCTCGTGTATTTGGATTTTGGAAAATCTACAGCGTCTTCAAAAAGGAATAAACACTTCTCAGGTTAATTTTCCTGAAAAAAGAGTCCGAATCACTTTCAATCCAGAAGTTGTTTCTATTAAAGCTATTGTTTATTTATTGAGTTCCATTGGTTATGAACCATACATTAGTCTTGAAAACTATGAAACGGGAACTAATAATGTCGATAGAAGTTTAACGTATAAATTAGGGGTCGCTTTCTTTTGTTTTGGAAATATAATGTTGCTTTCATTTCCAGAATATTTTGAAGTTAAGGAATTTTGGCTGGACCAATACCGAGACTTTTTTAGAGGAGCCATTTTTATATTATCATTACCCAGTTTTTTCTATTCAGCTAGTGGTTATTACGTTTCGGCGTATAAAAGTATTAAATCTAAAATGCTCAATATCGATATTCCTATTGCTTTGGGAATTATAGTGATGTTTGTGCGAAGCACTTTTGACATCTTTATGAATTACGGATCTGGATTCTTCGATAGCTTAACAGGATTGATTTTCTTTATGCTTTTGGGTAAAATGTTCCAAATCAAAACCTATAGTTTTTTGAGTTTTGAAAGAGATTTTAAATCTTATTTTCCAATAGCAATTACCAAGATTAATACCGATGCTACTGAAGAAAGTGTTGCTATTTATGAAGTTCAAAAAGGCGACCGATTACTCATTAGAAACCAAGAATTAATTCCTGTTGATGGAATTTTAATTTCAGAAAAAGCAGAAATTGATTATAGTTTTGTCACTGGAGAAGCGATTCCTATTACTAAACTATCAGGCGATAAAGTATTTGCTGGCGGAAAACAAATAGGTAAAGTAATAGAAATGGAGGTTTTACATTCAGTTTCACAAAGCTATTTGACACAATTATGGAGTAATGATGTGTTCCAGAAAAATGTAGAACAAAAACACAAAACTATAACGGATAGAATTTCTCGTTATTTTACGCCCATACTTTTATTAATTGCGTTTTTTGGATTTGGATATTGGATTTCTATTGATGCGAATATTGCTTTCAATGTGTTTACAGCTGTACTGATCGTTGCCTGTCCATGTGCATTGGCATTGACGGCGCCATTCACTTTTGGCAACGTATTGCGAATTTTAGGAAAACAGAAATTCTACCTCAAAAACGCTTTAGTTATTGAACAATTAGCTAAAGTCGACACTATAGTTTTTGATAAAACGGGAACTATTACAACTAATAAAAAGTCGAATATTTCCTATGAAGGTGATGCACTTTCTGATGAAAATTTGCTGCTGATTAAAAATGTACTTCGGGCGTCGAATCATCCATTGAGCAGAATGTTATATGATTATTTGCCTGTGCCAATCTTGCAAAACAAATCAGCAACGGAAACTAAAAAATTAAAAGTTGATGCTTTTGAGGAAATCACCGGTAAAGGGATTCAAGCACATATTTTTGGATACGAAATTCAAATTGGTTCAGCTGCTTTTGTAAAAAGAACAGAAAAAAATAATATTCAGCAAACTTCTGTCCATATAAAAATTAACGGTATTTATTATGGAAAATTTATTTTCAACAATCAATATAGAGAAGGGTTAGAGGAACTTTTTAAAAATCTAAGCAGTAAATATCAAATTAAGGTTTTGTCAGGCGATAATGAAGGGGAAAGGGCAACATTAGAAAACCTTTTGCCGAAAGGCACGGAATTAATATTCAATCAAAAACCGGAAGAAAAATTAGAATTCATTAAAAAATTACAAGAAGAAGGCAAAAATGTGATGATGGTGGGGGATGGATTGAATGATGCCGGAGCTTTGGCGCAAAGCAATGTTGGAATTTCAATTTCTGAAAATGTGAATGTTTTTTCACCGGCCTGTGATGCTATTCTGGATGCTAGTGAATTTCAAAAATTAAGCTATTTCCTGAGACTTTCTAACAATGCGATAACAACTATAAAGATGAGTTTTACGCTTTCACTTTTATACAATGTGGTTGGATTGTCATTTGCCATTACAGGAAATTTATTGCCTTTGGTAGCGGCTATCATTATGCCTTTGAGCACAATAACTATTGTAAGTTTTGTGACTGTGATGAGTAGCTATTATGCAAATAAAAAATAGAATTATATAAGTTTTTGAACTGCGCTTTCACATATTTTTAACATAAAATAAGAAGTATGACAAATGTCATATTTTACTACAAACCGTAAAAGTAACTTTGTTAACACAAATTAAGGTATGAGTGTCATTTATTTATTAATCTCCATCAGTATAATAGTCGCTATAGGGTTTTTTATTGCTTTTATAAGAGCGGTAAAAACCGGTCAATATGATGATGATTATACGCCATCAGTCAGAATGCTTTTTGACGATGAGCTTTTGAAATCAACCCAAAAAGAAGAGAGACCAGAAAAACAAGATGAGAAGTAATTGAATCTGAAAACTTCAATAACTTTTAGCCTTAAACATTAAACTTTTAAATTAAAACAGATTTAATTATGGAAATGCAGCAGTTTTATTATGACAACAAAATTGTAAAAAAATTCATTTACGCAACCATCGTCTTTGGAGTTGTAGGGATGTTAGTGGGGCTTACATTAGCCTTTATGTTCCTTTTCCCAAATATAACTGATGGAGTTTCGTGGTTGAGTTACGGTCGATTAAGACCTTTACACACGAATGCAGTTATCTTTGCTTTTGTGGGAAATGCAATGTTTGCAGGGATTTATTACTCTTTGCAACGATTGTTGAAAGCCAGGATGTTCAATGACTTTTTGAGTAATCTTCATTTTTGGGGATGGCAATTGATTATTGTTGCTGCAGCCATATCATTGCCTCTTGGGTATAGTTCTTCAAAAGAATATGCCGAATTAGAATGGCCAATTGATATAGCAATTGCACTAATTTGGGTTGTTTTTGGTATCAATATGATTGGAACCATTTTAAAACGTAGAGAGCGCCATTTGTATGTTGCGATTTGGTTTTATTTGGCAACTTTTGTTACTGTAGCGGTTTTACATATTTTCAATAGTTTAGAATTGCCGGTGTCACCCATGAAAAGTTATTCTGTTTATGCAGGAGTTCAAGATGCATTAGTGCAATGGTGGTACGGACATAATGCGGTTGCGTTTTTCTTGACAACACCTTTCTTAGGATTAATGTATTATTATGTTCCAAAAGCGGCGAATCGTCCCGTGTATTCTTATAGATTATCTATTGTTCACTTCTGGTCATTGATTTTTATTTATATCTGGGCAGGTCCTCACCACTTGTTATATTCAGCGTTGCCTAATTGGGCACAAAATTTAGGAGTGGCTTTTTCTATCATGTTGATTGCACCATCTTGGGGTGGAATGATAAACGGACTTTTAACTTTGAGAGGTGTTTGGGATAAAGTGCGAGTAGATCCAGTTTTAAAATTCTTTGTTGTGGCCATTACCGGTTATGGAATGGCAACTTTTGAAGGGCCAATGTTATCGTTGAAAAATGTAAATGCTATTGCGCATTACACGGATTGGATTATTGCTCACGTTCACGTTGGGGCGTTAGCTTGGAATGGATTTATGGCTTTTGGTATGATATATTGGTTGATTCCCAGAATGACTAAAAGTACTTTGTATTCTCTTAAATTAGCTAATTTTCACTTTTGGATCGGGACTTTAGGGATCATTTTATATACAATTCCAATGTATGTTGCCGGGTTTTTACAAGCTTCTATGTGGAAACAGTTTAATCCTGATGGAACTTTAACTTATGGTAACTTCCTTGAAACTGTAACTCAAATTATGCCAATGTATTGGATGAGAGCTATTGGTGGAACTCTTTATTTAATTGGGATGTTTTCTTTAGTGTATAACATTATTCAAACCGTTAGATTAGGGTCTAAAATCGAAGATGAATTGGCTGAAGCTCCTGAATTAATAAAAATTAGCTCAGGAAGAGTTAAAGGAGAGAAATTTCACCCTTGGTTAGAAAGAAAACCTATTCAATTGACAATCTTAGCAACTGTTGCTATTTTAATTGGTGGTGTTATCCAAATTGTACCTACGATTATGGTCAAATCGAATATCCCAACAATCGCCAGTGTGAAACCTTATTCTCCACTGGAATTAGAAGGACGTGATTTATACATTCGTGAGGGTTGTGTAGGGTGTCACTCTCAATCTGTTCGTCCTTTCCGTAGTGAAGTGGAACGTTATGGACCACAATCTAAAGCAGGAGAATTTGTATATGATCATCCATTTCTATGGGGGTCAAAACGTACAGGTCCTGATTTATTGAGAGTAGGAGGAAAATACAATGATAACTGGCATTTCAACCACTTTTGGAGCCCTCAAAGTATATCTGCAGGTTCTATTATGCCAGGTTATAAATGGCTTTTTGATAATAAACCGATGGATATTTCTCTAACTCAAAGCAAGATGAAAGCCATGGTTACACTTGGTGTTCCTTATACTGATGCTCAAGTTGCAAATGGGTTGAATGATTTAAGAGCGCAAGCTATTAAAATTGAAGAAAGCTTGAAAAACGATCCTGACTTTGTAAAAAGTTATAATGATAGCAAGAAAAAAGCAGAAGCAAGAGGAGAAAAATTTATTCCAATGAATGAAAGAGAAATCGTAGCAATGATTGCTTACATACAAAGACTTGGAACGGATATTAAAGTAAAAGATATTGCTAAAAAATAAAAGTCATGTTCGAACAAATTAAACACAATATGGAAACTATCGAGGGAGTTGCGATATATCCAATCTTATCCTTATTAATCTTCTTCGTCTTTTTCATTGGACTTGGAATTTGGGTTTTCTCCTATAAAAAAGACAAGATTACTGAATTAAGCCAAATCCCTTTGAACGACAATTAAATAGTATAATTTTTTAAAATTTAGAAAATGAAAAAATTAATTCCAGCATATGTAAGAGTTCCGGTTGTTTTCTTTGCTGTATTTGGAGCAATGGAGTATTTTATTGACTCAGGTGATAGACCGGCTTTTATAAAATTCCCAATGGTTGCTGTCTTTTTGTTTGTATTTCTATTCCTTTTAATAGCGATAGAAATTACAATGAGCGCAGTTGATAACATTACCTATCAATTGATGACGGAAGAACAGAAACAAAAATTGGAAAATGTTACTTCGATTAGTTTTAAGGAAAAAGCATGGTTCATAAATCTGATGAAAAGCTTAACCAAGTCAGTACCATTAGAAAATGAAAATCAATTACTATTAGAGCATGACTATGACGGAATCAAAGAGTTAGATAACAATTTACCGCCATGGTGGGTTTATTTATTCTACGCTTGTATTCTTTTTGGAGTTGTTTACATGGTTCGATATGAAGTTTTAGGAGCTGATAATCAAGAAATGGAGCTTAAAAAAGAAGTGGCTCAAGCCAAAATTGATATTGCTGAATATATGAAAACTGCTCCAGATTTGATGGATGAAAAAACAGTTGTTTTATTGACAGAGCCTGCAGATTTAGCGGCTGGGAAAGAAATTTTCACAACGAATTGTGTGGCTTGTCACAGAGCTGATGCCGGAGGACAAATTGGACCAAATTTAACAGATAACCATTGGATTTTGGGTGGAGGAATCAAGAATTTGTTTCACACTATTACAAATGGAGGCCGCGATGGAAAAGGGATGATTGCCTGGAAAGGTACTTTGAAACCAAAAGATATTCAGCATGTTGCCAGTTATGTATTGTCTTTACAAGGAAGCAATCCAAAAGATCCGAAAGCACCTGATGGTGAAATTTGGGTTGATGAGAATGCTCCAAAAACCGATGCTGCTGTTGCTTTAAAAACAGATAGTACTCAAGTTAAAAAATAAAAAAATGTCAAAATTACCAGACGAAGCTTTTAGAGATACTATCGGAACGATTGACGAAGAAGGAAATCGAAAATTTATTTTCCCTAAAAAACCTTCAGGTAAGTTTTATGATTATAGAAAGTGGGTCAGTTATTTTTTGCTGATTGTTCTTGTTGCCAATCCTTTTATAAAAATTAACGGCAATCAGTTCATGATGTTTAATGTGTTGGAAAGAAGATTCAATATTTTTGGATTTCCATTTTGGCCACAGGATTTTTATCTTTTCGTTCTTTTTATGATTGTTGGAGTCGTATTCGTGATTCTTTTTACGGTGATTTTTGGACGAATATTTTGCGGATGGATTTGTCCACAGACTATTTTTTTAGAAATGGTTTTCCGCAGAATTGAATATTGGATTGAAGGAGATCGTGGTGCCCAAATTCGTTTGGAAAAGCAAGAATGGAACGCTGAAAAAATCAGAAAAAAAGGACTTAAATGGACCCTGTTTCTAATCATTTCCTTTTTTATTGCCAATGTCTTTCTGGCGTATCTTATCAGTAGTGATAAGTTGTTTTTAATGATTGAAGAAGGACCTGAAAACCATGTGAGCACTTTGGTTTCACTGTTGATTTTTACCGGAGTTTTCTATTTTATTTTTGCTTGGTTTAGAGAACAAGTTTGTATTATAGCCTGTCCTTACGGAAGATTACAAGGCGTTTTGTTAGATGATAAATCGATAAATGTTGCATATGATTTTGTCCGTGGTGAAAAAGAATTAGGAAGAGCTAAATTCAACAAACAAGAAGATAGAGCTGTCACTGGAAAAGGAGATTGTATTGATTGTAAACAATGTGTGAATGTTTGTCCAACAGGTATTGATATTCGAAACGGTGTTCAATTAGAATGTATCAATTGTACAGCTTGTATTGATGAATGCGATACGATTATGGACAGCGTTGGATTGCCAAAAGGCTTAATTCGTTACGCATCAGAAGATGAAATTGAGAAAAAAATCAAGTTCAAATTCACTCCAAGAATGAAAGGCTATTCCGCTGTATTGTTTATTTTGACAGGAATTTTAATAGGATTATTGTTTTTACGGACGGATGTTGAGGCTAGTATTTTGAGATTGCCGGGACAATTGTTTCAACATAAAGGAGATAACATCAGTAATATCTACACTTTTAAAATTATCAATAAAACCAACGATGATTTTAATGATATTCATTTCAAATTAGTTGGAATAAAAGGAACCTTAAAAGTAGTAGGAAAACAAGATTTCAAAATTCCTAAACAAGGTATGAATGGAGGAACTCTATTTGTAGAAATCAATCAAAATTTATTAGACAGCGATAAAACAAAATTAAAAATTGATGTCTATAATGGTACTGAAAAAATTGAGACAAGTACAACTAGTTTTTTAAGTCCGCGAAGTTTTGATTAGGAAATTAGTTTAGGATTAAAATATATAAATAAAATATCATGAAATTTAATTGGGGAACAGGAATCGTCATTGCATTTGGTCTATTTATGACCTTCATTTTATATTTTGTTTTCAAAGTTCAATCAGATTCAAAATATGATAATGAGTTGGTTGTGGAAGAATATTACAAGCATGATGTTCATTTTGGGGATGAGATGATACGAATTCAAAACGCACATGATTTGGCTCAAAGGCCAATAATAACGACTACTTCAGATGGGGTTACAATTGTATTCCCGGATGTATTTGTTCCAAAAAATATTAAAGGAAAAGTGTCCCTTTACAGACCGTCGACTAAAAAATTAGATTTTGAAATTCCAATTTCGCTATCTAATCCTACTTTGCTCATACCTAAAAAAAGTTTAGCAGGCGGTCGTTGGGACATTAATATGGAATGGCAATATGAAGGTAAACCCTATTTGACTAAAGAAACAATTTACATCAATTAGACTTAAACAATGCTTTACACGGCTTTCATTTTCGGTTTAATAAGTAGTTTTCACTGCATAGGAATGTGTGGACCCATTGCTATGATGTTACCCGTAGATAGAACGAATCAAGCAAAAAAAGTCACCCAAATTATCACCTATCATTTAGGAAGATTAACGGCATATGCTACTATTGGTTTTATTTTTGGATTACTGGGTAAAGGTTTTTTTATGGCTGGTTTGCAACAGAAATTATCCATATTCATTGGCATTGCCATGATTGTTATCGTTTTAATTCCTGATAAATTATTTGCTAAATATAATTTTTCGAAACTAGTTTTTAAAGTAATCTCTAAAATTAAAACAGCTTTAGGAAGTCAGTTCAAAAACAAGAGTTACAAATCATTATTCACTATTGGTTTACTCAACGGTTTTTTACCTTGCGGAATGGTTTATGTTGCCTTGTTTGGTGCCATTGCAATGCAAAGTGAAAGTCTTGGAGTTTTGTATATGATCTTATTCGGATTAGGAACAGTTCCTATGATGAGTAGCGTAGTCTATATTAATTCATTTTTGACAGTTCCTATTCGAAACAGCATCCAAAAAGCAATTCTTTATGTTGCTGTAGTTATTGGCGTATTATTTATCTTGAGAGGATTGGGATTAGGAATTCCTTATATTTCGCCATCCAATATGAGTTTGTTTGTACAGGCAAATCCTAATTGTCATTAATTTTTAATTCATAGTATATAAATAAAAGCACGCCATTAAGCGTGCTTTTATATTTTTTAAAGAGTAACAATCGCTAAATTGTCATCGAAAATAATTCGGTTTCCGGAGCTTTCCTTTTTAAACGCAAATCAAATGCCATACAAATATTGCGAACATAAGGTTTTCCTTTTTCAGTAACCTGAATTGTATTGTCATTTATAATTACTAATCCATCGTGTTCCATTTCCTTTAATTGAATTAAGACTTCGGGAATTTCATCAAAATATCCTTCGTTTTTTTGCCAGGAAGTTTCAAATTGACACATTAAATTCAAGATGTGTTTTCGGATGATAAGATCTTCATTAGTCAATAAATGACCTCTAAAAATAGGTAGCTTATCCCATTCTAATATTTGATAATAGTCCTCCAGATTCTTTACATTTTGAGTGAAACTAAACCAACTGTCACTAATAGATGAAACACCCAATCCAATCATTAATTGAGTTTTTGAGGAACTGTATCCCATAAAATTGCGATGCAATTTCCCGTTTTGAAAAGCGTCATACAAACTATCCGTTTTCAAAGCAAAATGATCCATTCCTATTTCATAATAGCCATTTTCATATAATAACTTTTTGCCAGTTTCGTACAACATTCGTTTTTTATCATCTTTTGGAATATCTTCATCATTGAAACCGCGTTGCCCATTTCCTTTAATCCAGGGAACGTGGGCGTAACTATAAAACGCCAATCGATCGGGCTGTAAAGATTTTGTTTTCTCAATGGTATCGATTACATCTTCAATTTCCTGAAATGGCAATCCAAAAATGATATCATGACCTATTGAAGTATAGCCGATTTCCCTTGCCCAAAAAGTAACTTTTGCCACATTGTGAAAAGGCTGTTCTCTATGAATTGCTTTTTGAACTTTTTCAGAATAATCTTGAACGCCAAAACTGACTCTACGAAAACCTAAATCATAGAGTTTTTGCAAATGCTCATGTGAAGTATTGTTCGGATGGCCTTCAAAACTAAATTCATAGTCTTTTGCTTTGTTAGCATGCGAGAAGATTCCGTTTATTAAATCCTCCAGATTTTTTGTAGAGAAAAATGTGGGAGTTCCACCTCCCAAATGAATTTCTTTTATAGTTGGTTTTTCTCCAAGGATAGTACAATAGATAGCCCATTCTTTTAAAAGTGCTTCAATATAAGGATGCTCAACACTATGATTTTTTGTAATACGCTTGTTACAACCACAAAAAGTACATAAGCTTTCGCAAAAAGGCAGATGGATATACAAACTGATTCCTTCAGCACTATTACTGGTTGTAAATGATTTTTTTAAACTTTCAACCCAAGTTTTTTCCAAAAAATCAGTTTCATCCCAATAAGGAACCGTTGGATAACTTGTATATCTAGGTCCAGGAACATTGTATTTTTGAATTAGCGAGTTTTTCATGATGAAGTCATTTTGCATAATCAAAAGTAGCATTACTCCTAAAAATTTAAAATGATAATTATCATATTAAAAATAGCATTTAAAAAAAAGAGACTGTCTTTTTGAACAGCCCCTTTTAGCGAATAATAATTAATAGTTTAGGAAATACAATCTGTAATAATTTTTGTCCATTTTTGTGCCAATACATGGTCTTCGTATAAACATTCTTGGTCGATTATTTCGTTTTCAATAGTGTAGAATTGAACCAGTTCTTTTTTATGGGCTTCTTTGTATCCAAATTCAAATTCTATTTTTATGATTTTAGCCGAATTGTTTTCAGTCGTCGCAACCAATTTGCAAGAATCAATATCATTTAAATTAACAAAAGAGACTTCTTCTTCCGGAGCGTTAAAATCCATTAAAAGAAAGCCTTTGTTTTTTTGGTCTAAAGCCAATACTTTTTTGTTTTGGGTTTCAGTCAATTCAAAATTGAAATGATTATTTTGACCGTATTTTTTCTTTATTTCCTTGATTTTATTCTTGTTAATGACATTTGAGCGAAATACAAAGAAGAGCGGAATGCCTATTAAGATTGTTATTATAAGGCCTATTATAGTTACTGATGTATCCATTTTTTTTATTTTTTTTGAGTTATTTGTAAAGCATGATAAATTCGATTGAAAACCAAATGGAATCCATTCGAAAAAGAAAGATAAGTGCATCTTCTAATTACGGAATCAGGGCTTTAAATCACCAAAAATAATGGAAAGGAAAGAGTAGGAGCGACACCATTTCACATCGATTGATGTCTTGTTTCGCATGACGGGAAAAGAATTTTAAGACCTTAAAATCCGGAATTGCAACTTGAAAATTTTCAAGATATTTTGCAATTGTATAATCGATAGTTTTATAATGGAATCCAACTATATTACTCGCATGGGGTTGAATAAAAACCGAAGAATGAATGGGGTCTGCAGAAAAGGAAGTACTGGTTTTTTCTATTTGAATTTTTTCAATAGGAGATTGGTTTGCATTAAAAGCAAATAATAAAACTATTGAAAGTCCAATAAAAACAAATGTTTTCTTAATCCAATTCATTTTGCAAATTTAAAATTAACAGCCGACTTTAGGTAGTTTTTTCTGATAAATGAAAGTTAAAATTTTAAATCAGGAAACTCTTTTACATAAAAAAACCTCGCACTATTTAAGAGCGAGGTTTGTTATTTTAAAAATTGCTGAAAATTATTCTATTTTCAAATTTCTCAATTGTTTTAATTTTTCTTTCCAAACATCAAGACTTTCTTTGTGAATAGCGATATTTTTACGAACTTCTAATACAATGGAATTTTCTTTTTTTGCATTTCTGGTATTGGTAAAAAACTGAATGTTATTCTCCAGTTGGAAAATTTCATTTTGTACTTCCTCAATTTTACGCATTAGGAATATCTTTTCGTTATCCAGTTTGCGCGTATCGTTACTTTCTGATAAATTGTCCATTCTATTGGAAAAACGGATCATATCAGTGTCTTTTTTACTCAAACTCAATTTTTCAAAAAGTGCATCCAGAATTTTATTGAATTTTCCTTCAATGTGTCTTCTTGGGAAGGGCACTTTTCCAAAGTTTTTCCAAGTTTCAATATGTAATTTTATAGCATCTAAATCAGTTTTGTGATCACCGGTCAATTGGTATTCTCTTAATGTTTCTAAATAGGCTTTTTTATTATCAAAAGCTTCTACTTCTTCACCGTTTTCTTCATTTTTTTGCTCTTTTAATTTGTCAAAATAATGATTACAGGCATCTTTAAACTCTTTCCAGATTTTATCCGAATATTTTCTTGGTACATGACCTATTTGTTTCCACTCATCCTGAATTTGCTTCATGATAGGGGTAGTCGCAGCAAAATCAGTACTTTCCTGTAGTTCTTTGGCTTTAGCAACAAGCGCTGTTTTTTTGCTTAAATTGTCGTTTTGATCTTTCTTAATATCTTTGTAAAATGAATTTTTGAAAGAATTAAAATTTCTAACGGCAGTTTTAAAACTGGCCCAAGTTTCCTCATTTACATCCGATGGTACTTTTCCGGCTGAAAAGAAAGCAGCTCTTAGCGCTTCAACTTTTTCTATTTGTGCCAGCCATTGTGAATGCGCATTTACTTTCTCAGTAGCTAAAACTTCAATTTTAGCGATAATTTCTTTTTTCTTTTCTAGATTTTCAAGTTCCGTTCCTCTTTGATTTTCAAATAAAACTTCACGTTTATCATGCATTTGTTTAGTCAAATCACTAAACTTATTCCAGATTTCATCACGATGTTCTCTAGAAACTGGTCCAATATCTTCTTTCCAGATTCTATGTAAATCCTGTAATTCTCGGAACGCTTTATTGACATCGGCTTCTTTTACCAATTCTTCAACTCGAGCTACAATTTTTTGTTTTTGTTCTAGATTATGTTTGAAATCCAAGTCTCTCGCTTCTCGGTCAAGATGCAAATAGTCATAGAAATTTTCCACATGAAAATGAAAATTATTCCAAACGTGATTGTATTTATCTTTCGGAATTGGTCCCGCATTTTTCCATCGCTCTCTTAAATCATTAAAATGTTTTAAGGTGTCTTTGATGTTTTCCTGTGGATTGATTAATTCTTTCAATTCCTCAACAATAGCCAAACGATTTTCTAAATTGGTTTTTAGATTGGTTTGTAAACTCTTGAAATGTGTATTTTTAGTATCTCTGAAAAGAGAATAATATTTGTCAAATTGGGTTTTTAATGGAGAATGGTATTGGAATTCTTCATTTGGATCTTGATTTTCAGCAAGAAATTCTTCTTTTTTCTCTTCAAGAAGATGGTTGTATTTAGCTAAGAATGCTTTTTTAATTTCTTCGATATGATCCTTTACAGACATCACTTTTTCATTGGTAACTAAATTTTTCAGTTCTTCTACCAGTTCTTCAAGAGATAATGTATCGTAATCCTGCATCGGAATATCATGACGTTCTTTCAACGTGTCATCTTCGCTTTCTTCAGCATTTGCCTCTGTAATTGCGTTTAATACCGATTGGTTTTCAGTTTCTATAGTAGGTTCATCATGAGTTAACTCTTCCCCTGTTAGGGTTACAACATTTTCGTCAATAGAGTGAACAGCTACGCTATCGTTATTTTCGTCAATTGTTTCAGTTTCCATAATAGTATCTGATTGATTTAATTCAAGTGAATTATTCTCTAAACTTCCATCTGCTTCCAGCAGGTTATCATTCTTTTCTTCTAACATTTTTTCAATGTGTAAGGTTTTTATTTTTTGTATCGAACACGAAAGATAGTGAAGGAGCATGAAATTACAAAATAAATCCTTTATTTAGAGTCGTTTTATGTTAAAATTTTCTTTTTTTTGAAGCAATTTCCTGCTATTCGCTGTATCTTTTTTATCCGCCGAAAAAGCGGATAAAAAAGGATGCCGCTACCATCAGGGCTAGGGTTTTGGCAATTAATCAGGATTTTTTTATTTACTACAGTACAATATTTTAAACAAAAAACCACTTTTTTTAAGTGGCTTTTTTACTTACATAAGTACGTGTACGAAAAATGAGATTTTTCTATTATTTATTCCAAATTTTCCAAGCTTTCTCTGCTTGAAAAATAAGCATGTCTAAACCATTTTTTATTTGGGCTCCTTGTGCTGCGGCTCTTTTAAGGAATTGAGTTTCAGCAGGATTGTAAATCAAATCATAGGCAATATGCTTATCCGTGAAAAACTCATACGGAATCAATGGAAATGCATCCACATTAGGGCTCGTTCCTACTGGAGTGGAATTTATGATTATTTGGTAATTATCGAATGTCGTTGCGTTGATTCGGTCATAATCAATAGTATCTTCCTTGGCTTCTCTGGAAACAAAAGTATATAGAATACCTAGTTCATCCAAAGCAAAAGCCACCCCTTTAGAAGCGCCTCCTGTTCCTAAAATCAAGGCTTTCTTATGGTGTGGCTGCAATAAAGGCTCTAATGATTTTTTGAAACCATAATAGTCTGTATTGTATCCTTTTAATTTTCCTTTTTTAGTAATTTTAATGGTATTTACCGCACCAATTTGTGTTGCGTTTTTAGATAATTTATCAAGAAATGGAATTACTGCTTCCTTGTACGGAATCGTAACATTCAATCCTTTTAAATCCGAAGTGTTTTTAATTATCTCCGGAAAAGAGGATATTTCAGGAATGTCAAAATTTTCATAGGTACAACCTGTGAAGTTTTCGTTATTAAATTTATCGGTAAAATATCCTTTTGAAAAAGAATAATTAATGTTGCGTCCTAATAAACCAAAACGTTTTCTAACTATGTCAACCATTATTTTTTATGTTTTGCTATGTAATTTTGTACCATTTTCTTTTTCCAAACAACAGGGAATAAATCTTCTAAAAGAATATAGTTGTCAAAATTCAATCGCAAAGCATTACTTAAATGGAACTTTGCTTTAGTGTTTTGTCCAATCATAAAATACAATCCGGCTAAACGGTATTCTACTTCGTTCTCTTCCGGAAAATATTCAGAGGCTTGTAATAAAGTTTGAATAGCACTTTCAAATTCGCCTAAAAATTGTAGAATATCCACCCAGAATAACCAGGTGTCTAATCCGTAATCACCAAATTCTACTGCTTTTCTATATCCAAACTCAGCTTCTTCAAAGAAGTTCATTTGTTTATTAATGGTCGCAAATCGTTTCCAATACAAACGATTTTGGTTGTCAATGGCTAATGCCTTGTTGACAAAAAACAGCGCTTTTTGGTAGTTTTTTTGACGCACATAAAAATCAGTTATGGCAATCCATCCTTTGTCTAAAAGGGGATCTTCATGAACCGTTTTATTGAAATATTTCAATGCTAAAACTTTGTTTCCCAGTTTTTCATAACATTTTCCCATACGGAGTAAAGCATAGGAAGTCGCATCATCTAATTCGATGGTTCTGCTGTAACTTTCGATAGCTTCGGCGTATTTTTTTAAACGTTCGTAAGCTTTGGCTTTCTCCATGAAAGCACCAAGGAATTCATCATCGATTAGAGTAGCATAATCAAAGGCGCGAATCGCATTTTCATATTCTTTTACACCGTAATGCAAACGACCTAGTTGGTGCCAGGCAATTTCGCTGTATGGGTTTTGGTCAATGTATTTATTCAAATAGGTAATAGCCTCTTGATTTTGATCTAAAAATTCAAAACAATACACAACGTTATATAATGCTGATTGGTCTTCCAGATCTTCTTCCAGACATTTGATAAAGCTTTCTTTTGCCATTTCCAGATTGTCCATAAAAAGATATTCCATACCTATTAAATTATAGACATCGGCATAGTCATCGGTATATTGTAATGCTATTTTCAACATCTCAACGGCCTTCTCGTGCTGGTCTCTTTTGGAACAGATATTGGCTTTTTGAATATAAATTTCTTCATTGGTTGGTTCAATGGCGTACAACTCATTCAATAGCTTTTCAGCTAATTCGAGTTTGTCATCATATACAAGCATTTCCACCTGGACTAGTTTTAGTCCGGTAGATTTTGGATGTTGCTCCAATGCCAGTTTCAGCGCTTTTTTTGCCAAAGCGGCCTTACCCATATCGAGATAATGAAGAATAATTTCTTCAAATTCTTCGGAGTCAAAAAAGAGCACTTTGTTGGTTTTCAACATGGACTCAAATTTAGACAATGATAAGTTATAGTCTTCTTCTTCGTTGCTTAATTGCATACTGTGTGTTTTTAATTTGGCCTAAATAAATTTAGGGAATCGTGCGTGTACTGTGAGGGAAAGTTAGAATTGTTGTGAACAATTTAATTAACAAAAAAGCTTTGGTTTAATACTGATGCCATAGCCCCGATTACTTCACTGTCTTTTATTTTAATTGGAGTTCAGTGAACTTCGTTTGAAGTGAAAATCCTTTCCTGACCTGAACTTGTTTTCAGGTTACTGAAACTCGTTCAGGTCAGGAAAGATTGCAACGGATAGCGGGAAATAGCTCATCATTGCGATATTTTTAAATATTCTTGTTCAAAATTTCATTCATTACTTCAAGTATGATGCTGCAACCTTCTCGTATTTCTCCTTCAGAAATGGTTAGAGGAGGTGTTATTCTAATGGCGCATCCTTCAAACAGTAACCAGAATAAAATGAGTCCTTTGTCTTGACATTTGAGAATCACTTCGTTTGTTATATCGGCATTTTTCGTCATTGCAGCCAGCATTAATCCTTTTCCTCTTATTTCTACTATCAAAGGATGTACCAAAAGTGTTCTGAATAGCTTTTCTTTCTCCATTGTTTCGGCCATGAGATTGGTCTCAGTAATTTCCTGCAAAGTTGCCAAACAGGCTGACGCAATGACAGGGTGACCTCCAAAAGTCGTGATATGTCCTAGTTTAGGATTATCGCTCAACAAATCCATCATGGCAGATGAAGCCGTAAAAGCACCTACAGGCATGCCGCCGCCCATTCCCTTTCCCATAACGACAATATCAGGAACGACATCGTAATTCTGGAACCCAAAGAGTTTTCCTGTTCTCCCAAAACCCGGTTGGATTTCGTCGAGAATCATAATCGCACCCACTTCAGTACAGCGTTGGCGCACTTTTTTAAGGAAATCATTGTGTGGCTGAATAAATCCGGCGCCACCTTGAATGGTTTCCAGAATTATTCCTGCTGTTTTAGTCGTTATTTTTTGTAAATCTTCTTCGTTGTTGAACGTGATAAAATCAACATCTGGAATCAACGGGCGAAAAATCCTTTTGCGTTCTTCAAATCCCATTACACTCATAGAGCCCATAGTATTTCCGTGATAGGCATTGTGGCACGAAATCAATTGGCTTCTTCCCGTGGTCCGTCTGGCGAGTTTTAAGGCGCCTTCAATAGCTTCGGTTCCTGAGTTGACCAAATAGGTTTTGTCTAAAGGCGCTGGCAGGAGTGAGGCTAATAGTTTGCAATACTGAACTGCGGGACTTTGGGAATATTCGCCATAGACCATCACGTGTGAATATTTGTCTAACTGATCTTTGATGGCTTGATTGACCCTCGGGTGTTGATGTCCCAATGCGCAAGCGGAAACTCCGGCCACAAAATCCAAGTATTTTTTATTATTGGAATCGTAAATGTATGAACCTACTGCATGCGACACTTCCATACCCAATGGATAAGGGGAAGTTTGTGCTTGGTATTTTAGGAAATCGGTATTCACTGGATTTTGTTTAATCGTTTAATTGTTTATTCGAGAGAACTGTAATCTAAAAACGGTGACTGAACATTAAAAACTGACCACTGATTACTTACTTTTCCCTTTCTTTTTATCATAGTTCAATGTTTCCTTTCGGATTTTCATCGGAACATCTTTCTTTGCTTCTTCGGCTTTAGTTGCTTTGGCTATTTTATCGTTGTCTTCATTTTCTTCAGGAGGAAAAATATCGTCTTTGGATTTTATTCTTTCATCGCCACGCCAGACTAAACCCCGAAGTTTTCGTGCGTTTTCAGGCAAATCTTTTTCGGGATAAATATCGCCATCCACTTGTTGGAAAAAGGTAATAGTTTCTATCGTTTTTTTATCAAAAATTATATTGATTTTACTACTCACATTTTTGTTGATTCCAATGAGTTCTTTGGCATCATTTCGCATATAATAGATGACTTCGGTGTTTTTTATAATATCCACATCATGTAATTTTCCTTCCTCAAATTTCCCAAAGAGATTTTGTCCTTTTACCTGATTATACCCCGTTCCCAGCGTATCTTTCGAGACCAGAAAAGTATTATTGAGGACTTTGAGCGAATCGAGCGCTTTGGTGTTATTATTTCCAATAAGATGCATGATGTCACCTGTAATCTGGTTTTCACCATTCCAAAGTATTGGATTTCCTATCAGTTTTGTTAAAGCTGTTTTGGAACTCGAATGTATCGAATCACATTTACCGCTCATATCCGTTTTGTAAAAGCGAACATTGTTGAAAGCCCGAATAATTCGATTCCCTTCTTTACCGGTAACCATTAATTTTTTACCATGAATATAAACTGAGTCATTTTCGACAAAGTTTACCGCCACAGCTCTTTTGGTTACAAACATCGAATCTTGATTTTTATATATTTCGGCGTAATTTCCTTTAACAATTCCGCGATTGATGGAATCCATTATTTTTACATTCCGAGTTGCCGATGCAAATTCCCTGTTTCGGTCATAATACAAACTATCTCCTTTTATAACCCGATCATCGTATCTTATATAGGATTTATTGAGAAAATGAGCTAGATTTTTTTTGGTGTCATAAAATCCTTTTTCGGTATAAATATAATTGGCTTTGCTGGTAATTGTGGAAGGCCCTAAAAGATAGGAATGCCCCGAATTGCTGAAATAATCCAAATGATTTGTTTTAATCACATACTTTGGATTCGTAATAGTAACTGCCGTAAGAAATTGGAATTTTTTTTCAGCTACATAATATTTTCCGGATTTACTTTTTAAAGTATTATCCTTATTTACGATTGTTCCGGGTGAATTATAAAATACTTCCTGAGTGTTTCTGTCAAAGTTTATGGTGTCTGTAGCCAATGTCGCATCCGGAGAACTCATAACTGCACTTCCAGTAGCAAATGCTTTTTTTACATTTCCATTATATTCAGCATATTTACTGTTTAAAAATAAAGTGTCTCCTTGAACTAATTGTACATTTCCAAAAGCTTTAATATAATTTTCATTTTGAAAGTAATAGGCTTTATTACAGGTTAAAACTACTCCATCATGGTTGACACGAACATTTCCGGTTAGTAAAACAGCATCGGGTATTTCAACTTGATTAACATCAAAATAATCAGAATGTTCTACAACAATTTTTTTGGGTGCTTGTGCCAAAACCAAATTAGTGCAAAGTAAGAGTAAACAACAACGAATGAAAAATAGCGGTTTCTTCAATGGATTTATTTTTTGTCAAATTTATGAAAAAGGAGACAATCCTAATCCATATTAGGATTTATTTATAATTACATAAAATCTGGCATAAAACTATTGCTGCTTGTTTTTAAAGTTATCAACAAATAGTGATACTCTTTCGTTGTAGTATCCGTTTTTAAAAACGATTCTTTTTAATTTTAAACGATAGCGGTTTCTTTACTCTAAAATATATTAAATTTAAAAATTGATTTAAAAATTATAAAAAAAGAATGAAATCAGCATAAATAATTTTGTATGATAAAAAAAATAACTATTGTTGCAGGAATAAGTTTGATGTTTTTGACAACGGCTTGTAAAACGAAAGATTTAAAAATGAATACAGTACAGAAAGAGACCGTCTCAAATAAAAAAGAAGTTGTATATCAGGTTTTTACCCGATTGTTCGGTAATAAAAATACCAATAATAAACCTTGGGGAACTATTGAAGAAAATGGAGTAGGGAAGTTTAACGATTTTACAGATGTCGCATTACGGGAGATAAAGGATTTAGGAGTTACTTATATTTGGTACACCGGAGTTCCGCATCATGCCTTGATACACGACTACACTGCAATCGGAATTTCTAACGATGATCCTGAAGTTGTGAAAGGAAGAGCAGGTTCTCCTTATGCCGTAAAAGATTACTACAATGTAAATCCAGATTTGGCAGTTAATCCAGCCAATCGTTTGCAAGAATTTGAGGCTTTGATTGCCAGAACCCACAAAGCGGGATTAAAAGTGATTATTGATATTGTTCCCAATCATATTGCGCGAAAATATGAAGGGAAGAACAATCCTAAAGGGGTAAGAGATTTTGGTGCTGATGATGATGTAACTGTCGAATATAAAAGAGATAATAACTTTTATTATATTCCAAATAAACACTTTGAAGTGCCCGATACGGATAAACCATTAAATGGAGAAAAGAATCCTCTTATTGACGGTAAATTTGAAGAATATCCTGCAAAATGGACTGGAAACGGGTCTCGTCTCGCAAAACCGGATCGTAATGATTGGTATGAAACGGTAAAAGTAAATTACGGAATTCGTCCTGATGGTTCGAAAGATTTTCCAGAACTTCCCGCCGGTTTTGATGCAAAATCATACAAAGAGCATTTTGATTTTTGGAAAGGAAAGGATGTTCCGGATTCTTGGAAAAAATTCAGAGATATTGCCTTGTATTGGACTTCCAAAGGGGTTGATGGCTTTCGATACGATATGGCCGAAATGGTGCCTTATGAGTTCTGGAGCTATATGAATTCAGCAATAAAAACAAAAAATCCAGATGCTTTTTTATTGGCCGAAGTCTATAATCCCAATGAGTATAGAAATTACATTCGTTTGGGTAAAATGGACTATTTATATGATAAGGTAGAAATCTATGATAAATTAAAAGATGTAATTCGAGGCAAGTCATTGCCAGATGGATTATCGGACATACAAAACGGTATGGCTGATATTGAGCATCATATGTTGCATTTTCTAGATAATCATGATGAACAACGTTTAGCAAGTCCAGAATTTGCGGGAACGCCAGAAAAAGGAAAACCCTTAATGGTAGTTTCAACCACAATAAGTACTTCGCCAACTATGATTTATTTTGGTCAGGAAGTAGGGGAGGCAGGAAATGAAAACGGAGGTTTTGGTACGCATTCGAGAACTTCAATTTTTGATTATGTAGGTGTTCCAAATCATCAGCGCTGGATGAACGCAGGGAAATTTGACGGAGGTCAATTATCAAAAAGCGAAAAAGACTTGCGTGATTTTTACAAAATATTGCTGAATTTTTCTCTTAAAAGTTCAGCTCTAATGGGGGAATACCAAGAAATTCAAACGGTTAACCGCCATGAAACTCAGGGGTACGATTCAGGGATTTATGCTTTCACACGCTGGTCAGACAGTCAAAAATTAATAGTAGTCACTAATTTTTCTTGGCTTACCACAAGTAATTTCGAATTAAAAATCCCTAAAGATATTATTCAAAAATGGAATTTGAAAGACGGAAATTATACGGTAACGGATCAGTTGTATAATAAAAGTGCCATTCAATTGCAGGTTATAAATGGGGAAGGAAAAGCCCATATTATAATTGCTCCATCCGAATCGTTTATTTATCAATTATAAATAGACATGAAAAAGGGTAAAATAAATTAATATTTTACCCTTTTTTTATGCTTATTTTTTTAGATTTTTTTTGTTTCTAAGATGACTTCAGATCCTGGATATTGTACATCTGCATTGTTCTCTGCAGTAATAAATATTTTTGAGGGCTTAAATGCGGTAACGGTTTCAAACGATGCTTTCAGTTTTGATGACATAAACTTAGTATCGCTTTTGATTTGCCCAACATTTTTTACAATTGATTCATCAGTTTCAATCCAAATTACATAAGCGTTTTTTGAAGACTCCAGTCTTTTTACCTCGGCTAAATTATCTATTTTAACCTTAATTAGATAATTCTTGTTGTTATCTTTTTTAATGGTAACCTGTCCACGCGCAGCTGGAACTACAGATGAGCTTTGAAAAGTAACTTTTTTGGCACATGAGGTAAATGAAAGGGATAGAAAAACTAAAAAAATACTTAATAATATTTTTTTTGAAAAGAAATTGGATTGTATTGTTTTCATTTTATTTAAAATTTGTTTGTTAAAACTATTCGTACAAAGTTGATTCTTTTGTGACGATGGTTCTTATACAAATTCATAAATAAGTTATGAAATTCACAGGTAGTTTTTTTAACTAAATTATTGGTTACAGATTCAAAATTTTTTCATTAAAAAATGAGTTTAGAACATGAAAAATTTCTTGGTTAATACAACAAAATGATTAGATAAAATGAATAGATTTATTATATCTCAGTAACAAAAAGATATAGTTTGCTACTTCTTATTTATCGCTGCATCATAATTTTCAGCCACTTTTTTCCAATTGATTAGATTAAAAAAAGCATCAATATAATTTTTTCTTTTGTATTGGTAATCCAAATAATAAGCGTGTTCCCAAACATCTAAAGCTAATATTGGTGTTCCTGGAATAAGTGCATTTTTCATCAAAGGATTATCTTGATTTTGAGTACTGGTCACTTGGAGTTTTCCGGCTCTGTCAACCACAAGCCATACCCAACCGGAACCAAATTGTTTTGTAGCTTCATCTTTGAATAAAGTTACAAAATTTTCAAATGAACCAAAATCGGTTGTAATTGCTTCGGCTAAAACATCTGATGGCTTTCCACCAGCCTTAGGAGCCATAATTTGCCAATATAAAGTATGATTGTAATAACCACCGGCATTGTTTCTGGTATTGGCGTCATTCAAGTCTAACTTTGCTAATACCTCTTCAATCGTTAAGTTTTCTAATGGTGTTCCAGCTACCGCTTTGTTTAAATTATTGGTATAGGTAAGGTAATGCTTTGAATAATGCATTTCTAGCGCTACTGCAGAAATATTTGGTGCTAATGCATCGTAGGAATACGGTAATTTTTCTAATTGAAAAGAGCCTTCAATTGCCTTAACATCATCAGGAACTCCAACAGTAATTTTTTCTTGGGCAGTTGGTAATGGAACTTCTACAACTTCGGTGAGTTTTTTGTTATTACAGGAAAATAATAATGTAAGAAACAAAGAACTAGAAATTAAAAAGAGATTTTTTTTCATGAGTAACATTATTTTTTCAAAATTGAATTTATGATTTCGATATACTGTTCTTTAGCTTCATCAGCACTAATGTTACTGATTTGCATCCAGGCATTTGTTTTGAAAGCATCCCTTAAATGGTAATTTGAGGTTTGCTTTAAATCCAAAGTTCCTATTGTAGCCTGTTTGTAATATGCATAGAGCCTTAACTGGACATCTTGCGGTAAAGATGCTTGAGTCATTTCAGACGCTATTTCAACGGCTTCTTTAAATCGTGTATCTAAATCTTTTTCAATCATTATCCTTTTGTAGCAATAATTGTTTTCCCTCCAATTGCTTTTTGATTAAGAACTACATTGATAGGTGTTCCTAAAGGTAAAAATATATCCACTCTTGAACCAAATTTTATAAAACCGGCATCAGTTCCCTGAATAACCTGCATTCCTTCTTCGGCATAATTTACAATTCGTCGGGCTAATGCACCTGCAATTTGACGGTATAAAATTGCACCGAATGTTTTATTTTCGATTACTACAGTAGTTCTTTCGTTTTCTTCACTTGCTTTTGGATGCCAAGCCACTAAGAATTTTCCAGGGTGGTATTTGCTGAATTTTACAATTCCACTTAGTCCATAACGCGTAACATGTACGTTTATTGGTGACATGAAAATTGAAATTTGCAAACGTTTGTCTTTGAAATATTCTCCTTCATAGACTTCTTCAATAACAACCACTTTTCCATCAACTGGAGCCAGTATTACATTGTCATTGAGTATTGCGGTTCTTTTTGGATTTCTGAAGAACTGTAAAATGATAATTAAAAGCAAAAGAGCACTTAATTGAATTAGCATTTTAAGCCAATTGGTGTCAATAAATTTATCGGACAATAAAACGACAACGGCTGTAAAAAACGTGCCTAATAAAATTGACGGGGTTCCTTCTTTATGAAACATAGTTTAAGATTTGGTAAAATAAAAATATAATTGGTGCTACAAATATAACACTATCTAGTCGATCTAGTATGCCTCCATGACCAGGCATGATACTTCCGCTATCTTTGACGCCAGCGATACGTTTGAATTTGGATTCAATTAAATCTCCTATAGTACCAACAATTCCAACAATAACAGCAATTGAGGTCCAAATTAAGATGGATCTTTCGCTAAATTGAGGATTGGCCTTGATGTAGTATTTTGATATTAAATAACCCGCTAAAACTGCAAAAACAATTCCGCCTAAGAATCCTTCTATTGTTTTTTTAGGTGATATTTTTTCGAATAATTTGGTTCGGCCTATAGATTTTCCAACAATATAGGCAAAGGTATCGTTAGTCCATATTAAAATGAATAATCCAATTATAATTTTTGGATTATAATCATTTATTCCAAATGAAATTTTAGTAATAAACACAAATGGCAGTATAATATAGCCTAATAAATACAAGTATTTTGATGAAGTGCTTATTTTTTGAATATTGTCATAAAATAAGAAAAGAATACATTTTATGGATACAACCAATGCTATAACCAATAAAACAATATCTAATTGTTGTATGTTTATTGCAATTTCTAAATCGGTATTGAATACCTGATTTAGAGTATCTGTAGTAGTTTTATTGTAATGACTTACTAAAGTTACTGTAGTATATAAAAGGGTTCCAAAAAGAATTGGAAATACTTTACTTATTTGAATTAAATTACAAAATTCATAAACTGCTATTATAAGAAAGATTCCAAATAGGATGAAAAAGCTTTCCGTTGAATATAAAATAGAAGCGAGTAATAATATAATATAAATAGCTCCTGATATACCTCGTTTTAGAGTTTCATTCATTTTAAAGGTCTTCTAAAAGCAATAAATATAGATTTTTTGCAGAACTTCCGTATTGTGTAAAATCTTCCTCTTTTGCTTTTTCGAAATATTTTATGGTCGTTATATTGGTTGGATAATCTCTTTCGTATTTCTTTTTTATGGCACTAAGTCCATCACTTTTTGCAGCAAGAATCTGACTTGTGTTTGCTAAAATAATAATATTAGCTGGTAATTCGTTAGGTTTATTTTGTTTAATTTGTTTCGATGAGAATAAAACAGATCCTTCTTCGGCAATTAAATTTTCGCAAGTTGCGAGAAGAAATTTAGGGTTTTTAGGTTTGTCATAAGTAAGTTTATTATCATCTAATATCCCAAAAAGATTAGGTTCATAGCATAAAACTTCACTTTCAAACCAGTCATTTTCTTCCAGTATGTTTTCAAATTGTTCCTTTACTTCTTCGGAGTTTTCGCAGTATAAAAATTTACCACCATTTTTTTTGAAATTATAGATAAATTTTTCATCTATAGAGGTAGCGTTATCAGCAAAGGATTTATTAAATTCACTTTCTTTATCTTCCTCAGAAGCCGGATTGTTAGCACCAAAAAATTTTCTAAAAAGACTCATATTCTTTTAATCTACTTTATTTATTATTTGAAAACGTCCAAAGATAAAAAAATCTTAATTCAAAAGAGGTTTTTGAATTAAGATTTTAAAAATAATTAAATAATATGTGTTTTTTATGAGACTACTTCATCAAGATTTTTGTCAAAAGTTCTTTTTCCAAAAATAGCTTCTAAATCATCTTTAAATATAACTTCTTTTTCAATTAGAATATCTGCAAGCTGATTCAGTTTATCTTTATTTTCTTCTAGTATTTCTATTGCTCTTTGGTATTGGCTTTCAATTAGTAATGAAATTTCTTCATCAATAACTCTAGCCGTTTCCTCAGAATACGGTTTTGAAAAACTATATTCACTTTGTCCAGTTGAATCATAATAGGTAACATTACCAATTTTTTCATTCAAACCATAAATAGTGACCATGGCACGAGCTTGTTTAGTTACTTTTTCTAAATCGCTTAATGCACCAGTAGAAATTCTGTTAAAAGTTACTTTTTCAGCTGCTCTACCACCCATAGTTGCGCACATTTCGTCTAGCATTTGATCTGGACGAACAATTAATCGCTCTTCTGGTAAGTACCATGCTGCACCTAAACTTTGTCCTCTAGGTACAATAGTTACTTTAATTAACGGTGCTGCGTGTTCAAGCATCCAACTTACTGTAGCGTGACCTGCTTCATGGATAGCAATTGCTTTCTTTTCTTCTGGAGTCACAATCTTATTTTTCTTCTCAAGACCACCTACAATTCTATCAACGGCATCTAGGAAATCTTGCTTGTCAACTGCAGTTTTGTTATTTCTTGCAGCAATTAATGCAGCTTCATTACAAACATTAGCAATATCTGCACCTGAAAAACCAGGAGTTTGTTTGGCTAAAAAGTCAGTATCTAATCCTTCTATTTTTTTCAAAGGAGCTAAGTGTACTTTGAAAATCTCGGCACGCTCACGAATATCTGGTAAGTCTACAAAAATTTGTCTGTCAAAACGACCTGCACGCATCAACGCTTTGTCAAGGACATCAGCTCTATTTGTCGCAGCCAATACAATTACATTTGAATTGGTTCCAAAACCATCCATTTCAGTTAGTAATTGATTCAATGTATTTTCGCGTTCGTCATTACCACCAGACATATTGCTTTTTCCTCTGGCTCTACCTACTGCATCAATTTCGTCAATAAAAATGATTGCTGGAGATTTTTCTTTGGCTTGTTTGAACAAATCACGTACTCTTGAAGCACCTACACCAACAAACATTTCCACAAAATCAGAACCTGACAAAGAGAAAAAAGGAACTTGAGCTTCACCAGCAACGGCTTTTGCTAACAATGTTTTTCCTGTTCCGGGAGGTCCTACTAGTAAAGCTCCTTTAGGGATCTTACCCCCAAGATTGGTGTATTTTTCTGGATTTTTCAAGAATTCTACAATTTCTTGTATTTCTTCTTTTGCACCTTCAAGGCCAGCCACATCTTTAAATGTAGTTTTTATATCTGTTTTTTCATCAAAAAGCTTGGCTTTAGATTTTCCAATATTGAAAATTTGTCCGCCACCGCCACCTCCGCCGCCTGACATTTTTCTCATGATAAAAATCCAAACCCCAATAATGATGATGATTGGCAATAAGCTGATTAAGATATCAGACCAATTGTTTTTTGGCAAGAAATTAAAATCTTTTAATTTTCCTTCAACAACCGCTTTTTCAAGTTTAGTTTGAAATATTTGATCATTACCAATGTCAAATGAATAATGAGGACCTTTGTTAGGCCTGTCAAAAACATCTTTGGCAACTTTTTTGTTTGCAGGATCTTTTAAAGCTGCTGCGTTAAGGTATACTTCAGCTTCAGTTTTATTGTAAACGATAACCTTTTCAATTTGACCTTTTTCTAAATAATTATTAAATTTAGAAGAAGTTAATTGTGCGGGTTCATTTAGACTAGAACCTCCAGTTATAAAGCTAATAAACAAGAAAATTAAAAGGATTGCTGTATAAATTAACCAAGGACTTATTTTAAATTTATTCGAATTTGGATTATTATCTTTAGCCATTAGAAGTGTGTTTCTTTAGTATTTGTTTTCAATTGTAGTGATTTTTGCATCACCCCAAAGACTCTCAATGTTGTAATATTCTCGTATGTGTTTTTGGAAAACATGAACCACAATATTTACATAATCCATAAGAACCCATTCTGCATTATCAGTCCCTTCAACATGCCAAGGCTTGTCTTTTAATTCTTTCGAAACTGTTTTTTGGATGGAGTTTACTATGGCGTTAACTTGTGTGTTTGAGTTTCCATTACAGATAATGAAATAGTCGCAAACTGCAGTGTCTATTTCTCTTAAATCAAGAATATCGATATCATTTCCTTTTACTTCTTCTATTCCTTTAATGATGTTCGCTAATAGCACGTCATTATTTATAGTCTTTTTCGCCATGAATTATTTTTATATATAAGTTTGTAAAGTTACCATTTTTTGTGATTATTTTTGAACCTTAACATAATATTAAATTCTGTTTCACAAAAAAACGTATATGAAAGTAATCAAACTCGATGCCATAGATTCAACAAACGAATTCCTTAAAGGGTTATCGAATAAACAGGAACTAGAAAACTTTACTGTTGTTACTGCTGAAAGCCAAACTAAAGGGAAGGGACAAATGGGTGCCGTTTGGGCTTCTGAAACTAGTAAAAACTTAATAATGAGTGTTTTAATTAAGGATTTTTTGTCAGATATTTGTGAGATTTATAATCTAAATATTACAGTTTCTTTAGCTGTTATTGAAGTTTTAGAATCCTATAATATTCCAGATCTAAGCATAAAATGGCCAAACGACATAATGTCATACAATAAAAAAATAGGTGGCATTTTGATAGAAAACAGCATCAAAAGTGACGGAAGTATTGTTTCTATTGTTGGTTTAGGGCTAAATGTAAATCAAACTAATTTTGAAAATTTGCCCAAAGCATCTTCCTTAGCGGTTGTTTGCAACAAACAATTTGATAAAGAGGAGTTACTTTTTTCTATTATGGATAAAATTGAATCCAATATAAAATTATGGAGACAAAACGCTGAAATGTTATGGTCTGATTATACCAATAAATTATTTAAAAAAAGTGTACCGATGCCTTTTTCAGACCAGAATAATCAAAATTTTATGGGAATTATCCAAGGTGTTTCTCCGGTTGGAAAACTTCAGGTTCTTCTGGAAGATGATAGCATTTCTGAATTTGATATCAAGGAAATTCAAATGCTGTATTAATTTTTGAAGTATAAAAGAATAGCCTTCAAAGTATTAAACAAAAGAACCTTTCAGTTTGCACTAAAAGGTTCTTGATTTATTTAAAAAAAAATAGTTTTTTATAATTTTGTCATGTTAGTGGCCAATGTTTCGATAAATTTTCCAATAGGGCCTTTTATCATCATGGCCATCATAGGATTAAAATCCCCTTCAAAATCAAGTTGTACATCACTTGAATTGTCAGCAACTGAATCAATATTTGCGATTAAAGTAAATGGAAGTTTATCACTTGCAGCACCCAAAACAATTTTGTTTGGTGCTACTTTTTCTTTCATTTTCAATTTTATTTCCGGCATCCCTTTCAATCCAAATAGGAATGCATCATCACCGATAACTTCAAATTTAGCAATAGTTTCCGGCATTAATTTTTCGAAATTTTTCACATCACTCAATAGATCAAATAATTCTTGAGCTGATTTAGGAACAGTAACTTTTGGACTTTGTAAGTTCATAGTTTAGCGGATTGTGTTTTTAAATTTTTTAAACTTCAATATTCCAAGTTGACGGACTCACGTTCCACTCTCTCAAGGTTTGCTCTTCTTCCTCGGTAATGTATTTTTTGGCTACAGCCAAATTCAATAAATTCGTATAATTACTAAGGGTAAACAAATCAATATTTGCATCTTTGAAATTCTGGTCAGCAACATCAAAACCATAGGTAAATATGGCTGCCATTCCTTTTATGTTAGCTCCTGCTGCACGCAAAGCTTCAACGGCAAGTAAACTACTGTTTCCAGTACTGATCAAGTCTTCTACAACGACTACATTTTGTCCTTTTTGTAAAAAACCTTCCACTTGGTTTAATCTTCCGTGTTTTTTTGCTTCTGGGCGAACATACACAAATGGTAGCCCTAAACTCTCTGCAACGAGCATTCCAATTCCTATTGCTCCTGTGGCAACTCCGGCAATAACATCAGGTTTGCCAAATTGTTTTTCAATATTTTTGGCAAACTCATCCCGAACATAATTTCTTATGGCTGGAAATGAGAGTATTAATCGGTTATCACAGTAAATAGGAGATTTCCATCCGGAAGCCCATGTAAAAGGATTTCCTGGATTCAATTTAATTGCATTTATTTGCAAAAGCAATTCGGCTGTTTTTTCGGCTGTATCTTTATTAAAAATCATAGTACAAATGTATAAAGTTTTTGTTAACGACAAACCACTTTTTTTGACAAATCACATCTCTAAGGAGACTGATTTTCAACTTTTTTTATTAGAAAGTATTGACATAGAGCAACTTATAGTAAAAATATTTCAAAATAAAATTCAAAAAGCCTACTTATATCACCCTGATGAAAAGGAGATTATGAAGACTTTGAAAGCAAAAATCCCTGTAAACAAAGCGGGAGGAGGCTTAGTATACAATAAAAAAGGGGAAGTTTTATTCATTTTCAGAAACGGAAAATGGGATTTACCTAAAGGCGGAATCGAAAAAGGAGAAGAAATTGAAGCCACAGCCATGCGAGAAGTAGAGGAGGAGACTGGCGTAAATGGTCTAACAATATCTCACAAACTTCAAAAAACCTACCACGTTTTTAAAAGAAATGGAAAATATAAACTGAAAATCACACATTGGTTCGAAATGCAATCTGATTTTGAAGGTACTCCTCAAGGACAATTAGAAGAAGGAATCGAAAAAGTGGCTTGGATGAATCCGGAACAAATTAAGGAAGCATTAAAAAATTCCTACGAGAACATTAAGTTATTGTTTGAAGAAGAAAAAAGTCTTCATTCATAAATTAATGTTATTTTGGGCGTGCCACCAGTAAAAAAAGGGGCTAATCATATAATGTTGATTAGCCCCTTTTTTTACTGCTGTCAGGCTATCCGCAGCACTTGGTGCTTAGCTGCTATCCTTCACGCGAGAGCAGTGTTCAGATGACAGTTTACAGTCCCGACGCTTCGGAATCATTTTGTAGCTGTAATCTACAAAGTACTTTATGTTATAAATTATGTTTTTTCGTTTTACTTCTTTATCAAATTACTATCATAAAACCGCTTCTGAAACTCTGGAAGTCACTTTTACCAAACTGTTCACTGACAACTGAATACTAAAAACTGAATATTTTTCACTTTAGTACGGACAGTTCGCGAACTGTCCCTTCATTTTTTAATTACCTTTGCAAAATGAATAAGAAACACCATTCCAACAATATACTTTTGAATTTAGGCATCGAAAGCCTGAATGAAATGCAGGAAGTAGCACAAGATGCTATCCTGAATGATAATAATGTTTTATTGCTTTCTCCAACAGGTTCTGGGAAAACCCTAGCTTTTTTGTTGCCTGTTTTAGAAATGTTACAACCCGAAATTCAATCCGTTCAATGTTTAATTCTGGTTCCATCTCGTGAATTAGGGTTGCAAATTGAACAAGTTTGGAAAAAAATGGGAACTGATTATAAAGTAAATGTATGCTACGGCGGACATTCCATTGATACTGAAATTAAGAATTTAAGTAATCCACCAGCAGTTTTAATAGGAACTCCCGGAAGAATTGCAGATCATATCGACAGAGGAACTTTTCGATTGGATAAAATCCAAACGTTGATTTTGGATGAATTTGATAAATCGTTACAATTGGGTTTCCATGAGCAAATGTCATTTATTATTGGAAAATTAACTAAACTGAACAAACGTGTTTTAGTTTCGGCAACTTCCGATATTGAGATTCCAAGATATACAAGAGTGGTAAACCCAACAATTTTGGATTTCATTCCAGAAAACGTAGAAGAAACGAATCTTTCCATGAAAATGGTCATTTCTAAAGAGAAAGACAAAATAGGAAGTTTGTTTAATCTGATTTGTTCGTTGAAATCGCAATCAGCAATTGTTTTTTGTAACCATCGTGATGCTGCAGAACGCCTTAGCGACACGTTGAACGAAAAAGGAATTTATGCCACGTATTATCATGGCGGAATGGATCAGGATGAAAGAGAGCGCGCTTTAATCCAGTTTAGAAACGGAAGTGTGAGTTATCTTATCACAACTGATTTGGCCGCTCGTGGACTTGATATTCCCGAAATGAATCACGTAATTCATTATCATTTGCCTTCAAAAGAAGACGAATTCACCCACAGAAACGGTCGTACAGCACGTATGTTGGCTTCTGGAACAGCGTATATCATTGCTCACGAAAGTGAGAAAAAAATGGATTATATCGATTATGGTATGAAAGTTTTGAAGGTTGAAAATTCGACTTCATTGCCAAAACCACCAGAATTTCAGACCATATACATCAGCGGTGGGAAGAAAAATAAATTGAATAAAATTGATATCGTAGGTTTCTTTTCTCAAAAAGGAAAATTAGAAAAAGGGGATTTAGGATTAATCGAAGTTAAAGATTTTATCTCTTTTGCGGCAGTGAAATTCAATAAAGTAAAAGATTTATTGCACGCCATTAAAGACGAAAAAATGAAAGGCAAGAAATTTAAAATTGAAGTAGCCCGAAAAGTGATTAAGAAAGAAGAGGAGTAGTTTCAGATTTCAGATTTCAGATTAAGAGTGTTAAGCATCTCTCACTCTAAATGTATAAAAAAACGTCTTGATTATCAAGACGTTTTTTTATGCAAACTTCAAACTAATGACTATATTTTCTTCACGTACTGTGTAATAATTACAATCTGTTGACCATCAACTTTTCCTTCTATATATTCCGCATTTTCATGGTCCAGTCTAATGTTACGAACTGCAGTTCCTTGTTTAGCCACCATGCTTGAACCTTTTACTTTTAAATCTTTGATTAAAACAACTGAATCGCCATGTTCCAAGATTACTCCGTTGCTATCACGGTGAATCACTTTATTTTCATCATCTTCACCTTCTCCTGTTGCTTGAGCCCAAACTAAAGTATCCTCGTCTAAATACATTTGGTCCAATAATTCTTGAGGCCAACCTGCCGAACGAAGACGACTTAACATTCTCCATGCTACAACTTGTACTGGAGTATGCTCACTCCACATGCTATCATTTAAACATCTCCAATGGTTTAAATCTACATTATCTGGATTTTCAATTTGATCAATACAGGTGTTACACGCTAAAATACTTTCATCAACTCCACCTTTTTTGGTAGGCAACACTTGATATACTTTTAAGTTTTCAGTTGCACCACAAAGTTCACATTTAGATCCGCTGCGTTTATTTAATTCTCTTTCTATACTCATGTCTAATGGCTTTTATTTTTGGCGAAAATAAGGCTAAATAGCGCTTTTTACAAATTTATATTTTTTACTTCAGTACCTAGCTATTTAACTCGAACTGCATCAGGAACAAGCATTTCATATTGACCTCCATTGCGGATTACATCTCTCACAATACTGGAACTGATGTACGAAGTACGAGCAGCAGTCAATAAAAATACGGTTTCTATTTTAGACAAGCGTCTGTTCGTGTGTGCGATGGCTTTTTCAAATTCGAAATCAGCGGGATTGCGCAAACCACGAAGGATAAAATCGGCTTTTATTTTATGGCACAAATCAATCGTTAAACCTTCATAGGTAATCACCGAAACTTTAGGTTCGTTCTTGAATGTTTCTTCGATAAATCGTTTTCTTTCTTCGAGTGTAAACATGTATTTTTTTTCAGCATTGACACCAATGGCAATTACGATTTCATCAAATAACGAAATACTTCTTTTGATGATGTCTTCATGACCTAATGTGATGGGATCGAATGAACCTGGGAATATAGCTTTTCTCATTTTTTTATTTTTAAACTAAAGCCAATTCTATTGCATTGGTAAACAAATCTTCCAATGAAATTCCGGCTGCTTTGGCTTGTTGCGGAATCAAACTTTCGGTGGTTAGACCTGGAATCGTGTTCATTTCCAGCATATGTGGCTCTCCGTTTACAATAATAAATTCGCTTCGCGAGAAGCCTTTCATTTTTAGGACTTCGTAAGCACGCTTTGCTATTTCGTTTACTTTTTGAGTCATTTCATCTGAGATTCTTGCCGGCGTAATTTCTTGGGATTTACCCAAATATTTGGCTTCATAATCGAAGAAATCGTTGTCAGAAACGATTTCAGTTATTGGTAAAACAATTACTTTTCCTTTGTAATTGATGACTCCTACAGAAACTTCGGTTCCGTCAAGGAAACTTTCTATAATGATTTCGTTATCTTCTTTGTATGCCATTTCGATTGCGATTGGCAATTCGGCGGTAGTTTTTACTTTGGAAATTCCAAAACTGGATCCGGCTTTATTGGGTTTTACAAAACAAGGCAATCCTACTTTAGTTACAATTTCTTCGGTATTGATAATATCCCCTTTGTTTAAGTAATAGGAAATGGCCGTTTTTATTCCGTATGGTTTTAAAACCGACAATAAATCACGTTTGTTGAACGTTAATGCTGCTTGGTAATAATCACAAGATGTTTGTGGAATTTGCAATAATTCGAAATAGGCTTGCATTAATCCATCTTCGCCCGGAGTTCCGTGGATGGCATTGAAAACACAATCGAAAGTGATTTTAGTTCCGTTTACAGTTACTGAAAAATCATTTTTATCGATAGGGAATTCGGCATCATTGGCATCAACATAAACCCATTTTTCTTTGAAAATATGGATTCGGAATCCGTTGTATTTAGTTTTATCAAGAAATTGATATACGACGTTTCCGCTGATAAGTGAGATTTTATACTCGCTGGAATATCCGCCCATGATGATGGCAATGTTTTTCATTTTATCCTATTTTTGGTCTTAGTTGTTCAAATTAATAAAGTTGTTTTTAGTACTAATCTCTAGCCCCGATAGCAGTGGAAATCCTTTTTATTTTTTATTTAAAAATAAAAAGATTGCAACGTATAGCGGGAAATAGCTCCTGAAATTCATCAGGATTAATCCTAAAAACGATTAAACAAAATTATCATTTTTTTTGAAACGAAATAGCTTTATCTTTGCGACATATAAAAATAAATTTATGAGTTTACGTAAGTATCTTACTAGCCGTGTCTTTTTTCTACAAGTAGTATCTGCTCTTGCCATTATTGCCGTTTTGGGCTATTTATTTATGCATTGGTTGACCTTTACAACAGACCATGGTCATGAAATTTCAGTACCGGACTTGCGCAAGCTGACAGAGGAACAGGTGGAAGATAAACTGGATGAGTTGGATTTAGATTATGTGCTTTTGGACAGTGTGGATTTTAGAGGGGATTACCCAAAATTTAGTGTGGTGGAGCAAGATCCATTGCCTGGTACGAAAGTAAAAGTAGGCAGAAAAGTATATATTAAAATTAATGCTTCGGGGTTTTCATCCGTAAAAATTCCTGATTTAATTGAAAAAACATATCGTGAAGCGGTGCCTACATTGAAAGCTTTAGGACTTGAGGAAGGAACTGTTACTTATATTCCTAATCTTGGAAAAGATATGGTTCTGGAAATGCGTTACAAAGGAAGAAACCTGAAAGTAGGGGACAGAGTATTGAAATCATCCAAAATTGATTTGGTTCTGGGAGACGGAAAAGCCAGTTATGTAGATGAGAGCACAGTAGTAGATAGTTTAGCGACACCAGAAGCAGCAACACCAGCAAATGAACAATAATATAGATACAATAGATTTAGAAGAAGAGTTATTTGAACATTTCAGATTTGAAGTTCCTAAAGGGCAAGCGCCTTTGCGAATTGATAAATATCTGATGGGGTTAATTCAAAATGCAACTCGGAATAAAATACAAACCGCTGCAACCGAAGGGAATATTTTTGTAAACGACGCCACAGTGAAGTCGAATTACAAAGTGAAAGCCAATGATGTGGTTCGCGTTATGCTTACGCATCCGCCTTATGAAAACCATATTATTGCGGAGAATATTCCGCTTGATATTGTTTATGAAGATGATGCGTTGTTATTGATAAACAAATTGCCAGGAATGGTGGTGCATCCCGGTCATGGGAATTACACGGGAACTTTGGTGCATGCTTTGGCGTATCATTTTGATAATTTGCCAATGAACAGCAGCGAACGTCCAGGATTAGTGCATAGAATTGACAAAGACACTTCAGGTTTATTGGTTATTGCCAAAACCGAAGCGGCTATGACACATCTTGCCAAACAATTTGAAGCCAAAACTTCTGAAAGAGAATATATAGCTTTAGTTTGGGGAAATGTGGTTGAAGAGCAAGGGACAATTGAAGGAAACTTAGCGCGTCACCTGAAAGATCGCATGCAAATGGCGGTTTTTGCTGATCCAGAAATAGGGAAACCTGCTGTGACACATTATAAAGTGTTGGAGCGTTTTGGTTACGTAACGTTGATTTCGTGCCAACTGGAAACAGGAAGAACACACCAAATTAGAGCGCATTTAAAACACATAGGACATCCACTTTTTAATGACGAGCGTTATGGCGGTCATTTGATTCTAAAAGGAACTACGTTCACCAAATACAAGCAATTTATAGAAAACTGTTTCAAAGCGTTACCAAGACAGGCTTTACATGCCAAAACTTTGGGCTTTGTTCATCCTACCACTGGAGAGATGATGCGTTTTGATACGGAACTCCCGCAGGATTTTCAGGATTGTATTGAAAAATGGAGAGGCTATTCAAAATCCCATAGCACGGAAGAAGAAGAAAACTAAAAATACGAAAAGCCCCAGATTTGGGGCTTTTTTTGTGGGTTGACTCTATTGTTGCACTATTAGTACTGTTTTCCAGTTTAGAAATTTGTACTTTTTTTACGCCAACAAGTCCTCCCAATTGTTCTTGAGTCTGATTTTAATATTTATTGCGTCTGGTTTATTAGATTCCGATTTGCGTTTTCAATCAATATTTCATGCAAATCGCTCCCTGTCTCAAAAAAACGTTTTGAAGCCTGATTATATTCAATATCTTCCCTGCTTTGATTTAAGTGACCTTCGGGATAATAATTTTTCAGAATGTCAGCCTGTTTCAGTTTTTCATAACCAAGAGAATGAGCCATTTCAGAAAGTAATTCAGTACGAAGTAAACTCCAAGTTTCATCCTGGTTGGATAGATTTTTTTGGTGTAGTGAGTCATAATACTTTCCCCATGCTATTAAAACTTTTGGCTGATCTTGAAATACAATGTCAATCTGATTTAAAGCGTTTACAAAAGTGTGTGCCACTGGGCTACCTCGTAAAGAAAAAAGAGTCAAGAATAAATCGCTTTTTACTTTCTGTTGGTTTTGTTCATCGTTTAGTTTCCTTCCTATTTCCACGGCTTTTAAAGGAGCAAAATAAACCGCTAAAGCCGTTACGCATAATATCAATAAACTAACAATCCAAAATACAATCTCAAAATAATCTTTTGCTGTCATCACTGCTTCTACTGCTTTTGTCATATAAATTTCTGTTTTTAAGTTTCGTTTTGGTTAAGGTTGCGCACAACTTGTATATATGTATGATAGCATCTGACTTATTCACACTAAATTGGGCTGCTATGTCTGACAAACATCAGTATTCATTTCTCAAATATAGCCAAATTTATGTTTTGGAAATCTATTTATATTTTGGAAACTCAAAAACATAACTTTTCCCAATTAGGAACAGTAATCCATGAATAAAGGACTCCGGAAGAAATTTTAATGTGTCTAAACAAGAGTCATACGTTTTGTTGCAATAATTGGTGATTACAAAAGGCGAAGAATTTGAAGTTAAATATAAGGCAGTTATTCTTTTACTGTCCATCGTATTTTTTTCGTTAAAACTCGAAAAATAGATTTCCTTGTTTTCCTTTTTTGATTGGATCAAATCAAAAACTGACAATGGAACTGTTGGATTTATAGGATGAAAAAGTATTGATTTAGCGACATCTATTAAGATCCATTTTTGAAATTCTTTGGAATAAATTTCATTAAAAGCATGTCCACCTTTGATGCAGGGATCATTTGACTGTATTTTCAATCCCCATTCTTTAACTTTTAAATCATTTATGACACAAAAATTATTGAATACTTGCGAAAAATCACTGCAAACACCTCCTTCGCCGCCAATCATTTTTTTTAATACCAATGTGGATGATTTTCCCAATCCCGGCCCGCCTTTGCAATTATTTCTGAGCCAAATAGCTATTTGTTTTGCCTTGTCAAGATCACTTAATGCGACTTTAGTTTTTTCAAAAATGAATGGGTTTAACTCAAAATAGATTTGAGGAATATCGGCAGTTTTATTGATGTGATTGTAACAAAAACTTTCAATCCGATTCTTAGATGCGTTTTTAGATAGCAATCTAAATCGGATTTTATATAGTAGAGGGTGTCTCCTTAAATACCAAATTAAAGATTTATTCATGTGCAATAATTTATCCTGTTAATAAACAATTTAAATCAAGAAATGCTAATGTATAAATGATTTTTAAGGGCGTAACGATTTAATAATTAAGTAGGTAGTGTCAAATATATTAAAATTAAAAATTAGAAGTTTTATTATTTTTGAAAAACCGTTTAACTGCAATAAAAAAGCCCCAAATGGGACTTTTATATTAATTTATTTTAAAAAATATTTTCAACGTGTTCGAATGGTTATTTTTTTAGAGGATAATTTGCTTCGAAAGTTTTGAATCGAGAGTCGAGATTTTTAAGCAATTGTTTTTTTACGGAAATATCTTTTATAAAACTATAATTGATGCTATTGTAAACAAACTGTTTAATGTCAGCGTAAGTTATATCTTTGTATCTTTTGGCTAATAGTACATATTGCTCAGTCATATTGGTTCTTAATATTCCAGCATCATCTGTACTGATGACAATAGGAACGCCAAATTCTTTGTACAATGTCAACGGATGGCGGTTTTCTTTTACTTTTAAAATGAACTCATTACTGACTAAATTTATTTCGATTGGAATTGTTTTTTTAGCCATATAGCGTAATAAATCATATGAATTTTGCTCATATGCCATGTCCACACCATGACCAATACGATTTGCTCCAGCAATATTTACTGCAGCATTAATATGCCAAGTCAAGTCTTCCGGTTGCACTAATCCCAGCGTAAGTTCACCGGCATGGAGCGTGTATTTTACATTTGGATAACGGGAATGGCAATATTTGAACATGACCATGTGCAACCAATAATCTTTCATGGATGTTTCGCCATCTTCAGGAGAAACAATGTTTACGCCCGCCATAAGTGGACTGCTATCAGCCGAAATAAATGCAATTACCAGATTTTTAAATAAATCTACAGGTTCCATGAAACGCAATACAAAATTTTGATAGCGCATCGTGAAACGGGCATCATCAATTTTAAGGTCATTGTGAAGTTTGGCTATAAAATTTGTATTGAAATCAGTGGCGTAAGATGTAGCATCCTTTTGTAATAATGCATTGTAAACAGAATCCAGTGATTTTATAATTGCTTTTTCATCTTTTACTTTTGCCAATTGTCGCAATCGAGTATTGAATTGTGTCAAATTATCCGTGTTCATAGCACAAGGAATCGTAGATAATTGTGTTTCAATATAACTGACATTCTCAGTAATGGCTCTGTTTTTTAGTTCCAATATTCCTTGTCCAAAATTACCTCTGATTGCTGGTTCAAACTTCATAAACGATTCAAAAAACAACTTGTCCGAAGGATAATCCACATGATTGTAATCTTTTACAGACCATTTTTGCATAATTTTTTGCTTGAATACATCTAATTCTCCACGGTTTTTTAACGTTGAAAATTGTTCCCAGTTTCCAGTAGACGGTTTTTCTTTCTGTACTTGCATGGTTTCAGTATTCAGATAAAAATCTTCGGAAATAGCATGTTCCAATAAAGGTTCCGCATAAATCGATCCGGAGTAGTGGTGGTGTAAATCGCCTCCTTTTGGCATTTGAGAAAAGAAAGCGGTTAATTCAGCTTCATTATTTCTAATTTTTTCTAAATATTCATTGGTTGATTGTGCGTAACCAACATTCAATAGTATTGAAAAAAGAAAAGTAAAAAATAATTTCATAGTGTAATTTTTTATCGAAATAAAAACAGGTTTTAGGTGTTTTTTTGCCAAATTTAAGCAATTCCATTTTCTGTTTTGTGCAACGCCTAAAAAGTTTTACTTTTACTGCTCTTATTAAAAAGGGAATTATTGCCTCTTTTTCTATTATTTTTAAATCTTAATTTTTCCAATTGCGTATTGTTTTATTGACTTCTTTTCGAATTTTCTACTCTTTCGAAGCGTTGTTGTTTTTCAAATAGCTACATAAAAAAGATGAAACAGTATTTTAATTTTTTCGATTTCACGCAAAAAGTCAATTATAAAACAGAAATTTTAGCAGGATTAACAGTCGCTATGACCATGATTCCTGAGTCACTTTCTTTTGCTATACTGGCAGGTTTTCCGCCTTTGACCGGTTTATATGCCGCTTTTATTATGGGTTTGATTACTGCGATATTTGGTGGAAGACCTGGAATGGTTTCCGGAGGAGCAGGTGCAACGGTGATTGTTTTAATTGCTCTGATGAAATCAAATGGCTTAGAATATGTTTTTGCAGCAGTTGCCTTGGCTGGGATTTTGCAAATTTTTGTTGGTATTTTTAAACTCGGTAAATTTATCCGTTTGGTACCACAACCAGTAATGTTTGGTTTTGTCAATGGATTGGCGATAGTCATTTTTATGTCACAAATGGAACAATTTAAAACTATTGTCAATGGGCAAAGTGAGTGGCTTTCTGGTAGTCCCATGTTTATTATGCTGGGTTTGGTTGCTTTGACAATTGCAATTGTACTGTTTTTCCCTAAAGTTACTAAAGCTGTTCCTGCTTCATTAGTAGCGATTATAGTTGTTTTTTCTTTGGTTTTTTTCTTTGCTATCGAAACCAAAACAGTCAAAGATATTGCTTCAGTAAGCGGTGGTTTTCCACCCTTTCACATTCCGAAAATCCCAGTGAATTTAGCAACTTTGCAAATTATATTTCCGTATGCTTTAATTATGGCTTCCGTTGGATTAACCGAAGGTTTATTGACTTTGAATTTAGTCGATGAAATCACGGAAACAAAAGGGAACGGAAATAGAGAATGCATTGCACAAGGAAGTGCCAATATTTTAAATGGTTTTTTCTTCGGAATGGGTGGTTGTCCTATGATTGCACAAACGTTGGTGAACCTTTCGGCAGGCTCCAGAGCCCGTTTATCAGGTATCATTGCTGCGTTGACAATACTGATGATTATTTTATTTGGAGCTCCAATAATTGAGCAATTACCTATAGCAGCTTTGGTTGGCGTTATGATTATGGTAGCTATTGGAACGTTTGAATGGGCTAGTTTCCGCATCATCAATAAAATGCCCAAACACGATATTTTTGTTGGCGTGGTAGTCGCATTAATTACCATTTTGCTGCACAATTTGGCTTTGGCCGTTTTAATCGGAGTCATTATTTCTGCCTTGGTTTTTGCTTGGGAAAGTGCCAAAAGAATTCGTGCCAAAAAATATATTGACGAAAAAGGGGTGAAGCATTATGAAATATATGGGCCTTTATTTTTTGGATCAACAACGGCATTTGCTGAAAAATTTGATGTTTCAAATGATCCAAAAGAAATAATCATTGATTTTAGAGAAAGCAAAATTACGGATATGAGTGCAATTGATGCCGTAAATAAAATCACTGAACGGTATGCTAAACTCAATAAAACAGTTCATTTGCAACATTTAAGCGCTGATTGTAGAACATTGCTAAAAAATGCAGATAAGATTATAGACGTCAATATTCTGGAAGATCCAACCTATAAAATAGCGATTGACTAAGGTTTTTTGGATTTGCTTAAATTGTCATTCATTCTTGCTTCAATAATTTTTTTTAAAAGTGCATCAGGAATTGGTTTTTCTGGTGTAAAACGTATGGTTCCTTTTGATACACTAAAATCTTTTAATTCTTCTTTGAATTGTTCAACTGTTTTTGAGTTCCAAGGAAAAAAACTGCAATGATTTTTAAAAGCTGCAAAACCCACTAACATTCCGTGGTATTTATAAGCAGGCATTTGGTAACTAATTACTTCTTGGGCTTCGGGAACAATTTCTTTTATGGTTTGTCTTAGTTTTTTAAGTACAATTCTCTGCTCATTCGGAAGTGATTCCAAGTATTTGTCAATAGCAATGCTGTTAGTATCAGTAGATTTACTCATACGATTTTATCATTAAATTAAAGAAAAATCAATTAGTGTGAAAATTAGTATTTGCTGTTTTAATTTGGTTCCGAATGAAATTTTATTTTACCAATAGATCCTGTTGCCGTTGGGATTAATTCAAAAACAGAAGTAGGGGCGAGCATCGGTTCTATTCGATGGGAAACATATATGATAGTCATTTTAGTTTCTTGCATTAATACATTGATGAGTTGTATTACCAAGGCTACATTTTCATCATCTAAACCCTCCACAGGTTCGTCTAGAATGACTAATGGCGGGTGTTTGAGAACTGCACGAACAATCATTGCTACTCTTTGTTGACCAATAGAAAGTTGATGGAACGTTTTCTTTTTTAGATGGCCCATCTGTATTACTTCAAGCCATTGGGCTACAATTTGTTTTTGTAATGTAGTTGGTTCAGTATATAATCCGATAGAATCAAAAAATCCAGATAGAATCATTTGCTCTAAACTATGATTCTTTTTGAATAGATTCGTCATTGCCGTGGAGAAAATACCAATTTGTTTCTTAATTTCCCATATACTTTCGCCACTTCCTTTTTTTCTTCCAAAAAGGTATAATTCTTGTCCGTATCCTTTTGGATTATCTCCTGTAATCATGGATAAGAGCGTACTTTTTCCAGAACCGTTTGGACCAATAAGTTGCCAAAATTCGCCTTGTTTGATGGTCCATGAAATAGTGTCTACAATTTTTCTTTCGTCATAGCTTACGGAAACCCCATTCATTTTTATCAGGATACTTTCTTTGTAATCAAAAGATTCTAAAGGTTTTGGAATTAAAGTAGGTGTGTCTTTTTTTAGATAGGCTTCAGTGGTGTTAATGTTGTTTAAAACAAAAGAATTATCAATTATCTGGGCTTTGTTTCGAATAAAAGGAAGTAAATCAGCAGTACGATTGACCAGTTGAATGATGCGAACCGAAGCTGATAATTTTTCGAGTGAATCGAGTAAAGTCACTCGTGAGGATTGGTCTAAATGATCAAAGGGATTGTCAAAAATGATATAATCCGGATTTTGATTGATGCAATAGCGTAAAAACTCCTTTTTTTGTTCGCCAGATGAAAAAGTGCGTAATTTTCGGTTTGATTCTGGAGCCGCTTCAACAGTATCGTATTGGTATTCTTTTTCGATGAATTTTTCAATAGCAATATCAGAAAAAAGCATTCCCTTCAGTTCATTAAAAACAGTTAATTCTCCCTTGGCTTCTCCTGAAATCAAGGTTTCAATAAAGTCTTTTTTGTTTACCTGATTGGATAACAGAATATCCCAATGTGTGTTTTTAAGCATTTTAAAATATGTAATTTGATGTGCTAAGCTGCATTAGCAAAAATAAACGTATACTTTTTTAAACACAAGTTTTACAGCTTTTATATACTGCCACTTTCAGTATAATTCAAATCAGTTTGATTTTTTTTAAATTTTAGAAGAACTAAAATTGAAGTTACGGCTCATTACTATTCTTTATTTATTACAAATTGCATCAATAAGTCGGTTTGTTGTTCATTTCCTAATGTGAAAACATGTTTGTCAAATTCAACAAACCCATTTTTAGTATAGAATCTAAGCGCTCTGTGATTTTCTTCCCAGACACCAAGCCAAATGTAATCTACACCAGTTTGTAATGCCATTTTTTTTACTTCATCAATCAATAATTGGCCTACATTTTTTCCGTGAAAAGCTTGTGAAACATAAATTCGATGCACTTCCAAAGCATTTTTATTTATCATTTCAGTTTGGGCATCGCCAAAATTTATTTTCAAATAACCAAGGATTTCGTTGTCAGAAGTAGCCAGATAAAACTGGGAATTCACATTGTTTAATTCAGCAGTTAATTGTTGTGAATTAAAACTATCTTTTACATAATTAGCAATATTTTCAGGAGTGTTTACAGCGGCAAAAGTTTCTATAAAAGTTTGGGTGCTTATCTTTTGTATTGCTTCAAGATCAGATAGTGTGGCTTTTCTAATTTCTATTGGATTCATAATAGTAAATGGTCTTTTAGGTTCTTTTAAAACTCAAAAATAACAAATAATTTTGGTAACAATTTTCATTTTCTATTATACTATTCAAGAAATCAATTCATAGATTCTAACTTTGTTGTTTTCAATTTGTACTTTTGAAACAATTAATAAAAGAACTTGAAAGAGTATAGTATATGAAAATTGTTATATCGCCTGCAAAATCCTTAAATTTTGAAAAAGAGTTACCTACTCCGCTTCACACGGAACCCCATTTTTTAAAAGAATCGAGACAAGTTCATAAAGTTTTAAAAGAAAAAAAACCTGCCCAGTTGTCCGATTTAATGAGTATTTCGGATAAACTCGCTGATTTAAACTGGAAACGCAACCAAGAATGGAAAACACCTTTTACAACTGGAAATGCACGTCCTGCAGTTTTTACTTTTGACGGAGATGTATATACCGGATTAGATGCCTATTCGATTCCAATAGAAAAATTAGAAACGTTGCAAGATAGTTTGAGAATATTATCTGGTTTGTATGGCTTATTGAAACCATTGGATTTAATGCAAGCCTATCGATTGGAAATGGGAACAAAATTACCCATTGGCGAAAGCAAAAATTTATATGAATTTTGGAAAGCAACGGTTACAAAAGCATTGAATAAAGAGCTTAAAAAAGGTGAATTGTTTATCAATTTAGCCAGTACCGAATACTTTTCAGTGATTGATGTCAAAGCGTTAAAAGTTCCTGTAATCACACCAGAATTCAAAGATTATAAAAATGGAAAACTTAAAATTATCAGTTTCTTTGCCAAGAAAGCGAGAGGAATGATGGTGCGTTATATCATTGATACCAATGCAAAAACAATTGATGATTTAAAAGGATTCAATTATGAAGGCTATCAATTTGATGCTAATTTATCAAAAGGAAATCATTTGGTTTTCACTCGATAAAATGATTTCAGATTGTTGATTAACGATTTTTGATTGCAGAAGTTTTAAACCTCTTAAAGTAGATATCTCGTATTTATCAACACGAAATCTAAAATCTAAAATCGTTAATCTGCAATCAAAAATCTAATGCATCGCATCTGCAGGATTAATTTTGTTTTTTCCTTTTTTAATTAAAAAGATTATAGGAATACAACATAAAAACATGATTCCGAGGTAAAGAAAAATATCCATATAAGATAAAACGGTACTTTGTTTCATGACTGAATAATCAATCACTTGGTATGCTTTTTTCAGAGATTCATTACTGGTAAATCCCTTTGACATAAAACCCTTCTGCAACATCATTACGCGTTGTTGTACTTCTAATCTGCTTCCGTCTAAATGCGAAACTAAATTTACTCTATGTTCTTGACTGAATCTAGTGATGAAAGTAGTAATAATGGCAATTCCAAAAGAACCTCCCAATTGTCGCATCATTCCGGTAAAGGCAGCTCCTTCACCAATATTTTTCCCTTTCAAGGTTGAAAGCGATAAAGTTGTTATAGGTACAAAAAGCAATCCCAATCCGATTCCTCTTAAAATCAAGCCCCAATAAAGATGTTCCACTCCAGTATTTGGTGTCATGCTATTGTGCATCATCAGCGTAAAGAAAAAGAAAATCAAAAATCCTATACCCACCATATAACCTTGGGGAACACCTCTTTGAATTAATTTACCAATAATTGGCATCATAATAGCGGTGGTGATGGAACCAGGAATAAGTAATAAACCAGCATCAGTAGCAGTCCATCCTAAAATGGATTGTGTGTAAATTGGGATGATTAGAGTTGAACCATAAAGTCCAAACCCTAAAATGAAACACATTAAGGTTCCAATTCGTAGATTTCCGTCTTTTAAAACGCTCAAGTTTACAATAGGATGTTTATAGGTTAACTCTCTCCATATAAACAAAATCAAGCCAAAAACGGATACAACACTCAAAAATATAATTACTTTATCATTGAACCAGTCATCTTGTTGCCCATGTTCTAAAACAAATTGTAATGAACCAATGAAAGCGGTCAAAAGGAAAATTCCCAACCAATCGACCTGTTTTGCTTTTAGTTTTTCACCAAATTTAGGGCTTCTTACAAAGCTCAATGCTAGAATAGTAGCAATAATACCAAGTGGAATATTGATGTAAAATATATAAGGCCAAGAAAAATTATCAACTAGATAACCTCCTAATGGCGGGCCCAAAGTAGGTCCTACAATTACGCCCATTCCATAAATAGCCTGAGCCATTCCACGTTTTGCAACAGGATAACTCTCGGTTATAATAGTTTGTGCTGTAACTAATAATGCACCACCACCAAGTCCTTGAATAAACCGAAAAATGATAAGTTCCCATATATTATTAGCATTACCACACAAAAAGGAGGAAACTGTAAAAATAATAATAGAAACCACAAAGTAATTTCGTCTTCCAAATTGTTGGGAAAGCCAGCTCGTCATTGGTATTACAATAACATTTGCGATAGCATAAGCAGTAATAACCCAAGCGACATCATTTAATGTTGCTCCAAGACTACCTCTCATGTTCGTTAATGCTACATTGACAATTGTAGTGTCTACAATTTCAAGCAGTGCACATAGTACTGCTGTAATCGTAATCAGAACGCGCCTGTAACCATATTCTACTAAATCATCTTCTACTCTTGCTTGTGCCATTTTAGTTTACATGTACGTCAACATCAACATTCATTCCTGGTCGTAATAATTTTATTTTTTCAACATCATTAGAGGTGTTCAAACTGATTTTAACAGGTAATCTTTGAATGGTTTTTACAAAGTTACCAGTAGCATTATCCGGAGGTAGTATAGAAAAACGAGAGCCGGTTGCAGGAGAAAATGAAGTTAATGTACCTTCAAAATCATAATCGGGATAAGCATCTACTTTGATAGTTACTTTTTGTCCAATAATCATTTTGTTCAATTGTGTTTCTTTGAAATTAGCAATTACCCAAGCATTAGAATTATTGATAATATAAAACAAGGATTGTCCCGGTTGAACCAATTGTCCCGGTTGAATATCAATTTTTGAAACCTGACCATCTATAGCTGCAGTTATTACAGTGTACGATAAATTCAGATTTGCAGCATCCAGCATCGCTTTTGCTCTTTTGATATTGGCAGCAGCCACTTCAGTTTGTTTATCGGAAACTTTTGACTTAGCTACAATAACTGATTTTTGATACGAACTTGCTTTTTCTTGTTGTTGCAAAATACGAATTTGACTTTCCGCTTCTTGTTTTGCTGCTAAAGCTTGCTCATATTGTTGTTTAGTAATCGAATGATTTTTATATAAATTTTCATAACGATTGTAATCACTGGTGATTCTGCCTAATCTAATTTTTGCAGTTTCGATATTTCCTCCTGCTGATTGTACATTAGCATCAGAAACAGAAATGTTTGCCAAAGCACTTCCAATATCTGCTTTTGAAACTTCAAAATTTCCTTCTGCAGCCAGTAACGCAGCACTTGCTTCATCAATTTTTAATTGGTAATCTCTCTTGTCGATTGTAAAAAGTGTATCGCCTTTTTTTACAAAATCATTGTCTTTAATGTATACTTTATCTACATATCCAGAAACTTTAGGGATAATTGGATTCATATTTTTCTCGATTTGAGCATCATCAGTCTGCTCATGTGATAACGAGTGCATGTATTTATAAGTTCCATAAGTTCCGCCTAATACGATCAAAGCCACTAGGATAATAATAAATTTTTTATTTGTTTTTTTCTTTTCCATGTGATTGCTGATTATATTTTTGAAAGATTGAAAGATTGTGATAATTGTCCGGTAACAGAAAGTAATTCGTAGTATTTCTGTATAATATTTGCTTTAGCTAATGCTTTATTAATTTTTGATCCCAATTGTTCTACATCGGCTTCAAGTAAATCATTAGTATCCGAAAGTCCGTTGTCGTACTTGTCTTTTATGATTCTGTAATTTTCTGTAGATTGTTCTACAGCTTGAACATAAACTTCATTTTGTTTTAATGCTAATTCGTAGTCTTCTATTGCTTTTTGAACTTGCATTTTGATATAATCAGTAAGTACGGCTTGCGAATTTTGTACTTCTAATGATCTGCTCTCGGCTAGTTTTACCATAGTCCCGTTTTTAAGGATAGAGCTGATGTCATAAGAAATTCCAACACCAAAATTCATTGCGTTTTGAACTGTCACTACATTTTTTAAGTCTAATGCCGTATAACCGCCAATAAGGGAAATAGCCGGATAATAGGCGCTTTTTGCCATTTTGATATTAGCCTTGCTTGCTTTTTCCTGAAATCGAATCGCTTCTAAATCTTTACGATTTTGTAATGCGGGCTCATCATTAGTTGGGATGTTGTCCATTTGAAAATTAGCAAAATCACTTTCTCTAATTTCTAATTTAGTTTCAACCGGTAATTTTAAAAGTGTAACCAAATAAAAATTTACAATATTCAAATTGTTATTTTCTTCGTCTATTGACAATTGAATTTTTGAAACTTGTAATTGTGATTTTAGTAAATCATTTCTAGGAATTACGCCATTTTTCTCCAAATCGCTAAAATCAACGACACGTTGTTGTGCACTTTTTTGATTTTCTTTGAGCAGTTCAATAGTTTTCTGCGATTTGTATAAATTAGCATAGCTATTGATTACTTTCATTGCAATTTCTTCCTTTGTTTGCGAAGCTGTTGCATTTTCAGCCTGATACAAATTCTCAGAAACTTTTATACTGTTTTGAATTTTAAAACCTGCAAAAACCGGTACGTTTGCATTTACCTGACCAATCATCAATTGATCTACAACTGGCATCGGCTCAGAGCTGCTACTTTTATTTACTTTTAGGTTTATAGAAGCTTTTGCCAATCTTTGATATTGTCCTGAAACTTTTAAATCAGGATATTGACTGTTCTTTACCGATTGTAATTCGTATTTTTTAGTAGCCACTTTGGTATTGGCTAAACTAATTTCATTACTTTTTAACCAAGCCATATGAATGGCTTCATCGAGAGTAAGACTCGTTTTTTCTTGAGCTTCTACTGAAGAAATTCCTATAAAGAAAATCCCAAAGAGCATTAATTGACTAACTTTCATATATTAGAAGGGCTTTTATAGTTTGTTGAATGTGCTTTGTCAAATTGGTTTTTATGTAATTATTATATAAGTCTTCGGTTTTCAAATTTAGTAAATTTTCAAAGAACGGTTTGTTCATGTGAAAATGAAAAAAAGTACCAAGAATTGTTGGAGTTATCAGCGGAATGATAATGTCTTTTCTAAAAACGCCCTTTGATTGACCTTCTTCGATTATAGCTTCAAGGGATTTTAGATTTCCTTTTTTTAATTCAGTAAAGGATTGAAAATTCAAATCTCGTTTGTTTGTGGCAAATTCAAAATGTAATATTCTATAAATTCCTTTATTACAATTGATTCTATTAATATACAGCTCGATTAACTTATTAATTTTCTCAATAGGTTCGAGCTTTTCTTGCATTAATGTATCTAATTGGGTTTTTAAATCGGAAGTTCTGTATAAAATTAATGATTCCAATAAACGCTCTTTGGATCCAAAATAATAGGAAACCATTGCGATATTTATTTTTGCTTCTTTTGAGATGTTTCTGATTGAGGTACCATCAAAACCTTTTTCAGCAAACAGCGTTTCGGCCACCTGAAGAATTTTGATTTGTTTCTCGTTAAAATCAGTATTTGATCCCATACATTTTAAATATTGAACAAAATTAAACAAGTGTTTAATTTAAACAGTTGTTTAATTTTATTTTAACATAATTTTAACATAATAAAATTGATTGTATTATGTTAAAAATGCGTCGAAAAAGAAATTTTAATGAAATGAGAACTTAATAAAAAAATCAATATTGCACTCCTTTCAAAATTGTGAATATCTATTTTAGGAATGATGATTTTTTTTACCTCTAAAATCTATCTTTGACATCCTTAAAAAAAAGAGATGAGCACAATTTGGTATGAATGCAAAGTAAAATATAGAAAAACAGATGAAACTGGCGGACAAAAGATTACGACAGAACCGTACTTGGTAGACGCGTTATCCTACACAGAAGCAGAAAGCAGAATTAATGAAGAGATGTCGGCGTATATCAGTGAAGAATTCAAAATCACGAATATAAAAGTAGCCAATTATGCTGAGATTCATCCTTTTGAAAATGCAGATCGTTGGTTTAGATCTAAAGTTTCCTTATTGGCGTATGACGAAGAAAGCGGTAAGGAACGCAAAACCAATATGTATTTATTGGTGCAAGCCAATGATGTAAAAGAGGCGTATGATAACACCACCAGCGTAATGAAAGGCACTATGGGCGACTATACCATACCAGCAATTTCGGAATCTCCTATTATGGATGTTTTTCCTTATTTCAGTGGGGAAGAAGGAGAACTGGAACAATTAGAACGATTCAATGCGCTGAAAGGTTCTAAACCGGAAGCGGCAGTGGAAATAGTGGATCATATGGAATTTGAAACAGCTCCAGAAGAAGAAGCTGCAGTTTAAAATAAGTTATTTTAAAAAAATTCACCGCAAATTCGCAAAGTATCGAAACAGTTGCTAGCTGTTTTTATTTGCGAATTTGCGGTTTTTTAATTTTAACCCAAGTTTTTTATAATCTCAATTAGTCCTGTTTAGCTAAGACTTTTTCATATGCTTTTCTGGAACTTCCTCTAAAATATACTTCGCCACAGTACGTATAACCCGAACTTTCAAAAATTTTCATCATGGCGATGTTGTCAAAATTGGTGTCTGCTTTTATGCTGTAGATGTTATTGCTTAGCGCAAAATCTTCTATGTATTTGAGAATCATTTTGGCCAAGCCTTTACCCAAATACTTTTCAGAAATGGCTACTCGGTGCAATACTACAAAATCACCATTCGTTAGCCACTTTCCTTCAATTTTCTCATAGGCAGGTTCGTCATTGATTAGTACCGCACTATAACCGATGATAGTTTCTCCATCAACCAAAACAAATCCTTCCCCTTTTTCAATATCTTTTTGTACGACTTCTGGATTTGGATAACCGTCTTGCCATTGATTGCTCCCGTCTTCTTTTCTTCGTAGGATAGCTTGTTGTAAAATTTCCCATATTGGAGCTATTTCAGATAGTTCCGCTTTTCTAAAGTGATAATTCATTCTTGTAATTTAAATTTTTTCGATTAACGAATAGGCTTTAAAAGTACAAAACATACTTTAAATTTTGAACAATCCGTATTGTGGAATGTATTTATTTTTTAGAAGAATATGTTGCTGAGTAGAAGTGTTTGTTGTTTATGCTGTTATTGCTAGCGCGAGTGTCCCGCTCGTGAACACTAACAAAAATAACTATAAATTTGTAATAGGCACGAGCGGAACGCTAGCGCTAGCAGGGGGGGAGTGTTTTTTAGAGACTTATATATTCATTATTAATTTGATATGTTATGAATATGCAATATATTATTAATGAAACCAAATAACTATTAAGGTCTTTAATTTTTTTTTCTTTTTTTAATTTGTAAATTTTATATAAATTAAAAATTATAGGCGGTAGAATAAAGATAATGGTTGCTATTTTTTCTGATGTAATTGCAATTTGACTTTCAGAACCAGCTCCAGAACCAAAATATAGAAAGAAATGGAGAATCAAAGCAAAACGCATTACATAAAAGTAAAGAATTTCTAGAGTTAAAATAATTGCTAAAAGTTTAAAGTTTATTTTCACGTTTGTTTTTTGACAATTATTTTTCAATGGATTTTAGCATTTGATTTATTCTTCTTTCTGCTTCTTCCTTTGTAATTCCATTATGATAATCTTTTACGAATTGATGTTCAAAATCATTATTTGGAATTATTTCAGCTCTGGAATTTCCTTTTCTCGTATAAATTGTTGTGGGAATATTTGTTGTGTTTTCATAATCTGGCGGATAGTTACTTAACCAACCAAAATATTTTGTTTCATGATTCTCATTATTAAAGTTTTCTGAATAATCTTCAAAACTTTTGTCACTTAATGAAACCCAAAGTCCATATTCCAAATTTTCACAATGGTCAATTACTTTTTGTGTTAAAGTACAACGAATAAATTTGTCAGTTTGGTCAGCATAATTTATTACACAAAAGTCAGAAGTTAATTCTGCAATTGTTTGTTTTTCTTCTTCTGTTAAATTATTATAGTGAGTAGGTGAGGAATACGCCAAAGAAGGCCATTCTTCGTGTTCTTCTCCACAACATTCACATATGTATTTAATATTTTTGGACATATTTAGTTCTTATTTTCTCCAATTTAGTGTAACATTATCACCAATTTTTATATATGTCTGACAAAATCAGACCTATCACCCCAAATTTTGGTGCTTTGTATGACAAATGTCATTTTTTTCTTTTGCTAATATATGAATAATTACTTACAAATAATTTAGTGTTTTATAAAATATGAGCATAAAAAAACGGCGTTTAAATCAATTTTAAACGCCGTTTGATATTATATAAAATAAGTTGTTTATCGAATCGCTTTTACAAATTCTGAAATTTTTCCTGTTCCGTTTTCGGTTAAATGCGTAATGAAAGCACTTCCTATAATTGCTCCTTTGGCAAATTGCGTAGCTTGATTAAAGGTTTCTGCATTGTTGATTCCAAAGCCAATTACTTGAGGATTTTTTAGATTCATTCCTGCAATGCGTTTGAAATACTCTTCTTGAACGCTTCCAAAACCAGATTGCGAACCCGTAACACTTGCCGAACTTACCATATAAATAAATCCATCAGAAACGCTGTCAATAAAACGAATGCGCTCGTCAGAAGTTTGTGGCGTAATCAAGAATATATTCTTCAATCCGTATTTTTCGAAAGTAGCTTTGTATTCATCGGCATAGACATCAACCGGAAGATCAGGAATAATTAATCCGTCGATGCCAATCTCCGCACATTTCTTGCAGAAGTTCTCCACACCGTATTGCAACATTGGGTTGAAATAGCCCATAATCACTAAAGGAATAGAAACTGATTTACGAATGTCTTTTAGTTGGTCAAACAAAACTTGAGTTGTCATTCCGTTATGCAACGCTTGAGTGGAACTAGCTTGAATCGTAGGACCATCGGCCAATGGATCGCTAAACGGCAATCCGATTTCAATCATATCGATACCGCTTTTTTCTAAATCCTGAATGATTTGTACGGTATCATTTAAGTTAGGATATCCCGCAGAGAAATAAATGGAAAGTATCTTTTTGTCTTCTTGTAATTTTTGATTTATTCTGTTCATTGTTTTATTTTTTGTCCTAATAGGTTTTCAAAACCTTGTAGGTGCATGTTTTTATATTTACAATTATTAATTTTGCAGATAAATCCATGCAACTATTCCGGATTTCAATGTTATTTGAACTCTTTTATACGCATTAGATTCGAATTGATCTGCTTTAGTCAGATCTTCACTGGAAACAGTAAAAACAATACCATTTATTTCATCCGAAGGATTTTCGCTTGGTATTGCTACAAAATAATCTGCCATTCCAAATTCTTCTTCTATTTTTAGATCTTTTAGTTTATAGCCTTTGAGTTGGTCTAGTGTTCCAGTCAATAGCTTGTTAAAAACCTGTATTTGAATTTCTTTAGACTGTAATGTTCCGTAAGAGAATATATGTTCCATAATACTATTTTTTCTCGTTATTTATTTGCGTTAGGGATAGGAACGGCATCCTTTTTTGTGGTTTTTTCTACCACAAAAAAGATATAGTGTACAGCCCGACCCGACTTTTTTTGGGAGGGTAACGCCCAAATTATTCTTCTGTTATAATTTAAAATAATCGATATACGTATTCAAATCTTTGTCACCGCGACCGGAAAGATTGATGACTACGATGTCCTCTGGCTTGAATTTCATTTCGTCCAGAACGGCAAAGGCATGCGCACTTTCGATAGCAGGAATAAGTCCTTCCATTTTAGATAGTTTTAATCCCCATTGCATGGCTTGGTCATCCGTAATGGAGATGAATTGTGCTCTGCCAGTAGCGAATAAATTAGCGTGCATAGGACCTACACCCGGATAATCCAGTCCTGCCGAAATGGAATACGGCTCGGTGATTTGACCATCAGGAGTTTGCATCAACAGGGTTTTACTGCCGTGAATAACGCCTACTTTCCCTAATGCCGATGTAGCGGCACTTTCGCCTGAATCGACTCCTAAACCCGCTGCTTCGACCGCAATAATATTCACGTCTTCATTATCCAGAAAATGATAATAGGCTCCGGCAGCATTGCTACCGCCGCCTACACAGGCAATCACATAATCAGGATTTTCACGGCCTTCTTTTTCTAATAATTGTTCTTTGATTTCCTTAGAAATAACACTTTGGAAACGTGCCACCATATCCGGATAAGGATGTGGACCCACGACAGATCCAATGATATAATATGTGTCTACAGGATTGTTAATCCAGTCGCGAATTGCTTCGTTAGTGGCATCTTTTAACGTTCTTGAACCCGAAAGCGCCGGACGCACTTCGGCACCCAACATTTTCATACGAGCTACATTTGGCGCCTGACGTTTGATGTCGATTTCTCCCATATAAACGATGCATTCCAGTCCCATTAACGCACAAACAGTTGCTGTTGCAACGCCATGCTGACCCGCGCCCGTTTCTGCAATGATTCGTTTTTTACCCAAACGTTTGGCTAATAAAATTTGTCCAATCGTATTGTTCACTTTGTGCGCACCAGTGTGACATAAATCTTCTCTTTTTAAGTAGATTTTAGTGTTGTATTGTTCGGATAGTCGTTTTGCAAAATAAAGAGGCGTAGGGCGACCTACATAATCTTTAAGCAAGGCATCAAATTCAGCCTGAAATTCTGGTTCGGCTGTTATTTTTAAATAATTTTGACGTAATTCTTCCACATTTGGATATAACATTTCAGGAATGAAGGCACCTCCAAATTCTCCGTAATAGCCTTTTTCGTTGACGTTGTATGACATAATTTTATTTTTTTTTATTTTTTGGGTAGAGACGTTGCATTGCAACGTCTCTACATAATTGTATGTTTTTTAATCCGGGTTCTATTTCAAATTTACTGTTTACATCAATGGCGTAAATGGGTAAATTGGTTTTTAAAATTTCATTTACGGCGTCCATTTCATTAATTCCGATTCCTCCACTCAAGAAAAATGGTTTGCTTGAAGGATATTTTTCTAATACTTTCCAATCGAATGTGGTTCCGTTTCCGCCGGGTAATTTTCCTTTGGTATCAAAAAGGAAATAATCACAAACGGCCTCAAAGGGTTTCAGCACATCAAAATCAAAAGAATCATCAACAGAGAATACTTTTATGATTTCAATTGAATTATCCATTTTATTTTTCAAATCTAAACAAAATTCTACCGATTCCTGTCCGTGCAATTGAACGGCTTGCAAATCGTATTTTACTATTTTTTCAAGAATTTCATTTTGTGTGGCATTTACAAAAACGCCCACTTTTTTAATCGATTTTGGTAAATCCGGAATACTATCCTCAAAATACCGAGCTGATTTCTCCCAGAATATAAAGCCCATATAATCGGGCAGGAGCGAACCTACTTCGAGTATATTATCGGGATATTTCATGCCACAGATTTTGATCCCCACCCCAGCCCTCCCCGAAGGGAAGGGAGTCGAAGTATCTTGATTGTCAGTGTCTTTTTTCATCCAGTTTTTTGCCACGAATTTTACAAATTTTCACCAATTGAATTCGTGTTAATTTGTGAAATTCGTGGCTAGTTTTAAATTTTTAATTTTGAAATAAATTCCGTTGCTGCTTTACCTGCATTATCTGTTTTCATAAAGTTTTCTCCAATTAAAAATCCTTTATATCCGTATGGCTTTAATTCATTAATCGCTTCAACGGATGAAATGCCGCTTTCAGAAACTTTTACAAAGTCATCTGGGATTTGAGCTGCTAATTGTTTGCTGAAATCCAGACTTACCTCGAATGTTTTTAAGTTTCTATTGTTCACACCAATCATATCTAATGTTGGCATAATCGATTTTTCCAGTTCTTCCTGATTGTGAACTTCCAATAAAACTTCCAATCCTAAATTTTTAGCAAATTCAGATAATGATTTGATTTCGTCTCTCGTTAAAACCGCAGCAATTAACAAAATTAAATCAGCTCCATATGCTTTGGCTTCTAAGATTTGATATTCATCAACAATGAATTCTTTTCTCAATAATGGAATCTTGACTGTGGCTCTTGCCAAAAGTAAATCATCTAACGAACCACCAAAATATTTTCCATCCGTCAATACTGAAATTCCACAAGCACCAGCATTTTCATATCCTTTGGTTACTTCTTCCACCGTAAAGCTATAATTTATTTCTGCTTTGGAAGGCGAACGACGTTTATGTTCAGCAATAATTCCTGATGTGCTGTTTCTTAAATTATCGCTCAAAGAAATAGTCTTTTTTTCAAAGAAAACGGAAGCTTCCAATTGCGAAACGGGAATGATGGATTTTTTGAGAATGACTTCTCTTTTTTTGTCAACTATAATTTTATCGAGTATGTTCATTTATTTTAATTTAAAGATTGAAAAATTTAAAGATTGAAAAATTCCAATCTGAATAAAATTAGTCTTTGATTTTAGTACTTAAGTATTTAATAAAATTGGATAAGTTTTGAGATATCTCTATACTTATTTTATAGCTTTCTTCAATTTCTGTTTGAGAACAAAAGCCAAGTTCCCGAGATAATATTAACATACTTCTAACTTCTGCGCAACTTCCCTTTGAGATTTTCAAATATCTAATGAGTTGTTTGTTGTTGTTATATTCCGAACCTTCGGCAATATTATTGGTTATTGAAATAACTGCTCTTTTTATTTGATCTTTAAAACCAAATTCTTTTTCAAAGATTTTAGTATTTAATAATTCAAAAATTAATTTTGCTAATACAACCCCTTTTTTATAAACATCAAACTCTTCAAACGATTTTGTCATAATCTTTAAATCTTTAAATGCTTAAATTTTTCAATTTCTTCAAAGCTACAAGTCCTTTACCAGAAAATAAACTTTCTTTTGCTATTTGAAATCCTTCTAAAGGAGAACATTTTGTAACGGTTGCAATTGCCATTGCAGCATTGGCGCAAACCACATTATTCTGAGCTTCGGTTCCTTTTCCAGAAATGATATCAGTAAATATTTGAGCGGATTCTTCGATAGTTTTTCCACCTTCGATTTCGTTTTGCAATAAAAGACGAACACCAAAATCTTCTGGATTTAACATTCCTTCCATTGAACTGGTAATCGTTTTTGTAGGTCCTGTCAATGAAACTTCGTCATAACCGTCAAGCGAATGTAAGATGGTGAAATTCACATCCGTATTTTGATACAAATAGGCATACATTCTGGCCATTTCTAAATTGAAAACACCGACCAATTGATTTTTTGGAAAGGATGGATTAACCATTGGTCCCAACATATTGAAAAAAGTTTTCACAGCTAATTCTTTTCGAATTGGTCCTACATTTTTCATAGCGGGGTGAAATAACGGTGCGTGTAAAACACAAATTCCTGCTTTATCGATGCATTTCTCCAGAAAATCAGTGTCATTACTGAACTTGATTCCCATTTTTTCCATTACATTACTAGAGCCGGAAATAGAAGAAACCCCATAATTCCCGTGTTTTGCCACTTTTATTCCTGCTCCCGCAGCCACAAATGAAGCCAAGGTTGAAATATTGAAGGTGTCTTTTCCATCACCACCCGTTCCGCACAAATCGATGGTATTATAGGCTGATAAATCCACACGGATACACAGTTCCAACAACGCTTCCCGAAAACCGGCAAGCTCTTCTATACTGATGCTTCGCATCATATAAACGGTCAGAAAAGAAGCAATCTGACTGGTGTTATAACTTCCGTTGGAAATATTTACCAATACGTTTTTTGCTTCTTCTTGCGAAAGCATTTCGTGATTGATCAGTCTGTTTAATATATTTTTCATTTTTTTAAGTTGTTTTTGCCACAAAGGCTCAAAGACAATATTTTTTATTTTACTATAACTGATAATGAAGCCCTAAAATTAATGCTCACTTCCTTTATAAATCCACATCGGTTCTGTTTGTCCTGCACGTTCAAAACCATTTTTTTTATAGAAATCGATCGCTTTTCCATCTGCTGTTAGCATTTGCATGTGAAAGCTACTATATTTCTCTTGCATTTTATCAAAAATCATTTTGCCAATTCCTTTTCCTTGATAGTCTGGATGAACTAACAGATGTGGGTAATAAACCACTAAATATCCATCAGAAATAGCATTTCCCAGTCCAACTAATTTTTTATTTTCCCAAGCAGTAATTAAAGTATCCGAATTCAAAAGACCATTAAACAATTGTTCTGGTTTGTCGGCTGAACTCCATTCATTTGCTTTATAAAGCGCTAGTATATCTTCAATTTTTAAATCTTTTGTCTCGGAAATTATAATTGTCATTTTGTTTTTTTTATTGAAAAATACAATTGTGTACAGGCATTGCACTATGTTCAGACGTTGCACTGCAACGTCTCTACGATTTTATCCAATTTTCTAATATCTTTTTCCCGTTTGGAGTCAACACACTTTCCGGATGAAATTGTACACCGCGCACATCGTACGTTTTGTGTCGCAACGACATCACCTGCCCATTTTCATCAAATGAAGTCGCTTCCAGAACATCTGGCAAATTGGCGTCAACCACCCAAGAATGATAACGTCCTACTTCAAATTCATTTCCTAATCCTTCGAATAAAAGCTCATCATCCACGACCGTTTTTACCATCGTTGCTACACCATGATATACTTTATCTAAATTTGAAAGCGTTCCTCCATAAACTTCGCCTATTGCTTGTTGTCCTAAGCATACACCAAAGATACTTTTTGTTGGTCCGTATTTTTGAATGACTTCTTTCAATAATCCCGCTTCATCTGGAATCCCGGGTCCGGGAGAAAGTAGAATTTTATCAAAAACTGCAATTTCATCAATATCAAATTCATCGTTTCTATAAACGGTTACTTCGCAATCTAAATCTTCAAGATAATGCACCAAATTATAAGTGAAACTATCGTAATTGTCTATGACTAGTATTTTTTTCATTTTCCTCCCCCAACCCCTCCGAAGGAGGGGAGTACCTATTGGGGTAAATAGGGTTTTTAATTATTATTTTTATTTGCAACTTTATAAGTTGCTAATTTTTTTAGATTTGGCTCCCTTCCCTTTGGGAAGGGTCGGGGAGGGGATTTAAATTGTTTCCGCTAAATCCAGAGCGGCATTTAATGCTCTTAATTTATTATATACTTCCTGCATTTCGCTTTCTTCATCAGAGCTGGCTATAATTCCCGCTCCGGCCTGGCAATGCAATTGGTGATTTTTACTAAGGAAAGTACGAATCATAATGGCATGATTAAAATTACCTTCAAAATCCATAAAACCGATAGCACCACCATAAAAAGTCCTATTCGTTTTTTCGTAATCTTCGATGAGTTGCATCGCTCGGTGTTTTGGAGCACCGCTTAATGTTCCTGCAGGAAAAGTATCGGCTACGACTTGCATCGTTGTTGCGCTTGGGTGCAAATGTCCTGTCACTTTTGAAACTAAGTGAATAACATGCGAGAAAAACTGTACTTCTCTATATTTTTCAACATTGACATTATGGCCATTTCTGCTTAAATCATTTCTGGCTAAATCCACCAACATGACATGCTCGCTGTTTTCTTTTTTGTCTATTGATAATTCTTTAGCAAGGATGGCATCTTTTTCATCATCACCAGTTCTTTTGAAAGTTCCTGCGATAGGATGAATTTCGGCTTTACGATTTTTTACAATAATTTGGGCTTCTGGTGAAGAACCAAATATTTTAAAATCCCCGTAATCAAAAAAGAATAAATAAGGGGAAGGATTGATGCTTCGCAATGCTCTGTACACATTGAATTCATCGCCTTTAAAGCCTTGGGTAAATCTTCTGGATAAAACTAATTGGAACACATCTCCACGGAAACAATGCTTTTTGGCCAAAGCCACATTATGCTTGAATTCGTCGTCTGTTAAATTTGAAAAACCATCTCCTTCTTTAGAGAATTTATAAGATGCAATATTTCGGGATTGTAATAATTGTTCGATTTCTGAAATGTTATTTTTTCCGTCTAAACTGTGACAGAAAATATAAGCTTCATTTTTAAAATGATTAATAGCAATAATATTTTGGTAGACTGCATAATAAACATCAGGAATAGAAATGCTATTGTCTTTTTTAGCAATCGTTACTTTTTCGAAATAACGAACAGCATCGTATGAAATGTACCCAAACAAACCATTATTGATGAATTTGAAATCATTTTTCTCTGATTTGAACTGACCTGAAAATTCTTGAATTACCTGTGGAATGTCGGTTGTTTTGTCAATGTTAATTTTCTCAAAACTGCCATCAGGAAAGGTCTTGTATATAATTTCATTTTCTATTTTTATAGAAGCAATCGGATTGCAACAGATATAAGAAAAGCTGTTGTCATTTCCATGATAATCACTACTTTCCAGTAGCAAACTATTTGGGAATTTATCACGAATTTTGAGATACACACTTACTGGAGTAATAGTATCTGCAAGGATTTGCTTGTAATTTGTATTTAGTATAAAAGGTTTCAATTTGTATAATTTTTAGAGTTGTGTGATAGTGATAAAATGGGCACAAAAAAAAGGCCTGTCGTGATGACAAGCCTTTCATATTTATAGTTTAATAATACTATAGGAAGCTTAGTTCACGACGATTGACGTAAATTGTTCCACCACCAAGTATTGTTTATTGTTGTTTTCATCATTTTTTTGTTGTGACAAATATATAAATGAATTTCGATTATTCAAAAATAAAAAACCAAAAAAAATATTAAATTTCATTCTTTTTTGTTAAATAAATTTTGCCTAAAACACTAAATCAACATTTAATTCAAATTCATCGTAAATTGTTTTGTCTCCCAAATCATCAAAATAACTGCCAGAACCGTATTTTATGTCATATTTAGTTCGGTCTATTTTCAAAGCGGCAGTTGCTGTATTTCCTTTTACAATTAAATCAAATTTTACAGGATTAGTAACTCCTTTTATAGTTAAATCAGCAGTGACAGCATAAACGTTATTGCCTTTATCGCCAATGGTTTTGAAAACTAAATTTGAAGTGTTATAATTGTCTATTCCAAAAAAATCATCTGATTTTAAATGACCTTCCAGTTTTATTTTTGATTTTCCAGTTTGATCCGTATTTGATAATGATTTCATATCTGCATTAAAATCGCCTCCAACCACTTTATTATTTTTGAAAATAATATACCCATCTTTTAGTCTTATTGTTCCTTCATGCTGACCCGTTATTTTCTTTCCTACCCAATTAATGATACTTTTAGAAACATCAATTTTATTCGTTTGTCCATTTGCCTTTATTACGGTAAAAAGGACTAGTAAAATGAGGCCAATTTTTTTTAGATTTTTCATAATGATTTATTTAAGTTAAAACCCAATGTAGAGTAAATAAATTATTTTAAAATTTAGTTACTTTCAAAGTTACAAAAATCATTTTCAATTTTAGAGTGTTGATGGGCAATATATTAGTTGCGTCTACTGTTAATTTTAGCGTTGAAAATTATTAATAAATGAATTCACACATTCCAATATTTTTTGAAGTTTTACTGTTGATTATCATGAAAAATTCATTTGATTGCAAAAAAAAAACCCAACAATTACTTGTTGGGGTCTGTCATATTATTTTGAAAAAATATTAGAATTTCAAAGCAACAGTTAATTCAAATTCGTCAGAAATAGCTTTGTCTCCTAAATTGTCAAAGAAACTACCTGAACCATATTTAATATCATATTTTGTTCTGTCAATTTTCAATGCAGTTGTAGCTGAATTAGCTGTTGTTGCAAGATCAAAAGTAATAGAATTTGTTTTTCCTTTGATAGTTAAATCACCTGTTACAGTATATACATTTGCAGATTTAGCAACTACTTTTTTGAAAACTAAAGTTGAAGTTGGGAATTTTTCAGTTCCAAAGAAATCTTCTGATTTCAAGTGACCGTTTAATTTTCCAAGGTATTCCCCAGTAAGATCAGTTGAAGTTAATGATGTCATATCAACATTAAAAAGACCACCAGCTAATTTTTTTCCTTTGAAGATTAATTTACCATCTTTAAGGTTTACTGTTCCTTCATGTTGTCCAGTTACTTTTTTACCAACCCAGTGGATTGTACTTTTTGTAGCATCAACTTTTTTAGTTTGTGCTGAAATTGATACTGTAGATAAAACTACTACTAATGCTAATGCAATTGATTTTAAATTTTTCATTTTTTTTAATTTGATTTTGGATTAATATTTAATTTTGAATTAGTAATTATAATGTGATAAATAAGTCTTCTTGTGATTTTCTAACTTTTTTGTAATGCTGTGTAGCGTCTTCCTCGTGTCTATAACCAAGTGTTGCAATCAATGTAGCATTCAGGCCTAATTTATCTAAACCTAATATTTCGTTTACTTGAGCTGGAACAAAACCTTCCATAGGAGTAGCATCAATTTTTAGTTCAGCTGCTGCATTCAATAAATTTCCTAAGGCTAAATAGGTTTGTTTTGCAGTCCAAATGTTTTTAAGTTCAGTTTCTAATGTAGAAATTTTAGATTTCATAAAATCGCCATAACCAGACAAAGCTTCAATTGGAGTGCTTCTTGTCTCACTAATATTTTTCAAATAACTATCAATAGTTGTGTCGTCAACGTTAGTATCATTTGCAAAAATTATTAAGTGAGAAGCTTCAACAATTTGAGATTGTCCCCAAGCAGCTGGTTGAATTTTAGCTCTTAATTCTGGATTTTCAACAATTATTACTTTATAAGGTTGTAATCCATAAGAAGATGAACTCAAACGAATGGCTTCTTTTAAAGTATTTAAATCTTCTGTTGTTATTTTTTTGGAAGCATCAAATTTCTTTGTTGCGTATCTCCAGTTTTGATTTTCTAAAAAAGTATTCATAATTTTAATGTATTTAATTTCTGTATTTTTCTAATAAATAATTTAATTTTTCTAATTCTTCGGCATTTAATTTTTTCGAAAATAATTGCTCGTGTTCTATTACCTTAGGGTCTAATTCGGTTAAAATGTCTAATCCTTTTTGAGTAATAAGAACTTCAATTTTTCTTCGGTTTTCGGGGCAAACATTTCGAGTAACAAAATCTTTTAATAATAATTTATCTACTAATCGAGTAGTATTACTCGTTCTGGCTAACATACGTTCCTGTATTAAACACATATTTGCCGGATTCCCTTTTTGGCCTCTTAATATTCGTAATACATTATATTGTTCTCCGGATATGTCATAAGGCTTCAATATCTCATTAAAATTATCTGTGATAACATTTTGAGTGTATAAAATATTCAGAGTAATTTTTTTTGAAATGTCCAATGCTACTGTACTTTTTATTTCATCTTCAATTTTCATGCCTTTATCTTTCTCATTTGTCGGTACAAATGTAACACTTTTTATATTTGTATATACAAATGTGTGTTATTTTTTTGTTAAAATAATTTTAAGCTATTGTATAAGGATATGAATCAGCTACTTTTAAAATTTACTGATTTAAGTTAAAAACCAAAAGTCATTAAAGAATTTGTAATTGAAACAGCAGTATCTGAAGCTGAAATGCTTGGTAAGAATAACGAATTTGATTGTCAGTAATCTGTTTGTATTAATTTAAAATATTGATTTAGAGGTTTTTATTGGAAGCTTTTTTCCAAATTTTTTTCTTAGAAATACTCAACGTTTCCTGACTGAATCCTAAAGTATGAAAGAAAAGAATTTCTAAGAGTAGTACGTATATTTTCTTCACAATTGTTTTATCTAATTGATGAAGTAAAGATAAATTGCAAAAATGCGCAGTCAGTAACTAATTTCACATTGGATAAAGTGATTGATTTTAATTGTTTTTTATAAAAAGATTTAATGTAAATAGTTGTTAAATAATATATTAATTTGTTAGGGTATTTTTATTACATTTAAGAGTTGTAATAGTATTGATTAATATTTGAATTTTAGGGGTATGAAAGAAGAGAAAGATACATATAACGATCTGCTCAATAAGTTGAAAGAAAAGGAGATAGAGATAGATCAATTACAAAAAAAAGCAGAATCATTAGCTAGTTTTAAGTTTTTTATTGAAGAGTCTGCTGATTTAGTATGTATTGTTGGAATTGATGCTTTTTTCAAAGAGATAAATCCCGCTTTTGTTGCAATTTTAGGATATTCAAAAGAAGAATTACTTAATAATTCGTTACTCCATCTTTTGCACCCTGATGATCTTGAAAGATCATTAAAAGAGATTGAAAAACTTTCTACAGGTATACCTTCAATAAATTATGAGAATAGATTCCTAAAAAAGAATGGTGAATTTGTTACTATTCAATGGACTGCAAATAGCATTTCTTCTGGAAATATTTATGCAATAGGAAAAGATATTTCAGAGATAAGAAATACCCAAGAAAAATTAATTAAAAGCGAAAACTTACTAAATGATGCTCAAAAAAATGCCAAAATGGGCACTTGGGAATTCAATTTTAACACTAAAGAAATACTTTGGTCTAATGAATTGTATGCTATTTTTGAAATTGAAAAAAAGAAAGATCAAGATTTATTCCAAGAATATCTAAATAATTTCTCTAAAGAAGATAAAGCGTTATTTCAAGAAAAAATAGCACAATTAAGAATCGACAAAAAACCTTTTGAAATTGAACAAAAGGCTACTTTTTTTGACAAAAAAGTAAAGTGGTTTAACCAAACTATTTTTCCGTTATTAGATGATAATGGGAATGTATTTGGAATCAGGGCTAATACTCAAGATGTTAGTTTGAAAAAATTAATTGAAGTTGAGATTAAAGCTAAAGAAAAAGCTGAAATTGATTATAAACTAAAAGTAATTGAAGAAGAAAGCAATGCTAAGTTTAAAAATTATATTGAAAGTGCGCCAGATGGAGTTTTTGTATTAGATGAAAATGGACATTATTTGGATGTAAACCCTGCAGCTACACTGTTAACTGGTTATTCTAAAGAGGAACTATTAATGATGAAGTTTGGCGATTTGTCTTCTGTAGAATCTGTAGAGGATTACTTTAAGGAATTCCGAAATCTTTTGAATAATGGAATAGCAAAAAAAGAAATTGAAGCAATTCATAAAAAGGGGGAAACTAGATGGTGGTCAGTGGAAGCTGTGAAACTTTCGGAAAATCGTTTTCTGGGATTTGTTAAAGATATTACCGAGAGTAAAAAAGTTATTGAAACCTTAAGAGTAGAAAGAGATAAGTTTATTAAAATTGCAGCTACTTCCCCGGGTCTAATTTATTCGATGCGTCAAAATAAAAATGGCTCTTTATCTTATCCTTATGCCAGTAATGCTGTTGAAGAAATTTACGGCCTTACTCATGAAGACATTGAATATGATACCAATACCGTTTTTTCATTAATTCATCCGGATGATTTAGATTTTGTAATGAAGAGTATCATTGAAACCAAGTCTAAGTTGGTTCCTCTCAAAGGTAAATACCGTTACATGCACCCCATAAAAGGATTGGTATGGCATGAAATGAACTCTTTGCCAGTAGTTGAACCAGAAGGAACTGTGATTTGTCATGGAATAATTACTGATATCACCGAAAGGGTTGTGGCTGAACAAAAACTTATTAAAGCAAATCGACTTTATTTATTTATAAGCCAGATAAATCAAATGATTGTTCGTACAACTGACGAACTAACTCTTTTTAAAGAGGCCTGTACTATAGCTGTTGACTTAGGAAAGTTTAGAATGGCATGGATTGGAATGATTAATGAAGATACTAAAAATATTACTCCTGTGATGATAGCCGGTGAAGATAGAGCGTATCTTTCGGTTATTAAAACGATTTCAATTAATAATAATATATCAGAAGGAAGAGGGCCCGGTGGTACAGCAATTAGAGAAGACAGATATGTAGTTTGCAATGATATTGAAAACGATTTAATGATGTTACCATGGAGAGAAGAAGCATTAGATAGAGAATATTTGTCTTTAATGGCATTGCCAATAAGAAAATTCGGAAAAGTAATTGGAATTTTTTCTTTTTATGCCAATGAGAAAAACTTTTTTGATGCAGAGGAAATAGCATTGTTAGAAGAGGCAACGGGTGATGTAGCTTTTGCGCTAGAGATTTTTGAAAAGGAAGCTTTACGGAAAAAAGCAGAAGAAGCGGTTATTGAAAGTGAACAACGTTATCATACACTTACTGAAGTTTCACCAGTAGGAATTTTTCGTACGGATCTAAATGGGCTCACCACCTATGTTAACCCCCGTTGGTGTCAAATTTCAGGCTTAACCTATGAGAAGGCGTTAGGGAATGGTTGGCTTGCAGCTGTCCATGATGATGATAAAAAAATATTGTTTAATGGATGGGAAAATGCAACTTATAACCAAGAAATCTCCTTGTCAGAATATCGTTTTGTTCGTCCGGACGGTTCAGTTTCTTGGGTAATGGGGCAAGCTATTCCTGAGAAAAATGTAAAAAATCAGATTGTGGGTTATATAGGCACAATTACTGATATTACAGAACGTAAAATTGCTGGAGATATAATTTTAAAAGAAAAACAACTTTCAGAAACAATAATTAATAATCTTCCGGGTGTTTTTTATCTCTATGATGAATCCGGTAAGTTTGTGAAATGGAACAAAAATTTTGAAGATGTAACGGGTTACAATAAAGAGGAGGTAGCCCAAATGACTCCACTTGATTTCTTTGATAAAAAGGAAAAAGAAAAGGTTAGAATAAGAATAAAGACTGTATTAGAAAATAAATCAAAACGAGTTGAAAATAAATTACCGGGAATTGAAATTGAATTTTACACCAAAATAAAAAATAAAATTCCTTACTATATTAATTCACTTGTCATAGAATATGAAGGTAAAAAATGCATTTTAGGAATGGGCTTAGATTTAACTGATGTCAAAAAAGCTGAGGAACAAATTAAGAGTGCCAATGAACGATTTGAGAGAATTTCGATTGCGACAAATGATGCTATAGCTGAAGTAGATTTATTGACTGGGCAAAGTTGGAATAATAAAGCATTTATTGAGCTTTTTAATTTTGGTAACAGTAGTGAATCAAGTACAATCAATAATAAAGCAATATGGAGGTCTAGACTTCACCCGGATGATAAGGAAAGAGTTATTAATAAGCTTGAAGAAGCCTATGCAGGTACCACTAATATATGGTCAGATGAATTTCGTTTTCAAAAAGGGGATGGAAGTTACGGATACTTTTATGACCGTGCTGTTATCATAAGAGATCAATCAGGAATAGCAAAACGTTTTGTTGGCTCTATGACTGAAATTACTGAATTGAGAAATATTAAAGAACAACTTGTTAATAGTGAAGAAAAATACCGCAGCCTTATAGAGCAAGCCTCAGATGCTATTTTTATTAACGATGTTTCAGGGAATTTACTCGAAGTTAATGAAAGTGCATGTATGATGCTTGGTTATACCAAAGAGGAACTTTGTACAAAAAAATTAACTGATTTATATACCGTTGATGAGCTCACCTTGAGACCCATAATGATAAAAGAATTACTTAGTGGTCAGCAAACTCTTATTGAACGCAATATGCTGCATAAGGATAAATCGTTGATTTTTGTAGAAATTACTGCTAAAATGCTTGTTGATAAACGTATTGTAGCAATAGTGCGAAATGTAAGTGAACGCAAACAAAGCGAAGACGAGTTTAAGAAAATGCACAAAAAATTGGAGGCTGTATTAGAAGCAATTCCTGATTTACTGTTTGAAGTTGATATTGAGGGTAGAATTTATAACTATCATTCCCGTAGAGATGATTTATTAGCATTGCCTGCAGAGCTTTTCCTTGGTAAAACATTTTCGGAAGTATTGCCCTCAGATGCTGCAAATTTGGGGTTGTCAGCAATACGCGAAGCTGCAGAAAAAGGGTTTTCTACTGGGAGACAATATTCTTTAGAATTACCGGATGGCTTACATTGGTTTGAACTTTCAATAGCACCTATGCAAGAAAGCGAAGAGCATGAGATACATTTTATCTGTCTTTCTCGTGATATTACCGGAGCCAAACAATCAGATTATGCACTCCTAAAAAGTGAAGAAAGATACCGTGGTTTAATGCACAATCTTGATGCAGGAATAGTGGTTCATGCTCCAGACACCTCTATTATTGTAAATAATCAAAAAGCATCAGAATTATTAGGATTAACTGATAGTCAAATGAAAGGGAAAACGGTTGTTGATTCGGCTTGGAAATTTTTGAATGAAGATAATTCTGTTATGCCAATTGAAAAATATCCGGTAAACCAAATTGTAACTAATAAACAAGCAATTAAAAATTTCCGTCTTGGTGTAAATAGACCGGAAACGAATGATGTGGTATGGCTCTTAATTAATGGCTTTCCTGAAATTGATTCTAATGGTGAAATATTTGAAATTGTAATTAGTTTCATTGACGTTACAGAACAAAAAATGATGGAAATGGAGTTAGTCAAAGCTAAAGAACAGGCCGAAGCGGCTAATAAAGCCAAGACTGATTTTCTTGCGAATATGAGTCACGAGATTAGGACTCCGTTAAACGGAATAATTGGGTTTACTCATTTGTTAATGAAGTCAGATCTAAAAAAGAATCAGGCAGAGTATATGACTACAGTTAATGAATCAGCAACTTCATTAATGGAAATTGTCAATGATGTATTAGATTTTTCTAAAATAGAATCTGGGAAATTAGAGTTGGATATAGAAGAAATTAACCTTTTCAAATTAACAAATCAGGTTATTGATTTGTTTAAATATCAAGCCAATCAAAAAAAGATAGATCTTACACTTCATATAGATGAAAAAGTCCCGCAATATATTCTTGCGGATTCCGTAAGATTGAAACAAATAATAGTAAATCTATTGAGTAATGCCATAAAGTTTACCAGTTTTGGAGAAATACGTTTGGACATAGATGAAGTTTCTCCTTCTGATAAAAATTGGTCAACTATAAAGTTTTCAGTAAAAGATACAGGGATAGGTATAAAAGGAGATAATAATGAAAAAATATTTAATTCTTTTGTACAAGAAGATAATTCTACGAATCGAAAATTTGGAGGAACGGGATTAGGTTTGGCTATTTCAAATCAACTTTTGGCATTGATGGACAGTAAATTGCAATTAATTAGTAAATATGGTGACGGAAGTGATTTTTTCTTCGTCATTAAATTTAAAAAGTCAATCCATAAAAAACATATAGATTCAGTACTTTCTAATACAATTAACAAGGATTCGATTATTCTCACAGATACTTTAAGCGATAAAAAGATTTTAATTGTTGAGGATAATAAAATTAATATGCTTTTAGCAAAAACCCTAGTGAAAAGGATAGTCTCTAATTGTATTATTTTTGAGGCTAAGGATGGGAATGAGGCTATAGAACAATATATAAAAGAACAACCGGATGTTATTTTAATGGATATTCAAATGCCTAATAAAAATGGATATGAGGCAACTGAGGAAATCAGGAAATTAAAAAATTCTGAAAACATTCCAATAATTGCCATAACCGCAGGAATAATGGTAGGCGATAAAGAAAAATGCCTGGAAGCAGGGATGAATGATTATTTACCAAAGCCAATTATTCAATCGGATTTAGAAAAAATGCTACACAAATGGTTGCATAAAAAATAATTTTATTTTTGAAATTTAAAAAAGTGGTTATTAATTTAATCACTTTTTTTGTTTGTAGGTTTAGTTTGTTTAATGATTTTGAATTTAATTTATTTGTAAAAAAAGTTTATTTTCACTAAATTTAACATTGATTGCGCCTAATTTTAGTTAAATATTTAATTAACAATAGTAAAAAATACTTTTTAGTGTAGATAAATTATTTTGATTAGTACTGGATTAATATCTGTTTTTTGAAAAAGGTTAATCAATTGTTAAATAATGTTGATTTGTTTGATTAAGGCTGCTAATATTTTAATCGTTTTGCTTTTATAAAAAGCTATAAAATCAGTAATAACATATTAATTTAGCCACACAAATATTTCTAAAATATAAGGAGATAATAGGACGAAAGAAATCCGACCCAACAAATAATAAGGTACAGAAAATTCTAATTTCGTGATGATAAACAAAAATCAAATCAGTCTAATAGGGGAAGACAAAGTTTTAGATTTGAAATCAAATTCAATCTTGCCTGAGGCAGATAGTAATGATTTTCCTATTATAGGTATTGGAGCTTCTGCTGGAGGTCTTGAGGCATTAGAATTATTTTTTGAAAAAATGCCAAATAACAGTGGTATGGCATTTGTTGTCATTCAACATCTGGATCCTACACATGTTGGGATAATGCCAGAGTTGCTTCAAAGAATGACACAAATGAAGGTTTTACAAGCAACAGATACACTTAAAGTAAAACCAAATTCAGTTTATGTAATTCCACCTAATAAAAGTTTGTCAATTCTAAAAGGGAAACTGCATTTGTTTGAACCGCTTGAGTCTAGAGGGTTACGATTACCGATTGATGTTTTTTTCCGCTCTTTGGGTTTGGACCGAAAAGAAAAAAGTATTGGAATCATTTTTTCTGGAATGGGATCCGATGGGAGTGACGGATTGAAAGTAATTAAAGAAAATAGTGGATTTGTACTTGTTCAGGAGCCAACTTCGGCAAAATTTGATAGTATGCCACGAAACGCAATTGAAGCTGTAATTCCTGATATTGTAGCTCCTGCAGAAGAATTACCGGCTAAACTGATAGCGTTATTAAAATACTTTCCAAAGATAAATACGGATTCCGAGATATATGTTAAAAGCAAAAGTAGCATCGATAAAATTATAATTTTGCTGCGTGAGCAATCTGGACATGATTTTTCGATGTATAAAAAAAATACATTGATGCGTCGTATTGAAAGAAGAAAAGCCATACATCAAATCGATAATATACAAACGTATGTCCGTTTTTTACAAGAAAATCCAAAAGAGGTTGAATTACTTTTTAAAGAATTATTAATTGGTGTAACCGGTTTTTTTAGAGATACGGCTGTTTGGGAAAAAATCAAAGAGGAAATTATTCCTAATCTGTTGAAAGAAGTACCAAATGGATATACTATTCGAACATGGGTACCAGCCTGTTCAACAGGAGAAGAAGCCTATTCTTTGGCAATAGTTTTTGAAGAAGTTATAGAAAAAATAGGGAGACATAAAAATATTAAACTCCAGATTTTTGCCACTGATTTAGATATAGTTGCTATTGATAAAGCTAGAAAAGGGTTCTTTTTATCTGATATAGAAAAAGTGGTGTCACCGGAGCGAATTAGTAAATTTTTTTATACTGAAAAATCAGGTTATCGTGTGAATACCTCCATTCGGGAAATGATTGTATTCGCCCCTCATAATGTGATAAAAGACCCTCCTTTTACTAAATTAGACCTATTGACTTGCCGAAATATGTTGATATATATGGAGCCGCAATTACAAAATAAATTAATAATGTTATTTAATTATAGTCTGAATCCAGGTGGGATTATGGTACTGGGAACAGCAGAGACAATAGGAAGCAGTATTAAAGGATTTGATGTAATTGATACCAAATTAAAAATTTTTAAACGGACTTCGAAATCGGTAATTCCTGAATTTACTAATTTCCCAAGTTCTTTTTCCCAAATTAAAAGATTAACTACCGACATTATGAAAGAAACTAAGGTTGTTGAAAATATACAAATCCTTGCAGATCAAATTTTGCTTCAGCGTTTTTCACCTGCAAGCATATTAGTTAATAATAAAGGTGATATTATTTATATTACGGGTAGAACGGGAAAATATTTAGAGCCTGTTGCTGGTAAAGCAAATTGGAATATACATGCAATGGCTCGTGAAGGATTAAGAAATGAGTTGCCAACTGCTTTCCGTAAGGCATTGCAAAGCTTCGATCCGGTAAAAATCGAAAATGTAAAAATAGTTGAAAACGGGAGTAAATATTTTGTAAATTTAACACTCCAACAAATTGAAAGTCCGGATGCTTTAAAAGGGATGATTATGTTGGTATTCAATGATGTAACTGGAATTTTTGAGTCAAATGTAAATACTTTAAAAGAAAAAAAACTAAGTGTTTCCGGTAAACAAAAAGAATTAGAAGCTGAGCTGATACGTTGTAAAGAAGATTTGAACAGTACTCGTGAAGAGATGCAAACCTCACAAGAAGAACTGAAATCGACTAATGAAGAATTACAATCGACTAATGAAGAACTACAGTCAACTAATGAAGAACTAACAACATCCAAAGAAGAATTACAAAGTTTAAATGAAGAATTGCAAACAGTTAATGCAGAACTTCAAAGTAAATTAGTTGATTTTGAACAGGCAAATAATGACATGAAAAACCTGCTCAATAGTACTGAAATAGCTACTCTTTTTTTAGATAAGGAATTAAATATACGCAGATTTACGGATCCGGTAACCAAAATATTTAAATTAAGGGCAACGGATACGGGAAGACCTTTCACAGATTTAGTTTGTGATTTGAATTACCCAGATATGGGAAGTAACGCATTAGGAGTAATTAAAACATTATCTTCTATCCAAAAGGAAGTGGCGACTAATGATGGTCGTTATTATTACGTAAGGATAATGCCCTATCGAACTTTGGATGACCGAATTGATGGACTTGTGATTACTTTCACAGATATTACAATAGCAAAACAAGCCGAAGAGTCCCTAAAAATGGAAAACCGGTACCGTCGTCTCTTTGAATCCGCAAAAGATGGAATACTGATTCTTAATTCAGAAACGGGGATGATTATGGATGTGAATCCTTATTTGGTTGAAATGTTAGGCTATACGCATGATCAATTTATTGAAAAATCTATTTGGGAAATTGGTTCTTTGAAAGATATAGTGGCCAATAAAGATAAATTTTTAGAATTGCAAAAGAAGGAATTTGTCCGGTATGAAAATTTACCGCTTGAAACAGCTAAGGGGAAAAAAATAAATGTTGAGTTTGTAAGTAATGTATCCTTAGTAAATAATATAAAAGTGATGCAATGTATTATTCGTGATATTTCTGATCGAGTGATGGTTCAAGACGCATTAGTCTCTTTAGAAAATAGGTTTAGGCATCTTTTTGAATCTGTAAAAGAAGGAATTTTATTTCTGGATTCAGAAACCGGAAGGATAACTGATATAAATCCGTATTCAACTGATTTGTTTGGTCTATCAAAAGAAAAATGTATTGGAAAAGAAATTTGGCAAATTGAATCTTTGAAAAATATTATTCCGAATATAGAGAAATTTAAAGAATTAAATAAAAAGGAATTTAGTCATTATCATGCTATGGAAATTGAAATAGCGGAAACACGAAAAATAAAAATTGATTTTACCAGTACAATTTATCAAGTAGGAAATAAAAAGGTAATTCAATGTTTTATTCACAAAATACCAAGTTTAAACTAAAAGAGAAAAATAAAAAAGTCTACGATTAATAGTTTTCCAATTCTATATAGTACAAATGGCAATATTTAACAATGTTGGAAATTATGAGAAAAACAGAAAGTAAATCAGAAGCCATGGTAATTCTACGGGAAAAAGCAGAGGAATTGCAAAAAAAGAAAGACTTAAAATTAGATTCAAATCTTTCTGAGGCCGATACGTTAAAACTCATTCATGAATTTGAAGTGCATCAGATTGAACTTGAAATGCAGAATGAAGAATTGATACTTGCTAAAGAACAGGCAGAAGTTGCTATTGAAAAATATACAGATTTATACGATTTTGCACCATCGGGCTATTTTACATTAACAAAAACAGGGAAAGTAACAACACTTAACCTAACGGGATCTCAAATGTTAGGCAAAGAAAGGTCTCGATTGATAGGGAGCCAATTTGGATTTTTTGTTTCCAATGATACAAAAACTGTTTTTAATCTTTTTTTAGAGGATGTATTTAGTAGTACAGTTAAAGAATGCTGTGAAATTAAATTATTATTAGGGAATACTTGTATTACGGATGTTTATCTGACAGGAATAGTAACCGAAGACAGGGAACTTGCGCTTATCTCTGTTGTAGATATTACACAACTTAAATTAGCTGAATCAGCACTTAAGGACAGTGAGGAGAGATATCGTGGATTATTAAATAATATTGATGTTGGTATTATTGTTCATGCTGCTGATACTTCTATTATTTTATCTAATCCTAAAGCATCTGAATTGATTGGTTTGAGTACAAATCAAATGAAAGGAAAAGTAGCAATTAATCCGGTATGGAGATTTGTAAATGAAAATTATGAAGCTTTACCAATTGAAAATTATCCTGTAAGCCAAATTATTAGCCAGAAAAAACCAATCAAAAATTTTATTATTGGAATCAAACGACCTGATAATACAAAGACTATATGGCTTTTATTAAACGGTTTTCCTGTTTTTGATAATCTTGGCGATTTAATTGAAGTAGTAACTAGCTTTATTGAAATCACTGAGCTTAAGATGTTAGAAATAGAATTGACAAAAGCAAAAGATCAAGCCGAAGCAGCAAATAAAGCAAAGTCAAATTTCCTGATGAATATGAGTCATGAAATTAGAACACCATTGAATGGAATAATAGGTTTTACTGATTTGTTGATGAAGTCAAACCTTGACGAAAATCAGTTGGAATACATGAATACGGTAAAAGAGTCGGCAACAATATTAGCCGATATAGTAAACAATATTTTAGATTTTTCGAAAATAGAATCAGGAAAATTAGAATTAAATATAGAAGAAATTGATCTCTTTGAACTGACTCATCAAGTTATAGATCTTTTTAAATATCAGGCAACTTTGAAAAATATTGATTTAGTTTTAAATATTGATGAAAATGTGCCTCACTATGTATTTACTGATTCCGTACGATTGAAACAGATATTAGTAAATTTAATTGGCAATGCAGTAAAATTCACAAAAGCAGGGCAAATTCAGTTAGATATTTATAATAAATCCAATGCTATAAAAAACAAAGCAGCCATAAATTTTTCTGTAAAAGATACAGGAATTGGCATAAAACATCAAAATCAAGAAAAAATATTCCAGTCTTTTGTGCAGGAGGATAATTCAATAACACGTCAATTTGGGGGAACGGGTCTTGGATTAACAATCTCAAATCAACTTTTAGGTCTAATGAATAGTAAATTAGAACTAATTAGTAATTATGGGCATGGAAGTGATTTTTTCTTTACGATTGAGCTTGAAAAGTCAAAACACGAAATAGAATTAAGCAATATTGAAAATAATTTAAAAGCAGAAAATGAAATTTCTTCCGGTGAAATTTTGAAAACCACTAAAATATTGATTGTTGAGGATAATAATATTAATTTACTTTTAATAAAAACCCTTCTAAAAAAAATAGTTCCTAATTGTATAATATTTGAAGCTTCTAATGGAATTGAAGGAATAAAATTATTTAAAAAAGAGCAACTGGATCTTATTTTAATGGACATACAAATGCCAATAAAAAATGGATATGAAACAACTGCTGAAATCAGAAAATTAAAAAAAGCAAAAAACATTCCGATAATTGCCCTAACTGCTGGAATGTTATTAGGAGAAAAAGAAAAATGTTTAGAATCTGGAATGAATGATTATATTTCTAAACCAATAGTTAAATCAAATTTAGAATTAATTCTGCACAAATGGTTGGATAAATAATTATTGAGCAGTGGATGAAATAGAGTAGAGAAGAGTTTTAGTGTAAATTTAATTAAGTGTTTTTTATCATTTTCTTCTTTCTCCAAACCACCATTTGGATTTATAAGGTTGTTTCTTTAAACCAAATTGTTTGATTGCATGTTTTTTTATGTGCGCTATTAATTCTTCAACAGAATCAGTCACAAATAAAAGTTTCATATCCTCAGGGCTAATACTTTCGTTTTCGGACATTACTTGGATATGATGAATCAGTTCTTCATGGTATTTTTTATCATAAATTACTATTGGAAAATTATTGATTATTTTATTTTGAATTAGCGTTAATGCTTCAAATAATTCGTCCAAAGTGCCAATTCCTCCAGGCATTACAACAAACGCATAAGAGTATTTTATTAGGATTACTTTCCTAACAAAAAAGTAGGGGATGTAAATCCATTTGTGGAGATAAGGATTGGGTTTTTGCTCTACAGAAAGAACAATATTACAACCTACAGAGTAGCCGCCGGCTTCATAAGCACCTTTATTTGCCGCTTCCATTATTCCGGGACCTCCGCCTGTCATTACTGTAAATCCTAGCTTGGCAAGCTTAGCACCAATTTTTACCGCATCTTTATAATGGTTTGTTTCCGGACCAAAACGAGCAGAGCCAAAAACGGTTACACAAGGTCCGATAAAGTGCATTTTTCGAAATGCATTAATGAAGTTATAAAGGACTTTAAATAAGAAAACTAAGTTTTTAAATCGGGATAATGGTTCTCTTACAAATAAAGATTCGGATTTTGAAAGTCTGTAATATTGAGGGAATTTCTTCATATGCTAAAGTTATATAAAGGAATCGAATTTATTTATTCTTTACAAACATATTCAATAGTAATCCACCCATTAACCCACCGTATAAAGTACTATTTAATGGCTTTGAAGTTATAGCGCATGTTCCTGAAGCGCAACCTATATGGTAATAATAGAGATAACCGGCCAGAGCTCCTGCAACTATCCCTAATCCTGTGACGAGGATTGCTTTTCTAGTCATGCATTACTTTTTTCTATAATAGTTTTAATTATTTCCTCTTTAGTCAATACACCGGATTGTCTCCATAATTGTTTTCCGTTTTGAAATAAAATCATTGTAGGAACACCTCGTACTTGGTATTGAGACGCTATTTGTTGGTTTTTGTCTACATCAATTTTAATGATTGAAACACGATCCCCTAAACTGTCTTTCACTTCTCTCAAAATGGGACTAAGCATTTTGCATGGTCCGCACCATGTTGCAAAAAAGTCTATTAAAACTGGCTTTTCTGATTGGATAATACTGCCGAAATTACTCATCTTTACTGTATTTATTGTTTGAAATAGTACAACCATTAGAACTGCAGCCTAAATTAAATAGTACTTGAATGAAGAAAAATAACCCAAAAGCGATAAACATCCATTCTTGCAATATATAGGCTTGGGCAAATAAAAATAAGGCAAACGCCAGACGAACTAAGCGCATAATATGCCAATTTGTAAATAATAATTCTTTCATTTTCTTTTTTGAAAAAAGTAAACTTGTAATTTAACTTATTTTTTTAATTTGATACTTTTCATCATAAGAAATTGCATTTTGTAATGCTGCGACTGCAATTTCATTTTTACTTACAATTAGTACTTCTGCAAAATCACTGCTCATACTTACATTCACTATTCCGTCTAGTGCAGCAAACTTTTTTGTTACAGATTCCATGCAACCGCTGCAAGTAATCCCTTCAAATTCATAAAGATTAACGTTGACTTTGTTGTTCTTTTTTAATTCGAAAAATAATTCCGAATTCGCTCTTGGTGCAATCGAATTTAGACTTAAATCCTTTTTTAAAAATTCAAAAGCAGCTGCGAAAAGTGCCTCATATTCCTCTTTGCTTCCGCCAAAAGGAGGGCTTACTTCAAATGTTCTATTAAATAATAATCCTGCCAATTTCCCTTCATCAGCCAAAAGTTGATGCATTTTCCAAACGTACTTTTGACGTAGGGTAGGAGGCAAAGCACAGAAAAAAGTCTGTTCAATAATCAAATCATATTTTCCTTGGTGTTCAAAAAAATCACCTAATATGATTTGGATATTGGAATTATTTTTGAATTTCTCTTTTAAAACAGCAACCGGTGTTGGCGCAATATCAATAACGGTAATGTTCGTAAAATCGTGTTCCAAAAGATATTCCGCTTCATAACTGTTCCCACAACCGGGAATCAAAATAGCGATGTTTTTATTTTCTATTGTATCTATATAAGTTTGTAAAGGAGGCGATACTTTACCTAAATCCCAACCAGTGGCTTTGGTTTTGTATTGGGCTTCCCAGTACGTCGCGTCAAGCGGTCTTTCACATGAAGTAACACAACATTTTAGATCTTCCATAATTTCATTTTTTTGAATATCATTACTTTTATTTCAAAACTTTACTTTGGCAAACGAAATCTGTTTTTGGCAAATTTGTTTTTGCAATAGCATTGAAACCGCCTTCAATTTCAGTGAAATTTCTAAAACCACGCGCTTCTAGTATGGAAGCTGCAATCATGCTCCGATATCCGCCGGCACAATGCAAATAAAAATGTTCTTTTGGATTAATGTCTTTGATCCAATCATTTATGGTTGCTAAGGGTTTGCTGTAAGCTTCCTCAACATGTTCAGCACAATATTCACTTTCTTTACGGATATCAATCACTTTGCTTTCGCCAATTTTCACTTCTTTGGCAAATTGTTCAGCTGTAATTCTATTTACGGTGTCAATTTCTTTTCCTGCTTTTGCCCAAGCATCAAAACCGCCATCCAGATGACCGATTAAGTTATCAAAACCCACACGACTCAAGCGCGTAACGGTTTCTTCTTCTTGCCCTTCTTCGGAAACGATTAGAATTGGTTGTTTCACATTGGCAACTAAAGCACCCACCCAAGGAGCAAAATCGCCGTCAATCCCAATATTTATAGATTGAGGAATAAATCCTTTGGCAAAAGCAGTATTTTTCCGAGTGTCTAAAATTAAAGCTCCGGTTTCTTCGGCAGCGGCTTCAAATTCAGTTACAGATAAAGCACGCATTCCCAAGTGTAATACATTCTCAAAACTTTCATATCCTTTTTTATTCATGGCTACGTTCATCCCAAAATAGGCTGGAGGCGGCAACAAACCTTCGGTTACTTCCTGTATAAATTCGGCTTCAGTCATATCCGCTCTCAAAGCATAATTAGTTGCTTTTTGGTTGCCAATGGTTGATACCGTTTCTTTACTCATATTTTTACCGCAGGCACTTCCTGCACCGTGAGCCGGATATACAATAACATCGTCAGGCAAAGTCATCACTTTATCTCTTAATGAATGAAATAAAATAGCAGCTAATTGTTCCTGAGTCATGTGTGCCGCTTTTTGGGCTAAATCCGGTCTTCCTACATCACCAATAAATAAGGTGTCTCCAGAGAAAATAGCATACTCTTTACCGTTTTCATCAATCAATAAAAAGGTCGTACTTTCCATGGTATGTCCGGGCGTGTGTAATGCTTTTATTTTGATGTTTCCAATGGTGAATTCCTGACCATCTGTAGCAGAAACGCATTCAAATTCACATTTTGCATTTGGGCCATAAACAATTGGAGCGCCGGTTTCCCTGCTTAAATCAACATGCCCGGAGACAAAATCAGCATGAAAATGGGTTTCAAAAATGTATTTCAGTTTTACCTGATCGCGTTCTAGTCGGTCTAAGTAAGGTTGAATTTCACGAAGCGGGTCAATTATAGCTGCTTCACCATTTGAAGTAATGTAGTAAGCGCCTTGTGCTAAACAACCCGTATATATTTGTTCAATTTGCATGATTACAATTTTTTTATTTACTGTACAAATGTACTTCTGTTTTTAAGAAAAATTGGTGACTAAAGTTACACAACTTTTTTTAATTTTAAGAAAAAAGACGCCAATAGTATTCGCTGTATTTCTATATTAAAATCTAATAAATTGAGGAGAATAAAGTTGGTTTCTGTAAAAGAAATGTTACTTATAATGGGTAAATTTGCAAAACCTCTGATAAAATATATTTGAATGGAAGAAATGCTTTTTTACGACCGAATGCAATTTGCATTTACAATTACCTTTCACTACTTGTTTCCTCAATTGACAATGGGACTTTCCTTAATTATTATTTATTTCAAATGGAAGTTTTTACGTACCCAAAACGAACAGTACAATCAGGCTACCCATTTTTGGATGAAAATCTTCGCGCTTAATTTTGCGATGGGAGTGGTAACAGGAATTCCGATGGAGTTTCAGTTTGGAACCAATTGGGCCAAGTTTTCTGAATTAACCGGAGGAATCATTGGACAAACTTTGGCCATGGAAGGCATGTTTTCTTTCTTTTTGGAATCGTCTTTTTTAGGTTTGTTTTTATTTGGAGAAAAATTACTCGGGCATAAATGGCATTTTGTCACCGGATTACTCATTTTTATAGGTTCGTGGGCCAGTGGATTTTTGATTATTGCAACGCATTCCTGGATGCAATATCCAGTAGGGTATGAAATTTTAGCCAATGGTAAATTTGTCCTGAATAACTTTGCAGCGCTATTTACAAACCCTTGGTTGTGGCCTTCCTATTTTCACAATCAGGCGGCTTCAATGGTAACCAGTTCTTTTGTTGTTGCAGGGATTGGCGCTTTTTATATTTTGAGTAAAAAGAATGTCTCTTTTGGGAAATTATTCTTGAAAACGGGAGTGATTTTTGGATTGGCTTCAAGCCTTATCGTTGCAGTTCCCACCGGAGATTTATTAGCCAAGAATGTCGTAAAATACCAACCCGTTACTTTTGCTGCGATGGAAGGGATTTTTCACAGTGAAAAAGAGGGTTCCGAAATTGTTTTGATTGGTCAACCTGACGTAAAAGATAAAAAACTGGACAACAAGATTGCCGTACCAAATATTTTGAGTTTTTTGACTTACGGGAACTGGCATAGCGAAATTAAAGGGTTAGATCAATTTAAAGAAGAAAATCATCCTACCAATATTTCCGGATTATATTACGCGTATCATATTATGGTTGGACTCGGAACGGTTTTCATCGGATTGATGGCTTTTGCGGTTTTTCAGCTCATTCGAAAAAAGTTATTCGAAACCAAATGGATTTTGTGGTCGTTGCTTTTTATGCTTCCATTTCCATACATCGCGAATACAACAGGATGGTACACTGCTGAATTAGGAAGACAACCTTGGTTAGTATATAATTTATTGCGCACTGCCGAAGGTGCTTCTCCGACAGTTTCCTCCGGAAATACATTGTTTACCTTGCTTGGATTTATAGGATTGTATCTCTTATTAGGCATGTTGTTTTTACTCTTGGTTGGTAAAATTATAAATAAAGGACCTCAAACAGAAAATAAATAAATTATGGAATTCTTTTGGTATGTAGTTTTAATGGGAATTTTGGCCGTTTATATTGTACTGGATGGCTATGATTTTGGTGCGGGAATTATTCATTTGTTTTTTGCTAAAACAGAGAAAGATAAAAAAGCAATAACCAGTGCTATTGGTCCTTTTTGGGATGCCAATGAAGTATGGTTAATTGCAGCCGGCGGGGTTTTGTTTTTTGCTTTTCCTACATTGTATGCTTCTTCATTCAGTGGTTTTTATTTGCCTTTAATGATGATTTTATGGTTGCTCATTTTTAGAGCCGTAGGTTTAGAATTGCGTGGTCAGATTCATCATCCTATGTGGGAAGTCATTTGGGATAAAGCCTTTGGGATTGCGAGTTTATTATTAGCGATATTTTTTGGTGTGGCTTTGGGAAATATTGTTCGAGGTGTAAATCTGGGAATGGTAGAAAATGGTGTTTCAACACAGGAAGCCCATTTTTTCTTTTTGCCTTTGTGGAATCCAACTTTTAGTCCAAAAGCAGATCAACTGGGAATTATAGATTGGTTTACCTTATTTTTAGGAGTGGTTAGTGCTGTTACGCTGACGATTCATGGTGCCAATTGGATTATTTATAAAACGAATTCTTCTTTGAATCAAAAATTAAAAGAGGTGGTTTTTAAACTCAATTTTGTGTTATTGGGATTGGTCATTATTTCATTATTAATTTGGCACAGAATCGAGCCCAAACCGTTTCACAACTTTATTGAAAATCCATTTCTTTGGATATTTCCATTGATTGCATTTATAGGTATTTTTGGGATGTTTAAAGTCAAATCATTTAAAAAAGACGGACATGGATTCGTGTTTTCAAGTATGTTTCTCGTAGGCGGATTTGCAGCAACAACAGCTTCTATTTTTCCGAATGTCCTGCCTTCGACCAATGCAGTAAATCCGTCATTAACCATTTATAATACTGCTGCTGGAGAATATGGATTATCAGTAGGCGTGTATTGGTTTGTTATCGCTTTAGCATTAGTTATTGCGTACTTCATAATTCAGTACAAAGTTTTTAGCGGTAAAATGGACGATATTGGGTATGGCGAACATTAGCATTATATTCAAATTAAAAAATAAAAAGTATTCCAATTTGGGGTACTTTTTTTGTTTTTAAAAGAAAATCTCTTTAGTAATGATGTAAATTCCCATGACTAATACAAACCAGCCAAAGATTGGTTTTAGTTTAGCGCCATCAATTTTTTTCGAAAGTTTGATTCCTACAATCATTCCTAAAAACGCTACGCCAGTAATCCCTAGTAAAAAAGGATAATTTATAGGTGTGCCAATATATAAATCGCCACCAAAACCAATAGAGGAGTTGATGAAAATGATGAGCAAAGAGGTACCAACGGCTTGTTTCATTGGCAAATTTGCAAAAAACAATAAGGCTGGTATGATTAAAAATCCACCACCAGCACCTAGAAAACCAGTTACAATTCCAACTATAAATCCAATTATTCCCAGTTGTGTGTAGTTTGTTTTTGGAGTGCCTGTTACCGGTTTTGTTTTGCGTATCATGGATATAGCAGCTGCCATCATCAATACTGAAAAAACAATCATAATCAGAAAACTTTTTGACACCTGATAAGAAGCAATGGAGAACAGGGTTGCCGCTATTTTTGGAAAAATAACTTCCCGGATTATCAGTATTGAAAAAACCGACGGAATGGCGAAGTATAGTGCCGATTTAATTTTAAGATTCCCCATTTTATAATGACTAATGCATCCAAATAAAGCGGTAACTCCCACTATAAATAACGAATAACTGGTAGCTAATTCAGGATTTATCTTAAATAAGTAAACTAAAATGGGAATGGTTAGAATTGATCCACCGCCACCTATTAAACCCAATGAAAGTCCTATGATAATTGATGCGAAATAACCTAAATATTCCATTTTAAAATTTTTTATTGCAAAGGTTGTCCGTAAATTTTAGACAAACAGTAACATTTATCACATTCAGAATATTTTTATTTTAAAAGTTCAATATTATTGCGCTGTAAATTGACCAATCCTCGTTGTTCCATTTTTTTTAGTAAACGGGAAATGACTTCTCTTGATGTATTCAATTCGGATGCGATTTCTTGATGGGATAGCTTCAAATGGTTACAACCACAAGCATCGGCATGGCGTTTTAGATAAAATTCCAAGCGTTCATCCATTGCTCTAAAAGCGATACTGTCAATCACTTCCAGCACTTCTTCAAATCGGCTGCGATAGGTGTCAATTACAAATTCGTACCAACTACGGTGTTGCATCATCCATTTATCCATTAAGGGCAAAGGAATCATCATCAATTCAACATCCTCAACAACTTTGGCCATGATTTGGCTTTTTGCATTCTTGGTAGCGCAAATCATGGAAATAGCACACGCTTGACCGGGTTGTAAATAATACATAAAAAATTCACCACCATTTTCATCTTCGCGGTAAATCTTAATCTTGCCACTGATAACCAAAACGGTATTTTTTATGTATTGTCCAGTTCGCATAATAACATCGCCCGCTTTGAAGGATTGAACAGTAGCATTGGCATCAACATCTTTGACTAATTCAGTGGAGAATGAAGGAAATAGTTTCTTTATAGGATTAAGCATTTTGCTGTTATTTTAATTTTTTTTGTATAAGCTATACTGTAAAAGTAGTCTAAAAAGGGAAAAGATTATTGCAATTATAGTATTCAAAAAATAGATTAGGGCAGGAATTCTTAAATGTTTTGCCTTATACATTTCCGATGGATTTAATAGACTATTTTTCGCAAAAATAAACGCTGAATTTATAGTTTATTGATAGTTAATGTTTTGCGAAAACGTTTTCTTATGAATATTATCGAATTAACAAATGGAGGGTTTATTGTTCGGTAAAATCTTTGTATTTTTACAAAAAAAGATACTATGAATTTAACACAAGAAGATTGGGTTGCTCAATTCGAAGCTGATGAAAATGCAGTAATACTTGACGTGAGAACCGAAGACGAAACGAATGATGGAATTATAGCTAATGCCATACTTATTGATATTCACAAGGGACAAGGTTTTATAGATGAAATAGAGGCTTTGGATAAAAGCAAAAACTATTATGTGTATTGCCGTTCCGGAATGAGAAGCGCTAAAGCTTGCGAAATCATGAATGAGTTGGGTTTTGAAAATACCTACAACTTACTGGGAGGGATTATAGAATGGAATGGCGATATCGTTTAGCCATAAAACTATAAATACGACGCCCTCTTTTATTAAATTTTAAATATAACCAACCTATAATGAGTTTTATACCAGAAGAATTTCAAATTAATACGTTACTAAATCAAGATACTTATTTAATTAATGGTGAGCTAAAAAAATGGACTGGTCAAACAACTCCCGTTTTTTCTACGATTTCATCTACTGAAAAATATGAACCTACTATATTGGGTTCAATTCCGTGTATGGGAGAAGTGGAGGCTTTAGAAGCTGTTGAAGCGGCATCTGCGGCTTACAATAACGGACAAGGTTTATGGCCTACAATGAAAGTTGTGGATCGTATCAAATGCATGGAAAATTTTGTTGCTCAAATGAAAACGACTCGAACAGAGGTTGTTAAGCTTTTGATGTGGGAAATTGGAAAATCATTGGGTGATTCTGAAAAAGAATTTGACAGAACCGTAGAGTATATCTATGATACAATTGACAGCTTAAAAGAATTAAACAGTCGCAGTGCTCATTTTTCTAAAGTTCAAGGTATAAACGCCATGGTTCGTAGAGGACCGCTAGGTGTTGTATTGTGTCTAGGACCTTACAACTATCCGTTGAATGAAACTTTTTCGTTGCTTATTCCGGCATTAATTATGGGGAATCCTGTAATTTTTAAACCGGCTAAACATGGCGTTTTATTACTTTCTCCATTGTTAGAAGCGTTCAAAAGCAGTTTTCCAAAAGGAGCTATCAATATTGTGTATGGTAGAGGGCGTGAAGTGGCTTCACCTATCATGAAATCTGGAAAAGTTGATATTTTGGCTTTGATAGGAAACAGTAAATCAGCGATTGCTTTGCAAGATCAACATCCAAACAAAAACAGATTGCGTTTGGTATTAGGTTTAGAAGCAAAAAATCCTGCGATAATCCTTCCGGATGCCGATTTAGATTTGACTATCCAAGAATGTATAGCGGGATCTTTATCTTTCAACGGACAACGTTGCACCGCTTTGAAAGTATTATATGTGCATGAATCTATTGCTGACGAATTCAATAAACGATTTGCAGCCAAAGTTGATGCATTAGCTTTTGGAAACCCATGGGACAAATCAGTATTTCTTACTCCTTTACCAGAAAAAGAAAAACCTGCTTATATTCAGGAATTAATAGATGACGCTACAGCTAAAGGAGCAAAAGTTATTAATGTAAAAGGAGGAGAGCAAACCGATAATTTTATATTTCCGGCAGTTTTGTTTCCAATAAACAAGGAAATGCGTGTGTATCATGAAGAGCAGTTTGGTCCGGTTGTGCCTATTATTTCTTTCAAAGACATTCAAGAACCATTGAATGATATGGCTGAGTCTAATTACGGACAACAAGTAAGTTTGTTTGGAAAAGACATCAAAACCATTGCACCGCTTATCGATACTTTGGTGAATCTTGTTTGTAGAGTAAACTTGAATAGTTCTTGCCAAAGAGGACCGGATGTTTTCCCTTTTACAGGAAGAAAAGATTCAGCAGTGGGTACTTTGAGTATTCACGATGCGTTGCGTTCTTTCTCTATCAGAACTTTTGTAGCTTCTAAAGACAATGACTATAACAATGCAATTTTGCAAGAGTTATTAAATAGCAAGGAATCAAATTTCATTAATACGGACTATATTTTGTAAGTATTAAATAGTTATAAAAAAAGCCGTCTCGCAAAAAACGAGACGGCTTTTTTTATGGAATTCTGTTTTTTTTCATCCAATTTAAACAATATGTTATGTTTTTTAAATTAACAACAAAAATATCAAGGGTTTACGGGAAACCGTAAAGGAATAGAAAAGCATTACGTTACATTTGGCAATAAGTAATTTTTCCTGTATGGAAATTAACTCTAACCTTGGTTAATTTGAACCACAATTATGAAACACCTTTATAAGATTATTTTTCTTTTTATCTTAATAATTTCATTTAATAATTTAAATGCAAAAAGTAATTACCCACATTTTGGTGTAGATAAAATAATCGTAGAGAGGAATGTTAATAATTTAGTATTGCCAACTGCAACAATAACCACGAATGCAACTTCAGTTTGTACTAATGGTACCCAACCTGTAATAACTTTTACTGGAAGTGGAGGAGTTGCTCCTTATACTTTCACCTATAAAATAAATGGTGGACCTGATATAATTACGTCTCAATCGACAGGAGATATTTTAACATTGAATGTGCCAACATCTACTACAGGGAATTTTGTATATACATTAGTAAGTGTCAAGGACTCAACTAATGCAACCCAAATGCAATCTGCTACTGTAACAGAGACAGTAAATCCGCAACCAGATGCAACACTCAATGGAACTGGTTCAGGAACCTTTTTTAATGGTGTACCTGTATTTAGAGTATGTAGTAATACAGTTTCTTTGTTCACATTTACTAACAGTTCAAGTACAACTTCGACAAATTTAAATTACACAATAAATTGGGGTGATGGTTCTCCTAATTTTGTGTCAAATGCATGGACATCAACTACGCATACTTATCAAATTGGATTATGGAACATGGTTTATACAATTGTAGGTCAGAATGGATGTTCAATTTCAAAATCCTATATTGTATTTGTAGGATCTAACCCTGCTGTTTCTTTAGGTAATCCGGGGAATACAGATATCTGTAATACAAGTTCACTTACTTTTCCAATCACAGGAACATCAAATAATCCACCAGGAACAAAATATACCGTTTCTTTTAACGATGGTTCAGTTCCTCAAGTTTTTAATCATCCACCACCTGCTGATGTTACCCATATTTTTTTAAAATCTTCTTGTGGAACTACTAGTTCAGATGGGTCGAGTTCCTATCAAAACTCTTTTTCGGCTAATATTGTTGCTTCAAATCCCTGTGGGAATTCGGCAGTAGGAGTTGTACCAATTTATGTATCAACACCTCCAAAAGCAGACTTTATAGTATCTTCAAATCCTGTTTGTACGAATACGCAAGTTTGTTTTACAAACAACTCTTCTGGAGCTAATGAAAATAATGGTAGTAATAGTTCATGTACCACTAGTCCAAAAATAATTTGGTCAATTGTACCAGCAACGGGTTTTAATTTAACCAGCGGAAGTTTGGGAAATGATTTTGGTTCGACTGATCCAAGTCTTTGGTCAACTGGCTCTAATACAATCTGTCCTGTTTTTTTAAACGCAGGAACATATACCATTACGATGAAAGTAGGTAACCGTTGCGGAAATGACCTAATCATAAAAACTATTTGTGTTGAGGCCCCACTTGCCCCCCAATTTAACGTTAACATAAATTCAGGTTGCGCGCCATTAGCGGTAACTACAACCAATACAACCAATATTACAAATTCTTGTACCACTCCAACCTATTTATGGAATGTTACTTATGCAAATCTAAATTGTGATGTTATTGCAATCAATCCAGTATATACTAATGGCACCAATTTAAATTCTGCGAATCCATCTTTTAATTTTACTGCCCCAGGTACTTATACTTTAAAATTAACAGTAACAAATTCTTGCGGGAGTATGAATACTACTCAAATAGTAACTGTAAAAAAGCCACCAACAGCCATCATAAATACTATTCCAAATGCTTGTGGTACAGCAACTATTTCGCCAACGGCTGTAGTACAAGGATGCGTACCTGCTTCCAGTGTCTTAACGTATGCTTGGAGTTTTCCTGGCGGTACTCCAGCAACTGCAACCACAGCTATTCCGGGAACCATTACTTATGCTACAGCAGGAAATTATACGGTTTCATTAACAGTAAGCAATGAATGTGGTGTTTCTTCAATTGCCACCAAAATATTTTCTGTAAGTACTACACCTACTGTAACGAATACAGCCTTAGCCCAAACCATTTGTTCCGGTTCACAAACGACTTTAGTAAACTTAACAGCAGATACTGTTGGTACCACTTTTTCTTGGACGGCAACAGCAACTTCAGGAGTCACCGGTTTTACGGCTTCTGGAACAACGAATACAATTCTCGCCCAAACTATTTCAACAACAAATACTGCAGTTGGAACGGTCACTTATGCCATTACTCCCATATTAAACGGATGTTCAGGAGCAGTTGTAAATTATGTTGTTACAGTAAACCCCGCACCAAATATTACAACTCAGCCCGCTTCAAATACGGTTTGCCAAAATGGAACACTTAATTTATTAGCTGTTGTTTTAAATACTTCAACGGGAACACCAACATACCAATGGTATTCAAATACCAGTAATACAACTACTGGAACGCCACTATCTGGAGAAATAAATGCTAGTTATGCGCCGCCAAGTACAACAATTGGAACAATTTATTATTATTGTATTATTACATTGGGTGGTTCTGGAGGCTGTTCCAGCATAACTTCTGCTATTGCAAATATTACAATTACTGCCGGTGCAACAATTATTTTGCAGCCAACAGCATCGCAAAATCTCTGTGTTGGAAGCACTATAGGCTCACCATTAACAGTAAGTTATTCTGGTGGAACAGGAATTCCGAGTTACCAATGGTTTTCAAACACAACCAATACAAACAGTGGTGGAATACTAATTTCTGGAGCTACTAATTCAAGTTACACACCAGCAGCTTTCCCATTAATAGGAGTAAATTATTTCCATGCAGTTATAACATTATCAGGAAGCGGATGCGGTCCAATAGCAAGTAATTCAGCAGAAGTTAAAGTTGTTGCCGACCCAATTGTTACTGCACAACCTTTGCCAACCCAAACTTTATGTCAAAATGTGGCTCCAACAGATTTATCTGTGACTGCCTCTGGAGATGTTAGTGTTGGAGCATTATCTTACCGATGGTTTTCGAATGCTACAAATTCAAATTCTGGTGGAAATTCGATACTTGGAGCAACAAATGCTACTTTTACGCCGCCTACAACAGCAATAGGAACAATTTATTATTACTGTGAAATTTCACAAAGTGGGTTGGGCTGTAATGCCAAAAGTAATGTAGCTGCCGTAATTATAAATCTTGCGTCCACAATTACTTTGCAACCCTCCTCAAGTACGTTATGTTTAGGAGGAACACCAACACTTTTAAAAGTAGCTTACAGTAATGGAGTTGGTACACCACAATACCAATGGTATTCTAATGCAACTAATTCTACAATAGGAAGTACTTCAATTTCAGGAGCGACAAATGATAGTTTTAATCCGCCTGCTATAACAGTTGGAATAACGTACTATTATTGTATTATTACGTTGTCTTCTGGAGGATGTTCTATTTTAACATCCGCTATTGCAGCGGTTAAAATCAATCAAAATCCTGTAATTGCAAGTAAAAATGCAGTAGTATGCAGCGGCACAGCTTTTACGGTAGCACCTGATAATTTAAGTGGTGATATCGTGCCAGCCGGAACGACCTACACTTGGGCAACTCCTGTAATTAATCCTTCGAATACTGTTAATGGCGCTTTTTCGGTAACGATTCCTCAAAATAATATCAGCCAAACGTTGATTAATACAACAACTAGTCCGGCAACGGTTACTTATACTGTTACTCCAACTTCGGGAAGTTGCGTTGGAACTAATTTTACAATTGTTGTAACTGTCAATCCATCGATAAGCCCCAATAGTATCGTCAAAAATAGTACTTGTTTCGGCATTAATAATGGTTCAATACAAACTAATTTAACGGGAGGAATTCCTTTTACTACTGGGGTACCATACGTAGTTTCATGGGTGGGACCAAACGGATTTACATCTAGTGCAACAAGTATTTCTAACCTGTTGTCAGGAGATTATGCACTTTCGGTTTTAGATAATGGCGGTTGTCCTTTTTCAAAAATTTATAAAATTACAGAACCTAATGTCCTTGTTATTATTACCGATTTAGAAAAGGATATTACCTGTTTTAATGATGCCAACGGAGCGATAGCAATTACAATAACTGGTGGTGCTTTAAATTATAGGTATACTTGGACTAAAGATAATTTACCCTTTGCAAATACCGAAGACTTATCGAATCTAAGCCCGGGAGTATATGCTGTATCGGTTTCAGACAGTAATAATTGTGGGCCTGTAACAGCTACTTTCACAATTACTGAACCGCCTATTTTAGTTTTAAATTTAATTAGTCAGACCAATATTTTATGTTTTGGAACTGCAACTGGAGCTATCGATATTGATGTAGTAGGAGGAACGCCAATCCAGATTTCTCCTGGCGTTTTTGATTATAATTATGCTTGGACTGGACCAAATGGATTTACAAGTTCCAACAAAAATTTAAGTGCGATTTTCGCAGGGACTTATAATTTAACCGTAACAGATAATTCGGGTTGTACCAAAAAGCTATCGGTTCTTGTAACACAATCTTCAGAAATTATAATAAAGGCAGTAACAACTCCAATTATTTGTTATGGAGGAAATGATGCCTCGATAACCCTTTCTATAACTGGTGGAATTGCACCTTATAAACTTGTATGGAGTACTTTAGCAAGCGGATTATTTCAAGACAACCTTTCGGCTGGAGATTATCTAATTACCGTTACCGATGCTTTGAATTGTGTTAATACACTAAATGTCAACATACCCGAAGCGCCAATTTTTACTATTAATCCAGTAGTGAAACAAATTTCTTGTTTTGGAATGAATGATGGTAGTATAAATCTAAATTTAGTAGGAGGAATTACTCCAGTAACTCTCGTATGGAGCGATGGAAGTACGGCCGGTTTGACTAGAAATAATCTAGGTCCAGGTTCTTATACGGTTACTATTGTTGATAGTAAGCCTTGTACGATTATAAGAACATTTATAATACAAGAGCCTCAAAAACTAATAATTTCAGCAAATGTCACCCATGCATTCGACTGTGATGATGCAAATAGTGGCGCTATCAATTTGCTGGTTGCCGGAGGATCAACCCCATTTACTTATGCTTGGTCAAATGGAGCAACAAGCGAAGATTTAAACAACATTCCAGCAGGAAATTATTTGGTAACGGTTACCGATAGTAGGGGCTGTTCAAAAACTGCTCAATACGTTATCAACAGACAACCACCAATAGTAATTGGAGTGGAAACAAAAACCGATTTTAACTGTGAAACTAAATATGTGAAACAAACTTTTGTAGCGCAAGTTTCAGGTGGAGTTCCTCCTTATCAATTGACGTGGTCGAGCGGAACGGTAAGCGGAGTCAACAATGAAATGATGAACACCAATCAAAACGGAACTGTCGTTCTAGGCGTTACAGATAATTTGGGTTGTACAGCAAATTATACTTTCAATGTGGCTATTCCAAAATTAGGAGCGCCTTCCTTCACAACAAGTTCATATGCTTACTCAACATTTGGGACTTTTTCAATTAGTGACCCCATACAATTCACGAATACCGCTACGGCGGATTATATCAGTACCGCTTGGGATTTTGGTGACGGAAGTGTTTCTACTGAAGAAAACCCACTTCATTCCTATGTCAAAGAAGGAAGTTATGTAGTGACGCAAACGGTTACTTATGCTTTTGGCTGTATTTATATTCATACGATGACTTTATTGGTTGATAAAGGATATAAATTAATGGTTCCAAATGGTTTTACCCCCAATGGAGATGGAATTAATGAAACTTTCAAACCAGTTTTTGTGGGATTGAAATCACTTCAACTGGATGTGTATGATACTTGGGGAGAATTGATATTTACTGAAACTGGCGAGACGTTGCACGGATGGGGTGGAAGAGTAAAAGAGAAGGAATCGGAAAATGGGAATTATTATTACAAAGTAAAGGCGACCACTTTTTATGGAAAAATAATAAATGAAAACGGCCCTTTTACATTAATCAAATAAGAATAGCAAAATGAAAATAAAAATAGCAGCATTAATAATTTTGTTCAGTTTTTCTTTAACGGTTAAGGCGCAAGATCCCATTTTTACACAGTATTTCATGGTTCCTGAAACGTTGAATCCCGGATTTACAGGGTTTCTGGAAACAACTAACGCCGGAATATTACACAGAACGCAATGGCCCGATTTGAATTTTAGGGTTGATTCAGATTTTGGGTTTATCAATACATGGTTAGAAAATGCCAACAGCGGAATAGGAGTAAGCGTTTTGAATCACAGAGAAAAATTCACGAATTATAATTTTACTCAAGTTAATTTTAATTATGCGTATCGGGTTCAATTAAATGACGATTGGTTTTTTAGACCTGCAATCGAAATGGGTTTTGGAAACAAATCCTATGGTTTTCAGAATATTGTTTTAGAAGACCAAATCAATATTGGACAAGGAACCATTAATACATCAAGTGTGGATCCTCTTTTGTTAAATGATAAAGTAACCTTCTTTGATTTTTCAGCAGGAATGTTACTTAATAATGAAAATGCTTGGTTCGGACTTTCTCTAAAACACATCAATAAACCCAATATTTCTTTTGCTGCCAATGGCAATGTCCCACTATCAATGTTTTTCTCTGCCAATGCGGGCTATGAATTCCTACTGGGCGATTATATTGACATTACCTATTTTCCTTATGAAACCAAAATGCTTTTAACCTCTAATTATATGCATCAAGGGGAATACAGCCGATTTGATTTAGGAACCGGACTTGTTTTCAAAAAGTTTTTCTTCGGGGTTAGTGCAGCTACAAATCCTGGTAAGAAAGCCGATAATAGTCATTTCCTGACTTCGGTAAATGCTTTTGGGGGATTGCAATACGAACATTTTAAATTTGGATACTCTCATGATTTTAGTACCTCAAGAATAGGTCAGACAGGCGGAATATATGAACTTTCCGTTACCTATCAATTTGATTTGAAAGTGAAATGTTTCGGTTGTCCCAATTATTATTGATAAATCATTAATTTTTTTATTTCTAAAAGGTTTTGTTACAAAAAGGAATCTATTGCTACTAATATTTAATTAGTATTTATATTATTTCTAAAAACGCCTTCATGAAAAAAAAATCACTTTTACTAGTATTGTTTGTCGTCGCATTTTTTGCGCAGCATAGTTTCGCACAGGAACTTTATACACCCCGAAATATAAAAGAAGCCTACTTAAAAGGCAGTCGTTCCAAAGACGGAAAGCCAGGTAAAAATTATTGGCAAAACCACGGAAAATATGCCATGGAAATTACCGTAAATCCAGATACAAAAATGGTAAGCGGAACCGAAAGTATCGTTTACGAAAACAACAGCAAGGACACCTTGAAAACAATCGTTATTCGTTTTGTAAATAACCTCCATAAACCAACTTCTCCAAGAGGTGGTGAGGTAAGTGCTGATTTTTTATCAGAAGGATTGACTCTAACTTCTTTAAAAATTAATGGAGAAGTGTACAATGAAAATGCTAAAAATTGGGGAACAGTTGGTACCATTAAATTGAAAAACCCATTACCACCGAATACCAAAGCTACTTTAGACATGGACTGGAATTATCCTTTGTCTAAAGAAAGTGGTCGTGAAGGTCAAATTGATAATACTACTTTTTTTGTAGCTTATAGTTATCCGAGAGTTTCTGTTTATGATGATTATAATGGCTGGGACAAATTGCCTCATACGGACCGTCAGGAATTCTATAATGATTTTAACGATTATACTTTTTCGATAAAAGCGCCTAAAAATTATGTGGTTTATGCCACGGGAGATTTACTAAATCCGGATGACGTTTTACAAGCGGAATTTTCGGCTCGATTAAAAAAATCGTACACTTCAGATGCGGTGATGCATATTGCGAATGAGCAGGAAATGAAAGAAGAGAAAGTCACTTTACAGAACGATTGGAATACTTGGAAATTTGAAGCAAATTCAATTTCGGATGTGTGCTTTGGTTTAAGCAATCATTATGTATGGGATGCCGGAAGTGTCGTTGTAGACAATAAAACCAATCGTCGGGTGAGTACACAGGCGGCTTATGATGTAAAAGGCACTGATTTTATCAACTCGGTAAAAAACAATAATTATGCTTTGGCTTGGTTTTCTAATAATTGGCCGGGAGTTCCGTATCCTTTTTCTAAAATGACCGCTTTTCAAGGTTTTGCTGATATGGAATTTCCTATGATGGTGAACGATTCCCAAACGGGTGACGACGTTTTTGCACAATTGGTACAAGACCATGAAATCGCGCATACGTATTTTCCTTTTTACATGGGAATCAATGAAACCCGTTATGCTTTTATGGATGAAGGTTGGGCTACAACACTCGAATATTTAATAGGAATTGCAGAACATGGTAAAGAAGCCGCCGATAAGTTTTACAAACAATTTAGAGTAAAAAAATATATTTACGATAATTCGACAGAAGAAGACCAGCCTATAATTTCCATGTCATCCCAATTGTCAGGCGCGGGTTACGGTAACAATTCATACGGAAAAGCATCCCTTTCTTATTTGGCTTTAAAAGATTTACTTGGGGATGATTTGTTCAAAAAAGCACTGCACACGTATATGGAGAATTGGAATGGCAAACATCCAATTCCTTGGGATTATTTTAATTCGGTAAACAGCAGTACCGGTAAAAACCTGAATTGGTTTTTCAATAACTGGTTTTTTAGCAATAATTACATTGATCTTGCTGTTGCAAAAGTAAATTCGATAGAGTCTAAAAATTCTATTTCCATTAAGAATGAAGGCGGTTTTGCGATACCTTTTGATGTGAATGTTGTTTATGCTGACGGAACTAAAGAAACGGTGCATAAAACACCTGCCGTTTGGGCAACCAATCAAAAAATGACAACGGTTACTTTGAAAGGGGCCAAAAGAATAAAATCAGTAACACTCGATGGCGGGCTTTTTATGGACGCCACACCATCAGATAATAGCTGGACCAACAAATAACGATAATATTTTATGAAATTAAAGCCGTTTCGTTTTCTATAAACGAAGCGGTTTTTTTTTGAATTCAATTTTTGGATAGTACAGTTTTTTGAATGAACTCACATATAAGGAATATAAGTTCATCTAAGCTTTAAAATGTATTTCGGTGCATTCGATTTGATTAGGATGCAGTTCTTTTTTAGTATTTTGAATAATAAAAACAGAGTGTTAAAATAGTTTTGTATCGCCTCATTTTTTTTGACAAATAAAAACGTAATAACCTCATTATCAGTATTTATTGTTATATTTACGTTGTAAAAATAACTTAAAAAAATAATAGTATGAAAAACATTAAAAATTTTTTGACACCAGTTTTGATATTAGTTTTTACCGTTGCATTTTTATCTTGTAAAAACAATAAAACTGAGAAAGCCGAACCAGAAAAAGCAATGCCAAAAGACACAACTACCAAAGTTGCTGTATTTGAACCTTTTAAAGTAATTGTGATTAAGCACAAAGTGGCTGATTATGATAAGTGGAGAAAGGGTTATGATGCACATGATTCCATGCGAAAAGCTTATGGTATTACACATTATATGGTAGGAAGAGGAATTGATAGTCCAAACATGATTGTGATAATAAATAAATTTAGCGATGTGCAAAAAGCAAAAGATTTCAGTATGCTTCCTAATCTTAAAGAGGTAATGAAAAAAGCAGGGGTAACCAGTAAACCTGAATTTTCCTATTATGATGTGATACGAAATGACTCTACTAAAATTGACCTCAAAGATAGATTAATGGTAACGCACCGTGTAAAAGATTTTGATGCCTGGCTCAAAGTATATGATGCCGAAGGAACTGCCAAAAGAATGGAAGAAGGATTCATTGACAGGGGTTTGGCTCGAAGCATAGACGATCCAAATATGGTTGCTATCGTATTTGCTATTACCGATATGAAAAAAGCCAAAGAAAACATAAACTCCGAAGTAAAGAAAAAACTAATGAAGGATGCCGGCGTGGTAGGCGCTCCAGAAATGTTTTTTTATAAAATAGTCGAGTAGCCTATACATTTAAAACATATAAAGAAACCGTCTTGTTCATGGGAATAAGACGGTTTTTTTAATGGGATTTTAAAAAAAATAGTTGGTTTACGGGAAACCGTAAAGTAATGAATATGTTAAGGTTTAGATTTGTAGGAATAAGATGGTTTGTGGTTAATTATGTATGAATTAGCAAAAGAAGCTATTTTATGACTGTTATTAATAAGTTATCAGATATATTCAAATGTTATTTTCCCAAAAAGCAAATAACATTAAACGGCGAATTAAATCCCAAAGTCAAAACACAAAAAGTGTTAGGGAATAAATTAAAATTATGAGAAAAATTATTTTCGGCTTTATAGCCACAGTTTCAATTTCATTTTTGTCATTTGGACAAGCTACATTAGAGCACACTTATAATTCAAATTGGACATCAGGTCAAAATGATTGGGGTGCACTTAATTCAACTGGAGGTGTTTTAAATGCTTTTAATTTAGACAGTGGAATATATTACTATACATTGGAAATTCCTTGGGACAATGAAAATATTAATATAATGAAAATATATAACGAACAGCATGCATTAATTAAAACAGTAAATTTTCCAACAAGACCAAGAAGAATTCATTTTATTACTGATAAATTATTTAATCAAGATAATTTGATTGAAATTTTATATGATGATAGCAGTAATTTAATACTTATAAATGAAAATAATGATATAGTACAAACAATTCAAAATAGATTGTTTGCAAGAATAATAAAAACAATTAATAATAATTACAAATTGTTAGTTAGTGTAAATACATCAAATAATACTCTTTTATACGATGTGTATTCACTTTCAGGCACATTATCAGTAATCCAACAAGATGTATATTTAAAAAATTCGTTCATAGGATATCCAAATCCTACAGATAGTATAATAAGCATTACTAACAAATTATCTTATGGAGAAAATGGAATTTTAGAAGTTTTTGATACAAACGGAAAGAAAGTAATGCAAAAGAATGTTACTGGACAAAACAGTGAAATAAATTTAGACGTAACCGAATTAAGTAATGGAGTTTATATTTATAAACTAAATGGGCAAACTAATAGATTTATAAAAAAATAATATAGTTGTTTTGAAATTAATTTTGAATATATATACAAAAATTTGGGTCTTAATGACAAGTGAAATTTCTCACTAAATAAAAAATATTAAAATGAAAAACTTAATCAAAATATTGTTAGTTGCTTTGACATTAGCATCTTGTGTAAACTCTAAAAAAGAAATTATAATTGATGTTTCTAGTATTATTGGAAAAAACAAAACTGAAATTGAAAAAATATTAGGTAAACCTGATAATGTTGAAATGATAAGACCAAGCAACACGCCTTGTGTAAATGTACCTTGTGAAAAAGTGAATTACCAATCTGATAAATTTGAAATTGTATTTATAAATGATAAATCTGATTGGATAACTATAAATAAAGTTTCAGAATTTGAAATTAATAATGAAAATATTGAATTATTAGGATTAGAATTAAGCGAGCCAAGCATTTATAATCATGGAAATGTAACTAGATGGAATAATATTGAAAATATTAAAGAGATAAGTATTTTCGATAATGGTTCTGGAAAAATGGATTATATTTACATTAAAAGCATAACAGAATAGAATACATTTCATCCGAAAACTAGAATTAAAAAAACAATTTAAACCTAAAACATAGAATTCAGAATTAAATATGGAAAACTAAGTGGGATTGATGAAAAATTAGGGTATTTTAATATTATAATTTTAGTATTAACGATTTATGTTTTAGGAGCCTTATTAGTAGAAACCATTTTTGTATTACCAACTGAAACAGCAAAACTTCTCGATTTTATTGACAAAGCAATTTGTCTGATATTCTTCATAGATTTTACAGTTAGATTTTTCAAAGCCAAAAATAAATTGAAATTTATGCGTTGGGGCTGGATTGACTTAATTTCAAGTATTCCAGTTGTAAATTATTTTAGAGCGGGAAGATTATTACGTTTAATTAGACTTTTGAGAATAATTAGAGCATTCCGTTCTTCAAAACAATTATTAAATCACGTTTTCAAAAATAAAGCAAAAGGTGCATTTACATCAGTTTCAATATTCGCAATTTTATTAATCATATTTTCTGCAATTGCAATTTTGCAAGTAGAAAACACAAAAGAAGGAAATATTAAAAGTGCAGAAGATGCAATTTGGTGGGCTTATGTCACAATTACAACAGTTGGTTATGGTGATAAATATCCTGTAACTACTGAAGGAAGGTTAATTGCTGTGATTTTAATGACAGCTGGAGTTGGACTTTTTGGAACATTTACAGCTTACGCTTCCTCTTGGTTTGTTGAAGACAAAGTAAATAAGGAATAAATTCGTAAACAATAAACTCGTTATAATTCTAAAATTTAGTACTGATAAAATCGGTTTTACTCGATTTGAGTATTAGTTTTTAATTTAAAATTGTTCTTCTAATTACAGTTTCACTACCCATCAAATGATAATTTATTCCCAAAGCAGAGCAATGTGTTATAAGGTTCGCAGTAACTTTAGCAAAAAAATAAATATGAGTTTATCTGATAAAGTTGAAGAAAAAAATAACACTGCCCTAAATCCCGTAACCTCAGAACTGGAAGCTTGGGTTGGAATTTTGTATAGTTGTATTTCTGCGGACAATCAAATTAAGGATTCTGAAACAGCATCATTATCCAAATTGTTATATTCCAAAGAGAAATTTGAAGGAGTCGATATTGCACCTCTTTATGCAAAATCATATCATTTAAAAATGGAACTTGGACAATTAAAATATATTGCTGCTTGTTGTGAACTAATTAAAGAAGAAGATAAAGAAACAGTATTTGCAATTGCTTTGGAAATATTACTTTCGGATGGTTTACTTGGGGAAGAAGAAAAAAACGTAATTGAAGTGCTATCCAAAGAACTTAAAATAGATTCTGGGATGACTAGTAAAATTATAGAAGTTATCTTCTTGAAAAATAAAGGAAATAGTAAAGAATTATAAATAACTGCTAACAAGATTAAGTCTTTGCTTAAAAATAGATGAAATCCAAAATCACTATTTTTTTAAATCAATCACAACCAAAAAGAGGATTTCCGCGAGGTCATTCTCTTTTTTAATTTATAAGATCTTTATATTAAATTAATTGCTTAATTTAGAGTATTCTAAGTAGGAATCAACGAGCAATTCTAGCGGTTTAATCTATTGTTATCTTTAAAATCACTGTATTATCAAAAAGAAAATCAAAATAGTAAAGAATCATGTTCATGAAAGACTCCATCGGGAACCTTATTTTACGCATCCCAGATTGAAGTTTATTCCTAATATTGTTGTAAACCTGGTTAGTTTTATTTTATCCTTAGCCATAGTGGCCACTTTGCTTTATTTTGTTCTGAATTATTTGGTTAAAAAGTTTTACCATTTAGACTGATAAAGTTTCTCTATTTTCTAAATGCCTTTAAATTATTAATTATAAGAAGTTTCCTATGGATTGCAACGTCAAAGAGTGTATTCGTTTCCGTTTTATACAAAATAGACAGCTGATAATTTTATTGGTCTCAAATATAGTTTAAAACTATGCACTTTTAGTGCATTTCGCTTTCGCTTCTAAAAATTTTCACCGCGGATTCGCAAATTATTTATTCAGCTTTGATGTGCTTAATTTGCGAATTTGCGGTTTAATTTTTTTGTTCTCATTTTAACCGTGGAGACTTTCAGTCCATAGTGGTTTAGTTTGCGAACTTTTATATATATTTGGGCACATTATAATTACATCGATTTCGTTTTATTTCTTTTTCTGTATCAAAGACAAGCACTTCTAAATGATTAGAAGTATCTTAAAAAAACGAAAACAATCGATTCAATAGTATCAGCACGATAGTATTGATTTCAGTATATCCAAAAACTCCAAAAAACATTTATTCAATTGAAAATTAAAATTTTATTTATTGGTTTTATTTTTATGGTACTTGGTGCTTGTAACAATAAAGAAAAAGCAACGGCTTTAGATACACTGGAAACGCGAATTTTTCAAGCAACTCCGAAAGGTAGTGCCCATACGGATAATGATAAACCACTTTTAGATTCATCAAAAGCTGTTGATTTAAAATATTCATTGGAGCAATTAGACAATACGAAAGGATTATCTAATAGTTCCGTAAATACTATTTTTCAGGATTCCGAAAATTTGCTGTGGATAGGTACTTGGGATGGTCTAAATCGATACGACGGAAATAATTTTAAAATTTTCCGACCTGAATTAGACAATGAAAACAGCCTGAGCAATCAGGTAATTCTTAAAATAGACGAGGATAATACAGGACGAATTTGGATATTGACCATACATGGAATTAATCGGTATGATAAGAAAACCGGTATATTTCAGCAGTATTATTTTTCCAGAAAGAACAAACCGCCATTATCAGAATCAGAGTTTAATATGGCGCTTGATGCTTCAAAAAAAGTATTTTGTGCGGTTAAAGATTGGGGAATTGGTTACTTTGATGGAACTGAATTTCAAGTGTTGAAAACTAAAAATCTTTCGGCAAAAGCAGTCAAAAAAATGGAATTCTCTCCAACCGGAGAATTATTGGTCTTGTTTGAGAACAATGATCTTTATGCTTTATCTCTTAAAACTACGAATAACGGCAAAAAAATAATTTCAAAAGTTGCCTTGATTTCGAATAATATTCGAACATTTGGAATCGTATCAAATCAGAAAGTATGTATGATTTCGACAACTGGAAATGCTACTTTATATTCTTTGGCGGATAAAAAAAATCAACTGCTTGCTTCGGATAAAATTAATAATATCATCGGGCACACTCCTGAAGGGCTTGTTATTTCAGGGAAATCAGGCTATTTCATTATAGATAATGACGGAAATAGTATCACTAAACCTTGGTTGAAATACCTGAATAACCAAAAAATAACAACATTAATACAAGGAAGTGAAAACGTGCTCTGGACAGGTACTGATGGTGATGGATTGTTTAAAATGTACCCACTAAAAAGATCGTTTAATTTAATTTCTAAAGCACAAATTCCAGAACTTGATGGTGGTATCGTTAGGGCATTTTTGGAAGTGGAAGGGAATTCGTTTTGGGTTGGTACAAAAGGAAAAGGATTATTCCGTTTTCCTTCTAATTTTTATCTAAATCCAGAAAAGCTGCCGCAATACACAACTTTTAACGAAAGTAACAGCCTTATCAATAACGCCGTATTTGCTTTAAGCAAAGGACAGGATGATTTGGTTTTTATAGGAACTGATGGAGATGGCATTACTGTTTTTGATTTAAAAAAATCAAAATTAATTAATTGGTCAGGAATTGAAGGAAATGAAAAATGTGATTATTTTAAGTCAACATACACGATTTATCAGGATAAAAAAGGATTTATTTGGCTTGGAACGAATGGCTATGGAATGATTCGTTGCAAAATAACCCGTTCCGGAGAAAAATTAAAAGTAACCGAATTCAAGAAATACTTGGCTGCCGATAACGAAAAGAATGCGTTAAGCAGTAATATTATTTTTTCAATACTTCCAAAGAATGAAAATCAGCTTTGGATTGGAACCCGTTTGGGAGGTCTGAGTTTATTTGACAAAGAATCGGGGCAATTTCGTACCTATAAAAATATAAAGAATGACCCTGAAAGTCTATCCAATAATGATATATTGTGTTTACAGACGGATGACCGTAATCGGCTTTGGATAGGGACAAGTTTTGGTTTGAATTTATTGGAAAACATAAAAAATGACGGAAGCGCCGTGTTTAAAAGTTTTACAGTCAAAGACGGACTTCCTAATAATACCATCCATGGAATTGTTTCTGATAAAAAATCTAATTTATGGATCAGTACGAATTTTGGATTGTCAAATTTCAATCTTAATAAATCCAAGTTTATTAATTACACCAAAAATGAAGGTCTTCAAAATAATGAATTTGCAGATGGCGCTTTTTACCAAGATTTGAAATCGGATTTTATTTTTATGGGAGGAATAAAAGGATTTAATTATTTTTTGCCTCAAAAAATAAAAGAATCATCCGTTGTTCCAGACATTCTTATTGATAAAATTAGCGGACAAAATCAAGCGATTCCATATTATCAAGGATTAGTAATAGCGCCAAATGCGACTACGCAACCTTCTATAGTTTTAAATTACAATCAAAACTTTTTTGATATTGAATTAGCGGCTTTGACCTACGTTAATAGTGAAAAATGTAAATATGCATATCAATTGATGAATTTTGATAAAAATTGGAATTTCATTAGCAATCGAAGAACCATTTCCTTTACTAACGTACCCAAAGGGAATTACTCCTTGTGGATAAAATGGTCCAATAGTGATGGCGTTTGGAGTAAACCGGTTCATGCTATTGACATCCGGATTAAACCTGTATTTTGGCAGTCTAATCTTGCCATTATAATCTATTCCGTACTGTTTCTACTTTTTGTATTGTTTGTGCTCAGTTATTACAAAAAGCGTCAATCGTTAAGCCAAAATATACTTTTTAGAAAAAGAGAAGAAGAACTTCATGAAAACCGACTTACCTTTTTTACGAATGTTGCCCACGAATTTCAGACTCCTTTGACGTTGATTGTTGGACCTATTCAAAAACTTTCGGAAACAACTAATCTTAGTGAAAGAAACCAAAAGTTCATACACATGATTCAACGTAATTCGTCAAGGCTATTATTTCTAACACAGCAATTACTCGAATTCAGAAAAGCAGAATATGATTATTTAGAAGTAACGGTAAGGAAATTTGATTTGGTTAACTTGGTGGAACAAATAGCCGAATTATTTGACGAATGGGCATTAGATAAAAATATAGATTATAATCTTGACATTCCATCAACATTATCAGGATGGTTTGACAAGGATAAAATCGAGAAAATAGTATTCAACCTGATGTCTAATGCTTTTAAATATACTCCTGTAAATGGGAAAATTGAGCTTAAATTTCAGATTCAGGATTCAAAAACACTTAATATAACCATTGTAAATACAGGAAAAGGAATTCCAAAAGAGAAATTAGATTCCTTGTTTGATCGCTTTTTTCTTTCGGATACCAATGCAATAACGGAAAACGATATGTTTAGAACGGGTATCGGACTGGCTTACATAAAAAAACTGGTTACTGTATTAAGAGGTGAAATATTGGTTTCCAGTATTGCTGATGAAGAAACAACTTTTACCATTCTGTTGCCTTGCAGTAAAGAAGGATTTAGCGAAAAGGAATTGGATATAGAAATGAGTCCGATTTTGATTTCGCATCATCTTAAAAATATTTTGGAAGAAATTCCGAGCAAGTCTGATGAGACTCCAAATAAAATTTCATCACTTGAAGTGCTGGAAGACCATCGCAAAACGGTATTAATAGTCGAAGATGAGAAAGAAATTCACCTGTTTCTAAATGATTTATTAGGCGAGAAATATAAAATCATAGCTACTTATAATGGTGTAGAAGCTTTAGAAGTTCTTGAAAATGTAATTCCGGATATTATTATCAGCGATGTCATGATGCCTTTGATGGATGGAGTGGAACTTTGTAAAAAAATCAAGACGGATATTAAAACGTGTCATATTCCGTTTATTATGCTTACCGCAAAAGATTCGGTTATCCATAGAATCGAAGGTTTGGAAAGTGGTGCGAATTCTTATATTCCAAAACCTTTTTATCCCGATCACTTATTAGTGAGGATTCAAAAATTGCTGGAAGAAAAAGAGTTGATATTAAAACACTTTACACAAGATACACTGGTCGAAAATCTATCAGCGCTTCCCATAAATAATGAGGAAAAAGATTTTGTAAAAAGAGTGATAGAACTGATTCGTAAAAATATTGATGATGAAAATCTTCAAAGCTTATTTATTGAGAAAGAATTAGGCATCAGTAATTCGCAATTGTATCGAAAAGTCAAACAAATTTTTGGCTTTACTCCGGGTGATTTAATTCGAACGATACGATTGAAATTTGCTGCTGAACTTTTACGTAAGAATGTATTGACGGTTTCTGAGGTGTGTTACCAATCAGGGTTTAATAACCGTTCTTATTTCTACCGAGAGTTTAAAAAAATGTATAATACCACTCCAAAAAACTATCAGCTTAAATACAAATCTAAGGGGTAATTATTTTTTAAATAACTACTAATCAGCATCTTTAATAGAGGTGTACACTTTTGAAGAAATAGTGTACACCTTTTTTTGTGCGCTCCAATTACTTTTATCAAATGATTTTTAAATCAGCTAAAAAAAACCATTAATGCATTTAATTAACCTAATTTTTATGAACATGAAAAAATTAACTCGAATTATTAATCAATTTAACACATCCCTATGATGAGAAAAAATATCATTTATAATATAGTTCTATTATGGACAATATTGTCTGGGAGCGCACTTTGTGCTCAAACCGTTAAAGGTGTTGTTTCAGATAACAGTGGTCCTTTGCCACAAGTAAATATTACAGTAAAAGGAACAGCGATAAATACTGTTTCTGATTTTGATGGAAATTTTACCATTAATAAAGTAGATTCGAATGCCGTTTTAATTTTTAGTTATATAGGATATTTAACCAAAGAAATTCCGGTAAAAGGAAACAGCATTATCAATGCGATATTAACCAGTGATTCACAAAAATTAGATGAGGTAGTTGTTGTAGGGTACACCAGTCAAAAGAAAGCTTCTATAACAGCTGCAGTAAGCTCGGTTAATATGGATGATTTATCAAAAACCAGAGTTGCGGATGTTGGTCAAGCTTTGCAAGGACAAGTAGCAGGTGTTTTTGTTTCAGCCAATACAGGAGCTCCTGGCGATGGAATCAAAATTCGTATTCGTGGAGAAGGTACACTTGGAAATAATGACGTATTGTATGTGGTTGATGGAGTTCCTACTCGTGATATCTCTTTCCTTAATCAATCTGATGTGAAATCAATGTCAGTATTAAAGGATGCGGCAGCAGGAGCTATTTATGGTTCAAGAGCAGCTGGTGGTGTCGTTTTAATTACAACCAAAGGTGGTGTATCTGGGAAATCAAGTTTTGATGTTGATTATTACTCCGGAATTCACTTTGCCACTAATCTTCCTAAAATGTTGAATACAGATCAATATTTAACGGTAAAAGATCAAGCTTGGCATAATACAGCTGGAAATGCAGCATCAGCAATTAGTCCTTATGCAGCTGACAGAAACAGAACTGATTTGGCAAATACTAATTGGCAAGATGAATTATTCACTACAGGAATATCTAAAAACTTCCAAGCTTCGGCAAGTGGCGGTTCAGACAAAATGCAATATTTAATTTCGGGAGGTTATTTTGGACAAGATGGTATTGTTGTGGAGAATAATGATAAATACCAACGCTTTAACTTTAGAACTAATGTAAACGCAAATCTTTCTGATCGTTTCAAAGTGGGGACTAATTTGCAACTTAGCTATGCTAAACAAGATAAATTATCGTCTAGTGGTGATGCGCCGGGTATCATTCGTCATGCATTAATTCGTCCTCCGGTTTTGGCAGTTTACAAAGATGTAAATGACCCAACTTATTCTGCAAGTAATCCTTATACTGATTTGCCTTTTTATACAGGACCTAATGATGGTTGGAGTAAAAATTACGAGTATAGTTCGAACCCAATTGCAATTGTTCATTTTACGGATGACAAAAGAAATACATTTCAAACTTTTGGGAATTTATATGGCGAGTATGCATTCTTGAGTGATAAATCTTTAAAATTCAGAAGTAATCTAGGTGTTGATATTCAATTTTCGCATAACAAGAATTTTGGAGAAAATTTTGGAGATGCTAATATTAGCGATACTTCAAATCCATATTACGGTATGGGAAGAAATAATAGACCCAACAGTCTGAACGAAAATAGAGGAGATGCTATGACGTTCACTTTCAGTAATACGTTGAATTACTTGAAAACGATTAACGAAAAACACACTATTAATTTATTGTTAGGAACAGAGAATATTACCAGTAAATCTTCAGCAATAGGAGGTAGCAGACAAAGTTTTGATAATACTACTGATCCTTTTAGATATCTTGATTACGGAAGTACAACGAACATTTATAGTTCAGGATCTGCAAGCAACTGGAGTTTATTATCCTTCTTTGCTTCGGGTACTTATGGTTATGCCAATAAATATTTTGTTACCAGTACCATGAGAGCTGATGCTTCTTCCAGATTTGGATCAAATAATAAATGGGGTTATTTTCCATCTGTTTCCGGAGGTTGGGTAGTTTCTAAAGAAAGCTTTATGGAAAAAGTGGATTGGATTTCCAATTTAAAATTGAGAGCAAGTTGGGGACAAAATGGAAATCAAGAAATCCCTAATAATGCATATCAAACAATTGTAGATGTAACTTCTGACCCGCCGGGTGTAAAAAGATACGGAAATGAAGATATAAAATGGGAAACGACCACGCAAACTAACTTTGGAGTTGATTTAGGAATTTTGAAAAATAAATTGTCTTTTAGTGCCGATTATTTTACCAAAAAAACTTCGGATATATTATTGACTGTAGGTTTACCGGCAGTAGCAGTAGGAGTTATAGACAGAACTTTTGTAAATGCTGGAGAAGTAAGCAACAAAGGATTTGAATTTGGATTGAATCTTCAAAACAATGACCATGCATTTAAATACAATGTAAATGCAAACATCGCCACTTTGACCAATAGAGTAAATAAACTTCAAACATTTGTAAAAAACATTACTGATGATGCCACACATACTAAAACTGAAGTAGGGCAGCCAATAAGTTCTTATTATGGTTTCCAATTTGATGGGATTTATCAAAATGCTGCGGAAGTAAGCAGTACTTTATTTGCAAATGCTAATGGAACGCAACCTGGAGATATCAAGTTTAAAGATTTAAATGGCGATGGTCAGATTAATGCTGATGACAGAACTTTTATTGGTAACCCAATTCCAAAAGTAACCTATGGTTTTGCTTTTTCAAGTTCGTATAAAAACTTTGATTTCTCCTTTTTATTACAAGGAGTAGAAGGAGTGGATCGCTATAATGATTTGAAACAAATCTTGAACTATGATAGCCGTCCTTTCAATTCAACAACAGCGGTATTGAATAGCTGGCATGGAGAAGGAACAAGCAACACAACTCCTAGACTTACTTTTAACAATAATGGAGGCGGAAATGTATCAAGTGTTTTTGTTGAAGATGCTTCTTACCTGAGATTAAAAAATCTTGAAATTGGATACACTTTTAATACTGAAATTGCTGGAATTAAATACTTGCGTTTGTACGCATCAGGTCAAAATTTATTTACAGTAACTAAATACACAGGCTTAGATCCAGAATCTACTTCATTGATTGACAAAGGAACTTACCCTCAGTCTAAATCATTTATTTTAGGAATAAAAGTTAAACTTTAAATAAAAAATTAAAAAATATAAATTATGAAAAATTTATTTAAAACGGGTATTCTATTGGGCTTGTTGTCATTGGCGAGTTGTCAAGACGAACTTACGCAAGACCCAATTGGATTAACAACGTTGGAGCAGGCAAATACGACTCCAACATTGAATACATTGGAAAAATCAGTGAGTTCATCGTACCAATTGCTTTCCAACAGATTGAATATCCTAGCTCAATGGGATTGGGGTGGAGGTCTTGTTTTTCAAAATGATTACATCATGCAAGACATCGCATCTGATGATATGGAGAAAAAATGGTCTTCTGATGGAGATCAACCTTGGATAGACGAAATCAATAATTTCACATTTACTTCGACTAACGGAGGACCAAACGGTTTGTGGAAATATGATTACGAAGGAATTAAAAGAATTAATGCCGCAATAGAATTATTGACAAAAGCGGATATTGAAACAGTTACCGGAATCACTGCTGCAAGAAAAAACCAATTGTTGGGTGAAGCTTATTTTTTAAGATCATACTACTATTTTTCTTTGGTAACTAATTTTGGTGATGTGCCTTTAATTTTGGCACCGGTAAAAACATATCAGGAAGCTTTTGATGTAGCAGTTAGAGCTAATAAAGGATTGGTTTGGGACAAAATAAAATCAGATTTAGTTTTAGCAAAAGCATTGTTGCCAAACTCTAAATATTCTTCTCCAACAGAAAAATGGAGAGTTTCTAAAGGTGCTGTGATTGCACTTCAGGCAAAAGCGGCTTTATATACGGAAAAATGGACTGAGGTTCCTGCTTTAGTTGATGAATTAGCTGGACTTGGTTTCAGTTTGAACGCCAATTATTTCGACAATTTCAGTACCTCTAAAGAATATACTGATAATGAAGTTATTTTTTCTTACGATCATCAATCCAATACAACGCCTAGAAAAGGTAATGGAATTTGTGCTCCTTTAGGATGGGGATTCTTTGCTCCAAGTACTAATTTCTTAAATTCATTTGAACCAAATGATCCAAGAAAATTATACACAGTAGATGCTGCCAATCAAAATGTGAATAAAATGTTGGGTAGTTTAGATGGTGCCAATAAAGGAAATGATGATGCGCCTACAAATAAAGTATATATGCGTTATGCTGATGCGTTACTTTGGAAAGCAGAAGCGCTTAATGAAACAGGAAATTATTCAGGAGCGATTGCTATTATCAATCAAATTAGAGCCAGAGCAAGAACTACAGTAACGGCATTAGGAACGATTCCTCCAGTAGGAACTTTGCCGGACAGAGTAGCTTCTACAGATAAAGCGACTGTAAAAGGGTGGCTAATTTCAGAAAGAAGAGCGGAACTTGGTTTCGAAAATCAAAGAATGCTGGACTTAAAAAGATGGGGAATTGCTAAAGCAGTGATGACGGCTCATGGAAAAAGTTTCCAAGACAAACACATGTTGTATCCAATCCCTCAATCAGAAATTGATGCTTCAGCAGGTACTTTGACACAAAATCCAGGGTATTGATGTTTTAATTAAAGTGGTTTGGTTTAATTAATATCCCCTGAGAAGTAGCAGTTGAATTTAAAAAAATTGCTACTTCTCTATTTTTATATTTTGAATTGATTTCTGATAATTAAAAGTAAAATCTAAACTCACAACGCATACACACGAATTCCATAAATCTGTATCAATTTTTTAAGTCTAATGGAAATTGATTTTCATTATATATATCTGTAAATAAATAGAATAGTTGTAAATTTCATGAATAAATTTACTGTTAAACTACTCGTTTCCGTATGTAGAAATAGATTTGTACTTAAAAAAAACTAAAAAACTAAAAATAGAATAGCATGAAAGATATTGCAAAACGTTTTATACAAAATCCATTATTATCTCCTGCAGATTTGCCTGCCAGTAGAGAAGGTTTACAAATTACCTGTCTTCTCAATCCGGGTGTATTTCAATTTGAAGGAAAAACATGGCTGATTGTTCGCGTAGCCGAAAGACCGGAACAAAAAGAGAATATCATTTCTTTTCCTATTTTGACAGAAACCGGAGCTATTAAAATTATCGAAATTTCTACGGATGACCCAGAATTAGATGCAAGTGATGCCAGAGTAATTAATTATAAAGGAGTTGATTATTTAACTACTTTATCTCACCTGAGATTATTATGTAGCGATGATGGGCACCATTTTTATGAACCGGAGAATTATCCGTCTTTAGTTGGTGAAGGAATGTTGGAAACATTTGGAGTGGAAGATTGCAGGGTAACTTTGCTCGAAAATAAATATTACCTTACCTATACAGCAGTTTCTGATAATGGAGTAGGAGTAGGTTTACGCACTACTACCGATTGGAAAAATTTTGAATCACACGGAATGATGTTGCCACCTCACAATAAGGATTGTGCCATTTTTGACGAAAAAATTAACGGTTTGTATTACGCTTTACACCGTCCAAGTAGTGTTGATATTGGAGGGAATTATATTTGGATCACTTCCTCTCCGGATGGACTTCACTGGGGAAATCACCATTGTATCATTAAAACCAGAGCCGGTCTATGGGATAGCAAAAGAGTGGGTGCCGGCGCTGCTCCCATAAAAACAGAAAAAGGCTGGTTGTCTATTTATCATGGAGCCAATGCCGCACATCAATATTGTTTAGGGGCTTTTTTAATGGATTTAGAAGACCCGACAAAAGTAATTGCACGAACTGAAGAACCTATTATGGTACCTACCGCAACCTATGAGTTGACTGGATTTTTTGGGAACGTAGTATTTACTAACGGGCATGTGGTACATCCTGATGGTGATACCGTTACTATTTATTATGGTGCTTCGGACGAGTTTGTTTGTGGTGCGGAGTTTTCTATCAAAGACATTTATTCACTTTTAAAATTTAGCTAATGTTCAAGAAACTAAAAACAGAAATTGGTCATTTTAAAAGTCAGACCCACAATTTTCAAATACTGGTACTTACTAATTTGGTCTATGCCATTGTTTTGCCTGTGATAGATATTTTTGTGGCTGCTTATGTGATGAGAAGTTCCAATGATCCCGTAAAAGTGGTGATTTATCAACTTACTATTTACACCGGAATTCCGCTTACTTTTTTATTAAATGGCTATTTGTTGAAGCATTTTAACATTAGAAAATTATATTCGGCGGGAATGATGCTCAGCGGCGTTTCCATGATGATTATGATGTCATTGAAAACACTCGATTTAGTAGGGATTGGATTTGCTGGAATTACTATGGGACTGTCTTTTGGCTTTTATTGGTCTAACCGAGATTATTTGGCATTAGCCATTACCAATGATACGAATCGAAATTATTATTATGGTTTAGAAACTTTTTTCTATACCATTATAGCCGTTATCATTCCTATTACTATTGGTTGGTTTATTGAATCAAGTGGAGACGAAGCACAGATACATACAGCCTATTTAATTATTACCGGAATCGTTTTTTTAGTGACTGTTGCGGCATCTATAGTTTGTTTTAGAGGGACATTTAAAAACCCAGAACAGAAACAATATGTGTTTTTTAAATTTCATCAGTTATGGTATAAACTGCTGTCCTTGTCTTTGTTGAAAGGATTGGTACAAGGTTTTCTGGTAACAGCGCCCGCAATGCTTATCATGTTATTATTAGGCAAAGAAGGAGCATTAGGAACGGCACAATCTATAGGAGCAATAATTGCTGCGGTAATTATGTATGTTTTAGGAAGGCTTTCTAAACCATCAGACCGTATAAAAATATTTACCGCAGGATTGTCTTTATTTGCTTTAGGGGCTGTAATCAATGCTTTTTTATTCAATCAAACAGGCGTAATTTTATTTATCTTATTGTTGCTGATTGCAAAACCACTAATGGATTTGGCGTATTTTCCAATCCAGTTTAAAGTAATCGATATTGTTTCAAAAATAGAAAAGAGAGGTGAGTTTGCTTATATTCTAAATCATGAAGCGGGTTTGTTTGTGGGTCGATTTTTGGGTGCCGGAACATTTCTGGTTTTAGCTTATGCCATCTCTACTGAAATTGCGTTGCGATACGCTATTGTAATTGTTGCTGTATTGCAATTAAGTTCTATTTATGTAGCCAAAAAAATTATTGCGGACGGAAAATTGCTTTCACCGGATGAAACAGAAATTGATGTCAAAGTGCTGAATGAAGTAGCAGAAAAATTGGTGTAATAAAACGGTTATTATTTAAAATATAGTGACAACTAAATAAAAATAAGGAATGAATACTATTTTCAAAATCACTTTCGTAGGCCTGTTTTTTATCCTTTTCGGAATTAATGGAACGGCCCAAGTTAAACAACAAAGGATAGCTCGTGTGGATCAAATGCCCAACTTGCCAAAACCATTGCAAATCATCGATTATAAAAAACTGGCGCTCCGTTTTGATAGTACCGTATTTGATTTTAATGCCAAAGGGAAATTTTGGCCTATGGTATGGATGGACAGCAGTAAAAAGAATTTCTCTCAAGATGTTGTAGGAATGTATACTGCAGTTGGTGATGTAAGACAAGGAAAAAATAATAAAGGGATGTTTCATGAAGCTTTGGCAACTATGGGAGCTACATTAGGAGCTAGTTTGGTGGGAATAGACAAAAGCAAGCAAAAAAATCTGGACTATGTTGGAATGCTTAAAAACTATTATAATAAAGACGCAGGTTGGGATATTATGATGAATAATACGTGTCCGGAAGTGGCTCTATTAGGTGGTGGTTATGGACGTGACTGGTGGTACGATGTATATCCGAATCTCTTGTTTTATGCAGTTTATGACAAATATCCCAAAGAACCGGGTTTTAAAGAAATCGCTAAAAGTATCGCAGAAAAATTTTTCAAGGCGGATTCTATATTGAATGGAAATTATGATTATTCCTATTTTGATTATGGCAAAATGAAACCCATGAAAAATAATATCTGTGCGCAACCTGACGCAGCAGCCGGTCATGCTTGGGTTTTGTATGCAGCGTATAAAAAGTTTGGTGATCCAAGATATTTAAAAGGAGCGATGAGTGCTTTATCTGCTTTAGAATCACAACCCATAAATCCAACATACGAATTATTAATGCCTTTTGGAGCTTATTTATCGGCAAGAATAAACGCGGAACAAGGTAAAAAATATAACACCAATAAAATGTTGGGTTGGAGCTTTGACGGAACTGCAGTATGTCGTGAAGGATGGGGGGTATTAGTGGGTAACTGGAATGGAATTGATATTTCAGGAATTGTGGGCAGTACGGTAGATCATGGTGGTTACGGATTTTTAATGAATACTTATGATGCGGCATGGCCATTGGTCCCTATGGTTCGATATGATCAATCGTATGCCACGGCAATTGGTAAATGGATGTTGAATGCAGCAAATGCCTCTCGCTTTTTTTACCCTCAATACATGCCGGATGAGCATGAAACGAATCCTGAACTGGCTGAAGTTTCAAAAGGAGTAATCGGTTACGAAGGCATGATTCGTCAATCCAGTTATAAAGAGCATGAACATTTAAAAGGCCCCGTGGCACAAGGTGACGGACCACTTTGGGTGCCTGGAGAAAATCCAAAGGAATCTCAATTCAGTGTCTATGGCAGCGGCCATGCAGGGATTTTTGGAAGTATTATCTGCGCAACGGATGTTATCGGAATATTACAATTGAATTTATTGGCGACTGATTTTTATCATGATAAAGCCTACCCGTCTTTTTTATACTATAATCCTTACACCACTGATAAAACAGTTTCTATGACTGTCGAAAAAGGAAAAAAAGTGGATTTGTATAATGCGGTATCGGGACGTTTTGTAGCCCGTAATGTTGCTTCTTCAGCTAAAATAAAGATTGCACGAGAAAATGCAGCTGTAATTGTTTGTGTTCCATCAGGCGGTAAAATCACGTATCAAGGTGCTAAAATGTTGGTGAATGGTATTGTGGTGGATTATAAGTTTCAACAGAAAAAATAAAAGGATTTGCTTATGAAATCGAATCTGTTAATCGTTGCACTACTTTATTTTTTTGTATTGAATAGTAGTTCAATGGCCGCGCAAAATACCCAGAACTCACAAAAATGGTGGAAAGAATCGGTCTTTTATCAAATATATATGCCCAGTTATGCGGATAGCAATGGGGATGGATATGGCGATTTTAAAGGAATGACTGATAAGTTGGATTATTTGAAATCATTGGGAATAAAAGGAGTCTGGCTTACGCCATTTCTGACTTCTCCAAAAGTGGACAATGGCTATGACATTGCTAATTATTACGAGGTAGATCCCACTTACGGCAGTAAAGCGGATTTTGATAATTTTTTGACCGAAGCCCATAAGAGAGGAATCAAAGTAATTATGGATATGGTGCTGAATCATACTTCTACGGAATGCAAGTGGTTTCAGGAATCCCGGAAATCAATTGACAATCCGTATCGGGATTATTACATCTGGAAAGATAAACCCAACAATTGGGAATCTTTCTTTGGCGGAACAGCCTGGCAAAAAGACACAGTAACTAATCAATACTATTATCATAAGTTTGACAAAAAAATGGCTGATCTAAACTGGTCTAATCCTAAAGTGGTTGCCGAGGTTCAAAAAGTGCTTCGATTTTGGTTGGATACAGGTGTGGATGGATTCCGATTGGATGTGATTAATTTTTTAAACACCAACGGAATTACAGCTGATAATCCTGTCAAAGACGGACTGCAAGTACATAGCAACGACATTGAGCAAGAAGGTGTGAAAAATGCCATGCGAATTATAAAATCGACCGTGAGCGAGTATGATAATCGTTTCATTGTTGGCGAGATAGGAAGCGATAAAATTGAAGTCTTGAAGCAATACCAATCGCAAGATTTGTTAGATGTTGTTTTTAATTTTAACTTTGGAAGTATCAAAACATTTTCCTCACAACATATTTTTGACGAGTTGCAAAGCATGGAAAAAAACATGAGCAATTATCCAACGTTGTTTTTTGGAAGCCACGATATGCCCAGAATGATGGACCGATTAGCCGATGGGAACCCAGATAAAGCGTTAGCATTAGCAGCCTTGATACTTACGGCAAAAGGAGTTCCATTTGTTTATTACGGAGAAGAAATTGGGATGCATAATAGTATTGCCAAGAACTTGGATGAAATGGTCGATATTCAAGGAAGAACTCATTATGAATTGGCTTTAGCCAAAGGTAAAAATCCTGATGAAGCACTTATTGAAGGAAATGAACACAACCGAGACAAATCGCGAAGTCCTATGCAATGGAATGGAAATGCTTTCGCAGGATTTTCAACCAAGAAAACGTGGATTAAAATTAATCCGGATTACAAAGAATTCAATGTCAAATATTTGGAAAACAAAGAAAATTCTATTCTAAACAATTACAAAAAACTGATTACGTTACGGAATAATGAAAAGGTCTTGCAATATGGGAAATACGACAGATTGGAACATAAAAACAATCAAATTTTATTTACCCGGTCTTTTGAAGGAGACAAAATCACCGTAATCATTAACTTTGGCTTAGCAAAAGAAATTAAGCTTCCAAAAGGAGCAAAAATCCTGATGGGAAATCCAAAATTGAAATCAAATGATTTTATTATATATAGAAACCTGACAGTAGCATCAATTAGATCAACCGAATAATTACTTTTTAAAACAATAAAAATGAATCTTAATATACCTAATGCTTTAGAAAAAAGTGCTGTTTTTGAACAAATTGCAGCAGCTTTAAAACAAGAAAATTTCACCGTTATAAAACAAGATGAAACGCGTCCTTGGGGAGGTTTTTTTGTAATTGACGAAAGTCAGGCGAGTGCTTTTGCCGCTAAATTTTTCCCACATCTTGGAATGGATGCTATTCGAATTACGAATAAGTTAAGTCCGAAAATTTTGGTAGTTGCCCCAAATAAACGGTTGTCATGGCAATTTCACCACCGCAGAGCAGAAATATGGAAAATACTCTCCGGAATTGTTGGGGTAAAAACTAGTTTGACAGATGAAGAAGGCGAACTTCAAAAACTGGCTCCGGGTACTTTTATCCAAATGGACAAAGGAGAACGTCATCGCTTGATAGGTCTGGATTCATGGGGAATAGTAGCCGAAATTTGGCAACATACAGACCCTGAAAATCCTTCTGATGAAGAGGATATTGTTCGTTTGCAAGATGACTTCGGTAGATAAAAAAAATATTGTTTTGAAAGATAGAGCCAAATTCTTATCTACCTTTTCACAATTCATTTACAACATTAAATTTCAATTAAATAACTCAAATTTTAGGAACATTAGAAAACTTCATGTAGAACAAATTCTACATGAAGTTTTCTAATGTTCTACAGGATGTTATTTTTAAGCTAGTTATTTTTGTAGTCAATTATTTTGTATGAAGGAAAAAATAAATACAAATTTTAGAGTAAAATGAATGGTATTGTAATATATTTTTTGTGTTTTTATTAATTAAAAATATTATATTTATGTAATCAATATCTTAAAAAAGACTAAATGTAATTTCTGAGTTGGGATTTTATCTTAACTCATTTTTTTTATTTAAATAAACAATAAATCTTGATCAGAAAATACTTTATATCGAATACCTTTTTATCGAAAAGACTAAAATTTGAACATAGAAAATTTGCTCATTACAGCTTGTTGGTATGCGTCATTTTTTTGCAGGTTATAGTCGTTATAATTTGGTATAATGAAACAGCAAATGAAACTAAAGTTTCAAAAGCTTTTGATGATATATCGTCTTCAAATAAAATAGCAAAATTTACAAATAAGGTAAATAATTCTCTTCTTAACTCTCAAGAACATTTCAATAATTACATTAATTATAAAGATGAGGTTTCGTTAAAAAAATATTTGGTTTCACTGCATGAAATGAGTTCCTTAATTGACAGCCTTAATATGGTTGCCAAAGATAATAAGGCCTTTAAAAATATATTGATTAAAAAAAATAATGCTGAGACAGATATTTTTGTTTTAAAAATGTCAATTGATTCAATTATTGATAAACAAATTAGCCCAAATCACGACGATGTTTCCAAGCTTTTTAAATTTAATAAGTTCGGATTCAAAAAAATATTGGATAGTATTAAAACGGACACTTACATGAAAGTGGATAGTGTTTCTCGAAAAGGATTGATTTCAAGATTAGGAGATGCGTTTACGGGAAGGTATAGGGTGCAAAAAGAGCAGTTAAATACGGTTGTCACTATGCAATATAAGGATAAAGTTTTATCTGGTAGTATTGAAGAGCAAATAGCAAATGCATTTTTGACAACCAATAAATATTACGAAAATGAATTTAATAACTTGAAAAAGTCATTTTTAAGTCTAAGAAATAAAGACTTAAATTTAATTGCACTTAATAATGAATTATTAAATTTAGGTCAAAATGTATTGCCAAATTACAGTAATTCTGCAAATTTACTTCAAACTGAAGGCCAAAAGGATTTATTAAATCAATATCAATCAAATAAAACAGTTAGAAATTATACTATAATAATACTGATAGTATTAATGTTTATTATCTCAATTATACTTTTGAGTTTTACACGCTTGGCGTTTGAGTATGAAAAAAGATTAACCATTGCCCAAAATCAAATTCGTCAAAGTTTGAATTTTAAAAATAGGATTATGGGTATGATAAGCCATGAAATTAGGTCACCATTAAATATAATATCTATTTATAGCAAAAAAGTAAGTGCTTCAGTTAAAGATATTGAGATAAAAGATACTTTTAAATCAATTCAGTTTACTACAAATTCATTACTTCTTTTGGCGAATCAAATCTTAGAATATTCCAAAGATGAAAATCATAAACTGAAATTAAAAAATAAAAATTTTCATTTAAAAACGGAAATTGATCAAATAATTTCCTCTATGACTTCATTAGTGAAGACTAAAGAAAATAAAATAAAAGTAAATTCTAATTTAAATTCAGATTCTGAAGTATATTCAGATGCGACAAAAATTCATCAGCTCTTTTACAATATAATAGGGAATGCTAATAAGTTTACTACAAAGGGATTAATAGCGATTACTATTGATTTAGAACATGTTTCGGATTATGAAATGAATTTAAAAGTTGAAGTTCAGGATAATGGAATTGGTATTGCAGAAAATGATTTGAAAAATATATTCGAATCCTATTATCAAGGAACAGTCTCTGAGAAAGTGAATGATTTGGGTGTTGGTTTAGGGTTAAATCTTTGCAAAGAAATAATTGAATTATTTGATGGGGATATTAGTGTTAAAAGCCAAGAAGGCAAAGGTACTAAGGTCACATTTAATTTAATATTAAGTCAAATTTAAAATAGAAATACGAAAAATTTATTTTTTATTTTAAGTAGTAATGGTAAACTATTTGATAATTTATTACCGCACTTATGCATAACGATTTTAATTTATTTAATAAAAAATGAAATTATCAAATAACTATTCTTTTTTAATTGCGGATGACCATAGCGTTGTTAGGCAAGGTGTTGCATTGCTAATTAAAGAGTTGTTTTTAAATGCTAAAATTTGTCAGTCCGGGACTTTTAAAGATACTTTTAAAGTGTTACAAGAAATTAAGATTGATTTATTGGTTTTAGACATCAATTTTCCGGACGGTAATAGTTTGAATATTATTACAGAGGTTAAAAATATTCAACCGGATATTAAAATTTTAATATTTTCGGCCTATGATGAAGACATTTACGCCATGCGATACCTGAATGCAGGTGCTTCGGGATATTTAAATAAAGGCAGCTCAGAAGAAGAGATGAAGCAAGCATTAACCAGCATGATTTTATCAGGAAAATATATAACGCAAAATATTAAAGATAGAATTCTAGACTCTTATATTTCAAAAACACCCATTAATCCATTAGAACAATTGTCTAATAGAGAAGTTGAGGTGGCCAGATTATTGATTAAAGGATATGGAAATTTAGAAATATCAGAGCTATTAAAAATTAAAAAGACTACCGTTAGTACGTTTAAAAACAGAGTTTTTGAAAAGCTAGAAATTGATAATTTACCTGCTTTAATAGAACTTTTTCATTTATACTTTGAGGATAGTAAATAGTTTATAGTTGCTGTTTTTCAAGATCTACTTTTTTTATTACCATAATTCAATAACTACTTATTTTGTCCAATAGTAGTTATTGAATTTTTTATTTACTGCATAAAATTATTCTTACTACCAGGTATTTTTTTTGTAGAAATAATTCTACATGGCATTGTTAGATATTCTACGAACTATTGATTTTGTTGGGGTTACATTTGCAATATCAGAAGTGGTAGTTGCAGCAACCTCTGATTTTATTGAGGTGTTTTGAAATAATAATTTGCAAGTTTATTAGCAGATCTTAATTCATACAATTACAGAAAGCATGAAGTGGTAGTAATTTATAAAGTCTAAAAAAATACAAAAAAATGAATGAAAAAACTATTGGAAGTTATATTCTACTAATCCGTTGGTTAGTGTCTTTTGTTTTAGATAATTATAATCTACGTTATTTAATTCAAAATAATAAATGTATCAAAAAGTAGTTTTTGGATTGTTTTTTTGCTTAGTTGGAATACTTTGTATTGATTTTGTTTCTGATTTATTTGTAATGGGTTTTACGTGTTATTTACTATCTCTATTTTTTTTGGGATTAGGAATTGTAGTTTATCCTTTGGATTTTAAATTTAGGTTTAAAACCGATTTTATGTTTCTTCCGCTGATAGGGTTAGCTATTACCAACTTTATAAATTTGTTCTTTTTTGCTGATTTTTCATTGAAAATAAATTGCGTTAATATACTGGCAGGGATAGGTGGAGTTTTATTGTGTGTGTTTCGGAAAAAGATTAAGTAGAGGAGAAAATTTTTCCATTTAATCGGAGCTATTAAAATATTTCATTTTAAAAAGATTGATTATAATTTTTTTGTGGTGATTGAAACTTTTTAAAACTAAAAAATATGAAATCTGATTTTTATACTACAAATGATTCTATGCATACAAGTGATTTTTATAAAAAATTATTTAAGGAATTATCTGAAAAAATTTTCGTGTTTACGGTTTCTTCAGATAATCATTTTCATAGTCCATTAGTAAGTGAATCCATATGTGAGATGTTCGAATTGTCAAATAATATTATTTCAGACACTATTATGTCTTTTTTTTATAATAGTATCTATAAGGATGATAAAATTAAAGTACTGCGTTTTCTTATCGGTTCCAGAAAGATTGAAAAAAAAGGAGATTTAGAATTTAGAAGTGTATTACCTAAAAGGGGATTGTGTTGGTTTAAGGTGTTTTTTAAAACTGAATTGAATTCCGATGGGAGTATTGTTTTTTTGGGTAATGTTTCCGACATAACAGATTTTAAAGTGCAACAGTTGCAACTTGAAATCTCCGATAGACGTTTTCGTTTTGCAATGGAAGCTTCAATATCAGGTGTTTGGGATTGGGACTTACAAACAAATAGCGTTTTTTATTCCTCACAATCTTTAAAAATATTAGAACAAGAATCTACAGATATTTTTGATAATCCGGAACGATGGGATCAGATTGTACATCCGGATGATTTAAAAAAATATTATGCTACGATTCAAAATCATTTTGAAAATAAAACTCCATTTTATGAAAATTTGCATCGTGTTTTAACGTCAAGCGGAAAATACAAATGGATTCTTGACAGAGGAAAAGTCATAGAAAGAAGTCCTGATGGGAAACCCTTGAGAGTAATAGGGACCCATACAGATATTTCTTCACAGAAAGAAAAAGAATTAGAATTAATCAGCGCAATGGAATTATACAGTGAACACAATAGTCGGTTATTGAATTTTTCCCATACCGTTTCCCATAATTTAAATTCACATGCTGGAAATATTAAATTGCTGCTGGACATGATTGATTCAGAAGAAAATTCTCTTGAGAATACAGAAACTTTAGGGTATTTAAGAACTGTTTCTGATGATTTGAATGAAACAATAGCTAATTTATCTCAAATAGTAAATATTCAGAATAATTTGAATGTCATAAAAGAGCCTTTGGATTTAAATCTGTATTTGAAAAAAAACAGCAATATAATTAGTGGCTATAACCATGAAAATAAAGCGAGAATTATTAATAATGTTGCTGAAGGAGCTATTGTTACTTTTAATCCTGCTTATCTGGAAAGTGTTTTGTTGAATTTTAGTACAAATGCAATAAAATATGCGCATCCCGATAGATTTCCGATAATTGAGTTTAATTTTTTTGTAGAAAATGAAAAGAAAGTATTAACCATAACGGATAACGGTTTAGGGATTGATTTAGAAAAATATGGGGATTTATTATTTGGGATGTACAAAACATTTCATACCCATGAAAAGGCCCATGGAATAGGTTTATATATTACAAAAAACCAAATTGAATCTATGAATGGGAAAGTTAGTGTAGAGAGTAAAGTAGGAGTAGGAACTACTTTTAAAATTATTTTTAGTGACTGAATAATAATAGTTTAAATCAGAAATAAATAACATAAAAACGATTAATGTTAAAATGGAAAAATTTGTAATTAGCAAAAAAGCAACTGGCGAGTTTCAATTTGATTTTATAGATAAGAAAGGAAATATACTTCTTAGGAGTGGAAGTTACACAAGAAAAACGATGTGTATAAACGGTATCGAATCCGTAAAACGCAACTCACAGGATAACTCAAAGTTTAATCGCAAGAGATCTCCAAATGACGAACCTTATTTTAACCTGAAATCCTTCAACGGAAAAATTCTAGGTATAAGTCAAATCTTTGAAGATAAATCTTCGCGAGATAACAGTATTGAATCCCTAAAAAGTAAAGCGCTAGATGCACCCATTGAAGATCAATCAAAGTGATCATCATCCAATGAAATTTATTATAATGAAACGCAGTGTAAAATGATTTTAATCAAATTATTCGGGGATAATTGTAAAAAGAGGTTAAGGTAGAATTTATACCAAATTAAATAAATTCGATCATGATAAATAGGACGTTAGAGCAAATTTTGGTTTATGATAAACAACATTATTTTGCCAGATTTTTAAAATATGAATTTAATAAAAAATTTAATTTTCAAAAGTTTAAAAAGGATGAGAACTTAGAAGACATAGAAAAGAAGTTTTCAATCGTTGTTTTTGTTGTGTATTCAGAGGCAGATTTATTTGATTTTGTTGAAGTGTATAAAATGGGAGTTCAAATCTTAGTATGTACTTATAATAAAGAAATATTGAACAAAATGAAAAATGTAAGTAATATAATTTTGTTTGATATCTCTACAACAAAATTAGAAATGGTAAAGGAATTGCGTCATTTTTTTTACCGAACCACATCTCCACATAAACAAATTCAAAATAGTAAAAACATAAATAACTTAAAACAATCAATTTAAAAATGGGAAAATTTGTAATTACCAAAAGAACAAACGGGGAGTTTCAATTCAATTTAACAGCCAATAATGGTCAAACAATTCTTAGCAGCGAAGGCTACACGACGAAACCTAATTGTGAAAAAGGAATTGAATCTGTGAAACGTAATTCACAGGATGATTCAAAGTTTGATTGCAAAATAGCTTCAAATGGTAAGCCTTATTTTAATCTGAAAGCTACCAATGGTCAAATAATCGGTACAAGTCAGCTATATGAGAGTGAAGCTTCACGTGATAATGGAATCGCATCCGTAAAAACAAATGCTCCTGAAGCAATTATTGATGACAGAACAAACTAATCAAATAATGAAAATGCACATTTCAATTCTTGATTTGTGTGCAAATACATCTATTTTCGATAAAGCAATACTATGTTTTGTTGGATTTTAATTTATTAAATTTTAAATGCATGAAAAAAATCATTTTATTATGCGCTGTCTCTTTTTTGATAGTTGCATGTAAGTCAACCTCAGTTACAAATGCAAAATTAGACAGACCTTCTCAAGTTGCAATGAAAGGGAATTGGGAAATCACAAATGTTACTTACCCTGGCTCAGACTATATTAAAGTTAATTCGTTTGATCTTGCTGATTCAAAATGTTTGATAAGAAGCCAATGGAAATTTATTTCGAATAATAACAAAGGTAATATGACATTGAATAGCCCTAATTGTACCGCTTATAGTTCAGCTATAACTTGGTTTATAAATAAAGAAGGACAGTTTGTTATGAAGATTTTAGATGAAGGTTTAAAATCAAAAAAAGTGAGAACTGGATTTGTTTTAGGTATTGCTAATCAGTCTGAAAACTCTTTTCAGTTAATTGATAAAATAGCTGTTGGAGGAAAAATCACTGATGTTGTTTATCAATTTCAAAAAATTAACTAATAAAAAAACATACATATTATGAAAAAAATAGCTATTCTAAATTTAAGTGTCTTGTTTGTTGTAAGCAGTCTTTTTATAAGTTGCGATGCGGTTAAAAATGCCAATAATACTCAAAAAGGTACTGGAATTGGTGTTGCAGCAGGGGCATTAATCGGTGGAATTCTAGGTAATAATTTAGGAAAAGGCGGTAATGCTGCTTTGGGAGCGGCTATTGGTGCTGCAGTTGGTGGAGGAACAGGCGCTCTTATTGGAAATAAAATGGATAAGCAAGCCAGAGAAATTAATCAAGCTTTACCAGGCGCGGATGTAGAAAGAGTAGGTGAAGGAATTCACTTGACTTTGAAAGAGGATGCTGTTCGCTTTGATACTAATAAAACGACTTTGACCGTTCAAGCTAAAGCTAATTTAGATAAGTTGATTCCTGTATTTAATAGTTATGCAGATACAAATATTGAGATTTTTGGTTATACAGATAATACAGGTAAACCAGAATACAATTTGACACTTTCTCAAAAAAGAGCAGTATCAGTTAAGGATTATTTGGTTTTAAAAGGTTTAAAAACAAGCAGATTCAAAACATCTGGTTTTGGAATTCTAGATCCAATTGCTACGAATGATACACCGGAAGGCAGAAGTCAAAACCGCCGTGTAGAATTTGCAATTACCGCAAATGATAAAATGGTTCAGGATTCTAAAAAAGAAACGGGCAATTAAAACGATAATGATTTTAAAAATTAGAAAAGCCTGTAAATTCTAAGATTTACAGGCTTTTTTTTAAATGGAGTCAGTATTAATTTTCTTGTCTTCTGGAAGTAATTGTTGATCCAGCAGAAGCTATTACCACAAAAAGCACGGCCAAAACTTCATTAAAAGTAAGGTATTCTTGTAAAAATATAAGCCCACAAATTGATGCTGCAGCAGGTTCTAAACTCATTAAAATACTGAATGTACGGGCAGGAAGCTGACCGAGCGCTTTCATTTCCAATGTAAAAGGAATCGCACTTGACAAAAGAGCGAGTGCTATACCTAAGGAGAAAAGTTTTGGAGTGAGGCTGTTTAACCCATTTCCTAGAATTCCAAAGGGCACAATTAGTATTGCAGCAAAAAGCATTCCTGTTGCTACTGCCTCTCCGCCTTTCATTATTTTTGAAATTTTCCCTCCCAATACAATATAAGCCGCCCAAAGGCCACCCGCTAAAAGGGCAAACAATACTCCTAAGAGGTCTATTCCATTACTTGACCATGGAGCAATCAAAACAATTCCTGCGGCTGCCAGCAATACCCAGAAAAAATCAATCATCCGTTTTGAACCTAAAACGGCTACCAATAACGGACCTATGAATTCTAGTGTAACAGCAAGTCCAATAGGAATCCTCTCTATTGCAAGGTAAAAAACCAAATTCATCGCACCCAAAGACAAACCGTAAGGAATTACTAATTTCCATTGGTTAGCAGTAATCTTTTTTAGGTTTGGCCTGTAAACTGCCAGTAATATCAATGCTGAGATACCAATTCTCAAAGAAGCTGTTCCAGCAGCACCTATAACAGGAAAAAGACCTTTAGCAATAGCCGCTCCTGATTGCACACTTATTATTGCGAAGAGTACTGCAGGTATAGGAGGAATGTTGATTAATTTATTTTTCATGTAAAGATTCAAATATAGGGAGTAAAACTACAAAATTTATAATTTAAATAGATGTAGAGTAATAATAGAAAAAACTCAGTTTGGAACCCATTTATCATGGTTCTCAAACTGAGTTTTGTTATTTTAATTTACGTTTTTTTTTAATAATCAAAACGTTTAAAAGCTTCAATAGCTTCATATTCAGCAAGACCTAAATCATCATATAGTTTCGCGGTATTTTTGTTGCGATCTTCGGCTCTAACCCAAAATTCTCTGGAGTCGTTTCCTTGAAACATTACCCTGTCTTTTTGGGATTGGTGGTACAAAATAGCATGTCTTTTTAACAAAACTTCATCAGGACTTAAAGGAACAGCCATATCTATTTCATGGATATCCCATTCGTGCCAAGCACCTCTGTACAACCATAACCAACAATCATTCATGTAAGGTTTTGATTTAAGTTGTTTCATTGCTGCAAATATGGCATTCAAACAAACTTCATGAGTACCATGCGGATCTGCCAAATCTCCTGCGGCAAAAACCTGATGTGGTTTTATTTTTGCAATTATGGCTGCAACTATGGCTATATCTTCAGGACCCAATGGGTTTTTCTTTACTCGGCCTGTTTCATAAAAAGGAAGGTCTAAAAAGTGCGTGTTTTCATCTTTTAATCCAATGTATCTTGTTGCGGCATACGATTCGCGACGTCTGATTAAGCCTTTTAGTTTTCGAACTTCAAGAGAATCGATTTGATTTTCGGTTTTGTTGTTAATGAAATGGATTACCGCAGGAAAATCAATATTACAATCGGTTTCTCCAATGAAATCATTACAAACTTCAGCAAATTTCAATGCTTCATCGTCTGTAACAGCAATATTTCCAGAAGTTTGATACACTACATGAACATCATGACCTTGTTTTATCAATTTAGAAAAAGTTCCTCCCATAGAAATCACATCATCATCCGGGTGCGGACTAAAAAGAATGATTCTTTTTTTTGCAGGATTAGCTCTTTCGGGTCTGTGAGAATCATCCGTATTGGGTTTTCCTCCCGGCCATCCTGTTATCGTATGCTGCAATACATTGAACATATTAATATTCAAATCATAAGCAGAACCTTCTTGCGCCAAAAGATCCGACATTCCGTTGTTGTTGTAATCCCTGTCGGTCAGTTTTAATATCGATTGTTTTGTTTCTTGGCATAGCCAAACAATCGCTTTGTTTTTTAATTCTGGTGTCCAAATGCATTCTCCTACCAACCACGGTGTTTCAAATCGAGTTAATTCGGAAGCAGCAGATTGGTCTAAAACAAAAGTAGCGTTGGTATGATTTTGCAAAAATGTAGCAGGAACCTCAGAGCTTATTTCTCCTTGAATGGTTCTCTTTATGATGGAAGCTTTATTTTGGCCCCAAGCCATTAATACAATTCTTTTGGATCTCAAAATAGTGGAAACTCCCATCGTAATCGCTCTTTTAGGAACGTTATCAATACCATTAAAATCAGAAGATGCATCTATTCTTGTAATATGATCCAAAGTAATGATTCGGGTACCTGAATTGATGTGGGAACCCGGTTCATTGAAACCTACGTGTCCCGTACGGCCAATTCCCAATAATTGGAAATCAAGTCCTCCTGCATTTTTAATATTCATTTCATAATTAATGCAGTATTGATTCAGCTCTTCAATCGCGACTGTTCCGTCAGGAACATTTATATTTTCCGGTTTAATATCGATATGATTAAAAAGATGCTGATGCATGAAATAATGATAGCTTTGATTATTTTCTTTTGTCATTGGATAATATTCATCCAGATTGAAAGTGACTACATTACTAAAGCTTAGTCCTTCTTCTTTATACATTCGTACCAATTCTTCATAAACCTTTATAGGAGATGAACCAGTAGCCAAACCAAGTACACAAGATTTATTTTCGGCTTGTTTGAATCTAATTAATGTGGCTATTTCTTGGGCAACAATTTTTGAAGCTTCAACCGAATTTTTAAAAATGACATTGTGAATTTTTTCAAATCTCGTTTCTTCAAATTTGCCGGCACTTTTATAGCTTATGTCAGGTTTAATTTCTAAAACACTTTTCATTTTATTTTTTTATTTGAGTTAGTTGTGTAGTTAATTTTCTAATGTTGATTGTTTAAATCGGATTATAATTTACCGTTTCTATTCTTGACAGATTATCATTGAATGTGACAAAACTTGCCGGGAATCCCGGTTTTATTTTCCCCAATTGATGTTCCATATTAATAGCGCTTGCTACTCGGCAAGTAGCCATTTTAATCGCTTCATCAGCCGACACGTTCAAATGATTGAAAGCATTCTGAACCGCTTCTTTCATTGAAATACTGGCACCGGCTAGATTGCCTTCTTCATTTCTGTAAAAGCCATTATCGAGATGGGCATCAAAATTTTCCCATTTGAAACTGGCAACTTTGCGTCCTAAAAAAGCAGCGTCACTAATTAAAAAGAATTTGTCTTTCTTTAATTTATATGCTAATCTAGCAGCGGCATAATCACAATGCGCACCATCTAAAATAACAGGAGCATAAACATTTTCATTTTCTAAAGTGGCTCCGACCAAACCAGGTTCCCGATGCCCAAATTGAGTCATCGCATTAAACAAATGGGTAACCAGTTTTATCCCTTTAGAAAAATAATATTGTGCTTCTTTGTAGGTCATGGTCGAATGTCCCGCTGAGATAACAATACCACTTTCTAGTAGCATATCCAACTGCTCGTCTGTAAAACATTCCGGTGCAATAGTGATTACTTTTATCACCTCTTTACCATGACAGATAATTTCTTCCAATTCAGAATTGGTAGGTTTACGAACCTGATTAATACTATGTGCACCGCGTTTTAAAGGATTCAAAAAAGGACCTTCCAGATGCATTCCTAGTACTCCGTTATTGTATTTTGCTTTATAATTGCGAATGGCTTCAATTCCTTGAAGAATCGTTTCTTTGGATGACGATATCAGGCATGGAAGTACATGAGTGGTACCATATTTCAAACTGGTTTCATAAATATCCTGAATGGTTTCTTCTGTTGGAGTTTGGCTAAAATAAAGTTGCTCCCCACCATTTATTTGAATGTCTATAAAACCAGCAGCAATATGTTCTCCTTTCAAATCAATTTGTTCAATGTCAGTTGGTATTTCTTTTTGAACAGAAATAATTTTTCCATTTTCTATAATAATGACGTCATTATTTATTTCTTCGCCAGTATGTACAATTCCGTTAACAATGGCTTGTTTCATTTTTTATAATTTAAATGGGTTACATCTTGTTTAGTACTAACAACATTCTTTTTGTCTTCTAAATACTCATTGAGTAGTTGCAAACAATACCATTCCTGTCTTGGCAAATGAAAAGGGCCTTTGAACATATTTCCTTTAGCTGTTTGGGCAATGGTTCCATCTTTATGTAAATACCCAAACCATTCTCCGTTTTCTTTGTCATGAAATTTACTGTACGCATAATCATGTACCATTTTGTGCCAAGTTGCATATTTTTCATCACCTGTCATGGTGTATGCCAGCAGTGTTGCGATAATCACTTCGTTATGAGGCCACCAAAACTTCATATCCTGCCAGTATTCCTGAACGGGTTTGTCATATACATCACGGTAATATAGAATACCGCCGTGCTCCTTATCCCATCCGCGTTCCCACATATAATCCAGCATTTTGCAACCTAATGCAATCAAGTGTGGATCATTGTTGCGATATTTGGCTTCATGGAAAATAAACCAAGCGCCTTCAATAGCATGACCGGGATTCAATGTACGCCCATCAATGTGATCGATAATAGAACCATCTGGTGCTACTTGTTCCATCACACATTTAATATCGTCTTTTACAAAATCGGTTTCGATTTCAGTAATCCATGTATCAATCCATTCATCACAACGTGGGTCTCCAATATTTTCTCGCAACTGTTGCGCGGTGTTTATCATAATCATAGGAGTTCCAATTCCTTTTGACGGTCGGATAGCAGTGAATTTAGGTTCTAATAAATGAGATGAAGTTGAATATTCGATACATTTTCCGAATAAAAAACGCGCTTTTTCGGCAGCTGTTTCATCTCCGCTTGCTTTGGCGTAAGCTGACATTGCGATAACTGCAAAGGTTTCCGAAAAATAGTAACGGCGTTTGCGTATGGGTTGTCCGTCGCGTGTTACGTGAAAAAACATTCGCCCATCAGTATCAAAGCAGTGGTTGTTTAAAAAATCGATACCTGTTTTAGAACCTTCTAACCATTCTTGTTTTGGTGCGACTGTATTGTAAAGTGTAGCCAATAACCAAGCGGAACGCCCTTGTATCCAAACGGCTTTGTCATCATCAATCAAACTCCCATCTTGATCACGCATTAATAAATAACCTCCAAACTCGGTATCAATAGAACGTGGAAACCAAAATGGTACGGTATCATTTAATAATTGATTCTGATAAAAATCTTTTAAGCTGAGAAGATCTGTTTTTGAATAGCTCATTTTTAATATATGTTTTGTAACTAGTATTTTTTATGTTGTACTAGATGTTAATTTAGATGTCATTTAGCCAAAGACATTTGACTATTTATTTGCGTTTGTCTTCCTTACGGAATCTTTTTTTAATTTTCAGTACTTGCATGGAGTTCTTGTTTAAAAGTCGAACAGGGTAAGCCTGCTTCATTCACCAAGTTGGCTGTAGTGAATGGTTTCCATGCATATAAAACTGTTTTTATTTTTTCTCCTTTTGGGACAACAATTACTACTTGATTTTTTATGATAGCAGCTTTGCTTTGAATGTGAATTCCCTTGTTGTTTACCAATTCAAAACCAATCAATTCTTTTTTGTCCGAAGTAGTTAATTGTTTTGCAAATGCAAATGAAACTAGAATGTTGTCACCTTTTTGTATGGCTTTCAAAGGGGAAGGACCATTCGCAATTACAGATTTTCCATAAGTGTAGCGCAAGGCCAAAAGCGCCAACCTATAAGCCACTTCTTTTTTCTTAATGGGATGCACATTTAGAACATCACCATAATCCATACTGATAGCCATGCCGCTATTCGGTATTTTATTTTGCAATCTATTTTGGACATCTCTGAACGCAGGCCAAGTTGGTCGATCAATACTTGATAATTGAACATAATAAAAGGGTAGATTAGAACCCCAGGCTTTGCGCCAACTTTCTACTAATGTAGGCATGAGATGTTCATATAATTCAACATTATGTGCATTGCTTTCGCCTTGATACCAAATCACACCCTTTATCGGGAATTTTGTAAAGGCTTCCACTCCGGCTTCATAATTATAACAGGGATCATACGGATGACGTTGTTTTGCATTTGTAGCATTTTTCAAATTTACATTGGCACGTTCTCTGACCCAAGGCATAATAAAATCCGATTTACGCCAGTTGGTTAATACATCAACTACTTTATCGTCGTGTTCCAATGTGTATCTGTCAATCCAGGATTCTATCGGTGATCCGCCAACGGCAACTTGAATTAAACCCACAGGTACATTTTCTTCACGGGCGATGTTTTTACCAAAGTAATAGGCAATGGCAGAGAAATCTTTGGCACTTATCGAATCACAAACCGACCAACTTCCAGAAAAGAATTGCAGCTGATTGGTTTTAACCAAAGTGAGAGAATCCCAAGCCATTTCATCAGTCTCCCGTATCGCTTTGGCATTGAATAACCGAATAGTGGAATTTGCGATTGCTTTTTTTACTTCTGCCGAACCATTTTCTGAATTTTGAAGTTGAAATGCCATATTCGACTGTCCGGAACAAAACCAAACATCGCCAACCAAAATATTCTTTAAAACAAGGTTTGTTCCTTTAGATTGAATAGTCATTTCGTAAGGTCCGCCTTGTGTCATAGCAGGAAACGTAATTTTCCATTTTCCGTATTGATTAGCTATAACGGTCTTTTTTTGTTGTTTAAAAGTCACTTCAATTGCATCACCTCCATTAGCCGTTCCATAAACTGGAATGGGTTGATTGCGTTGTAAAACCATATTGTCTGTGAAAACAGCCGCTAATTTTAATCCACCAAAATCTTGGGTTATGTTTTCATAAACGGTTTTGGCCAGAATAGTTGCTCCTTCTTTCGTTGGATGTAAAGCATCAGGAAAAAGATCGGGACGATGGTATAACTTTTCATGTAAATCAATTAAACCCACTTGATTTGCTTTTGCAATGTTGGGTATATGAGATTGAATTTGCCAAAACCAATCTCTGGTTCCCGATTTAAAACGAGGGTGTTCATTAAATATGGGAGTTAATCGACAGATGTAAATTTTTACAACCGGATTTTGTTTTTTTAAAGTGTCTATTAACCAAGCGTAATCGGCATCAAATTCGGCATTGTAATTCGGCCAATTTCTAGGATCTGTATCATTTAAACCCAAATGAATAATAGCTATATCAGGTCTGTATGCAATGGCATCGGCACATTCTTTAGTTTTAAAGTAGGGTGTACTTCCTTTTTTCAAAAGTGTTGCTCCGCTATGTCCGAAATTCTTTACCTCATATTGTCCACCCATCAAGATTTGAAGCTGTGAAGGATAGGATTCATTTGCAGCGTCAGATAAGAGATAACCCGCTGTAACGGAATCTCCAATACAGGCCACTTTGAGGATTGCTTTTTGCGCAACTGATTCAAAATGAAAAGTTATTGAAATGAAAAAGACCACTAAAAATAGATTCCTTTTTATCGTATTCATGTTTTTATTTTTTCAGAAATTATTACAAATAGGCGTAAATTATCCCCAAGGCGGAACACAAGGCTCCGCCTTAAAAGATAAAAAACAAACCCAACTTAAAACAATTATTTGAACTTAGTAAACGATACTAATGGATTTTAAGCATCGACAAAATCATTCACTTTTGGACGCAGAAAACTGATTTGGACTACTAATGCAATTATCACAACCCCCGCCATCAAAGCAAATCCGGAGCCTAAAGTTCCGCTATCCGATGATTTCCCTAAAAGGGAAGTTACTAATGCACCACAACCAACTCCAGTCATATTTAGGACACCATAGGCCGTCGCCCGGTGTTTTGAAGAAACAAACTGACATATAATAGGCATGTTATTGGCATCAAACATTCCGTAACCGATACCGAAACAAAGTGCCGCACCCACAACATTGAATAATGAATGTCCAAAACCGATTAACAATAAAGCAGGAATGGTTAAACTCAGACCAATCGCGCTGGTATAAACCCTGCCTTTAATATTTTTTTGTACCCATTTATCAGATAGAATACCGCCAAAAATCACTCCCAACAAGGATGAAAACGAGATGGCAATGGTGGCTAAAGGACCTGCTTCTTCCATAGGAATTCCTAAGTTTTCTGAAAACAGGGTAGGCAACCAGTTTTTTGTAGCCCAGCCCGGTAAACTTATTATGGCAAAATAAAATAAGATAACCCAGAAAGAGATGTTCGTGAATAACAAAGCCATGCCTTTGAAGAGTGAACTTTTTTCCTTTATTGGCATCAAATCGGAATCAATAGTTTTTATTTCGGCAACTTTTTTCTCTCTTAAAAAGAAAACTAAAACGAAAGCATAAAAAACTCCAACTATCCCAAAATAATGAAAAGTAGTATGCCAAGAATAGGCGGCGGCAATAGTAGCTCCAAAACCTCCTAATGCGGAACCCACATAAAGTCCCGTCATATGAATTCCGATAGCAAGTGATCTTGTTTTTTGCTGATGGTAATCGGCTATTAGTGATAGACCGGCAGGAATATATAAAGCTTCACTTACTCCCATCAGGGCTCTTAACCAATACACCTGATTGTAAGTTGATGCATATCCCATAGCATACGTTACGGCTGACCAAACAAATAAACTCCCTACAATCAGCCATTTTCTGTTTAATTTGTCCGCTATAATTCCGGATATAGGACTCATTAAAGCATAAATCCAAAGAAAAATAGCCATCAAACGTCCAAAGTTCTCACCAGATACTAATTCAGGAATATCGGTTTCCATTGAAGGACGCATCGTTGCCAGCATTTGTCTGTCCATATAGTTTAGCAAGGCTACAAGCCATAACAAGCCTACTACTACCCAAGGATAATACTTTGTATTTTTCATATTTTGATATGCTTTAAAATTTCATTTGTGATTTTACCTTCATTTTCCGACATGAAAAAATGGGGGTTAAAACCTATTTTGAGTGTAATTACTTTATAGTTCCTAACATGACATCGGGGGTACGAATACCTGGTTTTATTTCTCCATTAGACAAAACAATTTTATCATTCCATAGCGTAGCAGTTGTGGTCACATGAGCAAGAAAGGGCAGTTCGCCAATAGTAGACCAGGAATTAGTACGGGTGTCGTATAATAAGATTCCTTTATAGAAACCGTCATGATGGGTATTTAATACATTTTTTTCTGCAATTAGTCTGGTCTTTTCTTCAGGAGAATCTGTTTGTGCAATTTGTGATAAATAAGTCTCTATTTTATGAAAAATTGTACCATTATCACCACCAACAATTACGATGGAATGATTCCCCACAGCCACACCTGCACCCGCTGAAAAGTTGGTTGTGTTTTCTCCATCGGATATATTGGCACGACTTTCCCAGATTTGTTTTTTTATGTTAAAAGCATAAGTGGTATTGTGCAAATCACTTATTCCTGAAGGGGTTTTGGTTCTTCCACCAATCACATAAATATTTGTTCCATCTTTGTCTTTCTGAGCCACCGCAACTGAATTAGCCAAAGCGATGGGTAATTTTGGTAATGTTTTCCACTCTGGATTACTACTGTTTAAATCAAGACTTAAAAATAAATCAGAAGATTTAGTGGTCTCATCACCGCCAATTGCATAAACTACATTTTCAATATGTGTAAGAGCTATATTGGTAATGTTTACTGGAAAATCAGGTAGGGAAGTGGCTTCAACCTCAGTTGTAGCAGCATTCCATTTTAGAATAAAAGCCTTATTGGAAAGTCCATTTTCATTTTCGCCCCCTACATATACCACTCCTAAATCAGTTGAAGTAGAACCACAGTAGGCAATAGGTTCGGGTAGTGTGCTGCGTACATTTTTATTCCAACTATAGGTATCGTTACACTTCTGCAATACATGAATTTCATTTGAATACTGTTTTTTTCCACCTTCCCAAGGCATTTTATCTTGGAAATTAGCTCCCCCAGTAACTATTAAAACATCGTTACTGATACCATTAATAGCACCTGCAAAACCTAATGATATACTTCCATCCGTATTTTGTAGTTGCGCTGCCATTTTCCATTGAATATGGTTTACAGCTTTTTTTTGAGAAAGGGCGTCAGTTGTCGGCATAATAAGTAAGGAAAGAATTAGAGGAAAAATATATTTATTCATAGTGCTTGTTTTGAAATAAAACGAACGAAGCTATTTTGATTTGAAATCTTCAAAATTTAGACTTTCTACATCTTTTTTAAATAATTCAAATTGGTCAGCACTCATATTTTTAACAGGCAATCTAAATTCACCTAAATCCAATCCTACGACTTTCATATAGGCTTTTCCTACTGAAATTCCACCGTATTTACCCAATAAACGAATCATGTTGATTGATTTTTGCTGTAAAGCACGCGCTGTAACTAAATCATTGGCATTAAAAGCCGCAATCAAATCATAGTATAACGGAGCAGCATAATTGAATGTACTTCCTACAGCACCTTTGGCTCCTAATACTAATGCTGACAACATATTCTCGTCACGTCCCCAAAGCATATCAAATTTCCCATTTTCATAACTCATACAACTTTGGAAATCCATGAAATCTTCATGTGTATATTTCACTCCTGCAAAATTCGGAAGCTTTCCGTCTAAGGCTTGTACTAAATCAAACATGGGTAAGTTAACGCCTGTCAATACAGGAATGTGGTAGTAATAGAAAGGCATATTAGGAACACTTTTACCAACTTCGATACAGGCTTGAGCCAACATATCAACATTTGCAGGTTTGAAATAAAATGGAGCAGTCATAGAAACAGCATACAATCCTATTTCATAAGCATGTTTTGCTAAGTCAATGCAATCAGTAAGACAAGTTCCACCTAAGAATACCATTACTTTAAAATCAGCATCGTGATTGGAACAATTTGCCCAAGCTTGAGCAACCGCTTTTTTTTCTTCTAATGTTATAGAAACACCTTCTCCAGTAGAGCCGTTAATAAAAGCACCAGTTATTCCGTTTTGTTTTAGAAAAGTATAGTAAGCCGGAATTAGGCTAACATCTAATTTTCCATTGCTATTAAAGGGTGTAAAAGGAGCTGAGATTAGCCCTTGTAAATGTTCAATTTTCATGAGGTATTTTTTTAAATTGTCTTTTATTTATGTTGTTTAAATAGACCGGGAACTTAAATATTCCCGGCTTATTATTTAAACTATACTTCTTAAATCCAGTTTTTTACTATGGATTCTGAGTGATTTTAGGATTAAAGTTAATGGTATTTTGAGATATTGGGAACAATATTTTTTTACCGGTCATAGAAGGCACAAGATTCGTTTTGTTGAAACGTACTAAATCCCACCATGCTTTCCCTTCAAAAGCTAATTCTTTCAAACGTTCATTCAAAATAACATCATTATTAGCTGCTTGAGAGCTATTTGTAAATGAGGAAGAAGCATCAGCTCTTTGCATTACCAGATTCATTTCTGAAGATGGATCTTGGCCTAAAGCATTTTTAATTTCTGCTTTCATTAACAAGATGTCAGCCCAACGGTAAATAATGATATCGCTTACAAATCTTCTGGTAGCACCATCAACTGTTCCATTGTATTTTACTAAACCTGTTACTACCGGAGTCGCTCCATTGTATAAAGTTAAATAAGTAGCTGTTTTTCTGGTATCTGTACTGCTAAAGTTGAAATGTGTAATATCTGGTTGTACTCTTGAAATACCTGCATTTCCTGTACCAACTCCCAAGGTTCCAAAAGTTGCTGTTGCTGTCGCTGCTGTTAGGGGTGCAAAGTCACTTGGTCCAACAAACATGAAAGAATTCCAATTGTCAGATAGCGCAGACGGTACATCCGCCAAAGAATATCTAACCGCAAAAAGCACTTCAGTATTTCCTTTATTGGTGTAACCAAATACGTCTTTAAAATTGGGTAATAAAGTCGGTGCTGTAGGAATAGCATTAATTGCAGCCAAAGCCGTGTTTAAATCAGTACTTCCACCACCTAATTGTTTCGCTGTCCATAAATTCACATCTGCTTTTAAAGCATAAGTTGATGACAAGGATAGTTGCGTTTTATTATTTGTCGCATCTGGATAATTAGCAATAGCTGATTCAATATCAGACTTAATGAATGCAAAAGTTTCTTCAATCGTATTACGCGGAACAATATATTCAGATTGATTGGTGTTTTCTGTTGGTGTAGTTACTATTGGTACACCACCCCAAGAACGAGCCATGATGAAATAAGCCAAAGCACGCATAGAATACGCTTGCGCAATATATCTCTTTTGCTCATTTACAGTTGTTGGACTAAATTGAATAGTCGGAACATATTTTAAAACCAAATTCGCTTGATGAATTACGGTATACAAACCAGCCCAATCCACATCAATATTCTGTGCAGTCAGGTTGTTATTATAATAATTAGCCAAGCTTAGCGGAGATTGAACTCCATTTGTAATTTCTGCACTTCTAGCTCCTCCCAATAAATAGTAATTTTGTTGGGTTTGAGTTCTAAAATTGAAGTACATACCGTTTACACCTGCTTTTGCATCGTCTTCTGTTTTCCAAAAACTGGCAGAAGTAATTACGCTTTCAGATTTAAGGTTTAAGTCATCCTGACACGAGTTCAATAATGAAAAACCGGTAAAAAGTATAGAATATAAAAGAATTTTCTTTTTCATGATATTTAATATTAAAATTTACAAACCAATGTTTAAACCAAGGATAAAGTTTTTTGGAACAGGATAAGTACCTGTCGATCCAGCTGAATTTAATCCTAAACTGGAACCACCATCAATCCCTTGAACTTCTGGGCTTAAACCACTGTATTTAGTGAAATAGTATAAGTTACTTCCTGTTACATACACACGCACCGAAGCTAATCTAGCTTTCTCAACTATCGATTTTGGAACGGTATAACTTAATGTAACTTCTCTTATACATAAGTAATCTCCACTTTCGTAGTAGCGACTATTTCCTTGGAACATATTGGTATTATAAGCTGCACCACTTGCTTCAGAACGGAATAAGTTATTTTGGTTCGTTTGATCTGCCCAACGGTAACGTGGTACATCAGTAATGTCACCTTCTTTTTGCCAAGACTGTAAACTTTCGGCTAATAATCCGTAATTTCCTTGAAATTGACCCACAAAACGCGCTCTGGCTTCATTGTAAATAGTAGCCCCTAAAGAGTAATCTGTTCTTACGGTTAAAGAGAATCCTTTATAGTCCGCATTAAAATTAAAACCACCCACAAATTTAGGGAACATATTACCCATGTAAGTTCTGTCACGGCTATCAATTGTACCATTGTTGTCTGCATCTAAAAATACTGCATCTCCAGCAAATTTCTTACCAGTTGGATTACCACCTGCTGCAGCTGTTTTAGTTACATAAGTATCATGTGTTGTTGCGTTATAAGCATCTGCTTGTGCTTGTGTAGAAAGGATATACAATTGTTTGTGAGCATAAAAATCACCAATTTTTTGACCTTCCTGCAAACCACCTACGTATTTATAAGAACTGCTTGCTGCATCCCAAATTTCAGTTCCACCAATTCTATTGTTTGCATTTCCATTGAAAGGAAGTTTCTCAATTACGTTAGTATTGTGTGAAACATTAGCACCCACATTAATTTTCCAATCATTTTGATTGTACACATTGGCATTCAATTCTAATTCAAAACCTTTGCTTCTTAATCCTCCTAAGTTTGTCAGAACAGTAGAGAAACCACTATTAGAAGGAAGCGTTAGATTCGTTAATAAATCAGAAGTTAATTTATTATAAAAGTCTCCAATTACTCTAACTTTATCATGATTAAAACCTAAATCAAAACCTCCATTTATAGTTTGTGATTGCTCCCATTTCAAACCTGGATTTGCAATTTGTGAATTTACAATTGCAGATTGACCGTTGTAGCTATTGGCAAATCCGTTTGTTGTACCTGAATATAATCCACCTGATTGAAAATCTCCCAAAGTACCTAAGTTACCGTTTACTCCATAACTTCCACGTAGTTTGAAAGAAGAAACAACCTCTGGCATTACTTTCCAAAACTTCTCTTCATGTGCATTCCAACCTACGGATAATCCTGGGAAAAATCCATATTTATTATCCGGACCTAAACTGGAAGAACCATCATAACGGAAAGAGGCTGTTGCAAAATACCTGCTTTTATAATCATAATTAACACGACCAAAAACACTGTTCAACACTAATCTTGTATTGTTGCTGTATACAGAAACCGGTATTGGTGATGAATCCAGTGTTTGTGCAAGATCAGAAGGACTTCCTTTCCCGGAAGCATTAAATGCTTTTATAGTTCTGTCGAATTTAGAAGCCCCTAATTTTGCTTGAAAATCACCTACATTATCCAAAGATTTAGCATAAGTAAAAACCCCTTCGTATTGTAATTGTGCGATTTGATTGCTTAATCTGGTAGCTGTACGCGTATTATCAACTAAACCATTGCTACCACTTAAAAATGCCTGTTGAAAAGTATTATCATTTTCACTTTCGTTATAAAGTGATAATGAAGGTGTAAAAGTTAAATCTTTAGTAAGTTTTAAATCACCATCAACCCCCATTTGCAATTTATTGTTTTCATTAATTCCTTTTACTTTACCCATTTGGTACAATGGATTTCCATTGATATTATTTTGGCCTGGAGCCAAAGTACCATCTTCCAAATATAATTTTGTAGTAGGGGAGTTTCCTAAATATCTGTTGAAAACAACGCTATTAGCTACTACTTGATTGTTACTTGATTTTGAGTATAATACTCTACCATTTATAGTAAAGTTATTCGTTAATTTCAAAGATGCATTTAACTTACTGGTAAAACGTTGGTATCCAGTAAATATCGTTACACCATCTCCTTTTAGATACCCTAAGCTTAAATCAAAAACACCATTATCTCCACCGCCACTGAAACCTAAAGTATGATTTTGTGTGATGGCATTTTGGAATAAAACGTCATTCCAGTTCGTGCTTTTGTACATAATAGTGTTGTTGGCATTTAATGGATCTGCCATTTCTTGCCAACCTTTAGCTTGTAAACCCTGGATAGTGGGCGCGTCTAAATTTGATTTCAATAATGTAGCAAAAGGCGTGTTATTCAACAAATTATTTCCAGTACCGGCAGGAGTAGCCCCTGTTAATTGCCCTAATCTTGCAATACCGGTTGTTGTTGAAAGTCCGGCTATTTCGGCAGCATTATATAAACCTAAACGTTGCAGTCTAATGTAGTCTCCTCCGTCTAAGAAATCATATTTTTTGCCTACTCGGCTATTTTGAGTAGAAACATTATAAGTGATTTTAGTTTTACCTGCTTTACCTGTAGAAGTTGTAATAATAATTACACCATTAGAAGCACGAGCTCCATATATTGATGTTGCAGCGGCATCTTTTAATACTTGTAATGAAGCAATATCAGCAGAGTTAATATCATCAATTTGGGTACGAATAACTCCGTCAACAATATACATAGGAGTTGCACCTGCCGGATTATCAATAGATGTACCTCCACGTACTAAAATATTAGATGCTTTACCAGGTTGCCCTGATGCGGTACGTACCACTAAACCAGTTACATTTCCTTGTAATGCTTGTGTCACGTTTGAGTAAGGAACATTTTCTAACACTTTTTTGTCTAATTTAGAGACTGAAGTACTTAAGGTCCTTCTATTTTGCGAACCATAACCTACTACAATAACTTCATTCATTTGTTGTCCCACCTCTTTTAAAACTATAGTAAGTGGCGCATTTCCAATCGTAACCTCTTGCTCTTGAAGGCCTATGTAAGAAACAACTAATGTTGTAATATTATCTGGTACTTCAAATGTAAAGTTTCCGTCAAAATCGGTCTGTGTTGAAATAGTAGTGCCTTTGGCAATAATATTTACTCCGGGTAAAGATTCTCCTTTTTCATTGGTTACCTTTCCTGAAATTTTCTTTTGGATTAAGCCTAATTTGATAGTTTCCTTTTCCAAAGGAACATTTTTTTCTAAAAAAAGAACCGTCGGTGTTGATACCGCAGCTGATGCTTGTACGGTAAAAGCTACTAGAAATAAGGATGTTAATTTCATAGCTTTCCCGAAGTTAGGGGTAAGCCAATAATTTTTCGGCTTGCTTTTTGGTAATAAATACATACTTTTGTAATGGTTAGGTTAATAATAATTCTTCCTTCTTGGTTTATTTATTTGTTTTCCAACCACAGTTCTTTGATGAAGAACTAGCCAGCAATGTTTACAGCATGTGCTGGCTTTTTTTATGGATAACAAATGAATATTTTATAAAAAAGGGCATTCCCAATTTTGTTATTTTTTATATCAGCAATCTTAAAATCTTTCGTTGCATTTTAAGAATATGAATTCTTGCTTTAGTTTTTAGGGGCAATCTTAACCATTAGAAAAAATCATTTCAACAGAAAACATCACAGTCAAAATACGTACAGCGATATTCATCTTAAAAGATAAAATATCTTTTTTGTGATAGTAATTTTGTGCGGAGTTTTTTTTTGGTCTAAAGTTTTTTCTTGATTCTTTGTAAAAGAAAAGGATAGAAAAAAACAATTTTAAAATAGAATTATTTCCGCGTTATTTATTATCACGGTGTAAATATATAAATAAATTTAATAAATACAATGTAGTTATTAAATTATTTTAATAATTAAAATTTAGAAGTAATTTTAATTATTTATTAATGGGGATAACATCTTTTCTTTTATGACACAACAAGCCCCAATAACGCCAGCGCGACGACCTAAAGTCGATTTTTTAAGTTTCATATCTCGGTTCACTAAACCTAAAGAGTATTTTTTTAATGAAGATTGAATAGGTAATAGCGTGTAATCCCCCAGTTGGGCAAAATCACCACCAATCACCAGTAAATCAGGATTAAAGATATTAAGTAGAATTGACAAATAGCGTCCCATTTTCTCGCTTTGTTTTGTAACTAAATCGACACACAAACTATCTTCTAATTTAAAAGCTCCAGCTATAATGGTATGGTGTTGCAAAGCAGGAGAACTTTCATCAAGAACTACTTTTGATTGTTTTCCTTCTTTTAAAGCTGCCTTGAATTGGTTTACTAAGGACCAACCTGAAATTTCAGTCTCCAGACATCCCAGTTTACCACACTGACACATAATTCCGTTATCAAAGATAGTACTGTGACCAAATTCCCCTGAATAACCAGATTTTCCATAATACAGTTTACCGTCAGTGATCATTCCTATAGCAACACCCCAACTGTAATTAAGAAATATTATATTCTGTTCATCATCAACAACACCTTCACAATATTCGCCAAATGTCATTGCTCTTGTGTCATTTTCTAAATGAACAGGCATGTCCAATTGTTCTGAAATAATTTCTGTTAAAGGTCTATTTTCGCTAAAGAAATAATTATAGCTAAATCCTTCCATTGAATTAATACGACCTGAAAAGTTGATGCAAACACCCACAATCATCTTTTTTTCGACAGAGCTGTCTTCTATAAATGAATTTATGAGATTACAAAACTCCAAAAGTGACTCTTGTGTATTTTCTAAAATAAAGGAAGTTCCTAATTCAATACTGACAAATTCGTTTTTAATGTTTTGTAAGCCAATAGACATATTGGCAATACTCACTTCGACCCCTAAAAAGTAAGCGCAAGTTGGATTGATACTATATAGTGAAGGTCGTCTTCCGCCGCTATTGGTGATTTTTCCCAAATCTACTACATAGCCTTCAGGCAATAATTCGTTAACGGCTTTCGTTACCGTTGGAACACTAGATTGTAGCTCAGAACTTAATTCTGCTATTGTAGCATTACCGGCAGACAATAATCGTTTTACGATTGCTTGTCTTAGCATATGCCACTTTTGTCCAGAAAGGCTTTTGTCTTTACTACTGTCTAATAAATCTTTTAAACTCATTATTGTTATTTTTTAAAAAATTTCAATGGGATTGATTTACAAACTTACTATAATTTTTTTTACACAATGATTTAAATCTTATTTCAGTATTAAATAGGTTATCTGTTTACAATAATTAGTATCTCAGAAGTTAGGTTTAATTTGGATTTCCCTGAAGGTAAAAATGGAATTAGTAAAAACTAAAAATCCTGTAAATCATATGATTTACAGGATTTTGTTTTTAATTGGGAATGAATTATGTAGTCACTGGGACTGTAATCGAACACCTTTCTTTGAAAGTCATTCTTACTGTTTGTAACTATTGTATTCTTCATCAGTTACTCTTTCCAGCCAGTCTACAGCTCCTTTTGGAGTACTGGCAGTAATGGCGATATGAGTTAACGTACTATCGGTTGCAGCACCATGCCAATGTTTAACATCGGCTGGTATTTTAATAACATCGCCTCTTTGAATCAATTGAATCGGCTTGCCTTTTTCCTGATAATAGCCAGTTCCATATGTTACAATGAGAATTTGACCTCCCGGATGAGTGTGCCAATTGTTTCTGGCTCCCGCTTCAAAAGTGACATTACCGATGACACTATTAAATTCATTTTCATTCACTAATAATTTAACCCAGGCATTTCCCGTAAAATAATCAGGATTTGCTTTATCACCTTGTGAGAAAATTGGATTTTGTTCGATATTATCTGTTGTGTTCATATTTTTTTAGCTTTTAAGCGACGCCATATCAATTACAAAACGGTACCGAACATCACTTTTTAGCATTCTTTCATACGCTTCATTAATATCCTGCATTTTAATTATTTCAATTTCGGATACAATATTATGTTCCCCACAAAAGTCAAGCATTTCCTGAGTTTCGGCAATTCCGCCAATTAAAGAACCTGCAACTGATTTTCTTCCTAAAATCATAGGAACCGTATTCAAAATAGGTTCCAAACCACCTAAATAGCCTACCAAAACTAAAGTTCCGTTAGTATTTAAAGTACCTACATAAGGATTTACATCGTGAACATAAGGAACGGTATCAATAATTAAATCAAATTTTCCGTTTACAGCACTCATTTGAGTTTCGTCAGTGGAGATAATTACGGCATCTGCACCTAATTCTAAAGCGTCTTTTTCTTTATCAATTGATCTGGAAAAAAGGGTAACTTCTGCACCTAAACCTTTAGCTAGTTTTATGGCCATGTGTCCCAATCCGCCTAAACCTACAACGGCAACTTTACTCCCTTTCCCAACTTTCCAGTGGCGAAGTGGTGACCAAGTGGTAATTCCTGCACATAACAAAGGCGCTGTAGCAGCCAAATCAAGATTAGCAGGTACTTTTAAAACAAAGTGTTCGTCTACCACAATTTTTTCCGAATAACCTCCAAGAGTCATTCCGCCCAAATGCTTGTCAGGGCTGCCGTAAGTCCCAATCCATCCGGTTGTACAATATTGTTCCAGGTCTTTTTTGCAGTTATCGCAGGTGTGGCAAGAATCTACCAAACAGCCTACTGCAGCAAAATCTCCCACTTTTAGTTTGGTAACATCACTTCCTACTTGGGTTACTTTACCCACAATTTCGTGGCCAGGAACAGCAGGATAAGTCGTAAATCCCCAATCATTTCTGGCAGTGTGTAAGTCAGAATGACAAACGCCGCAATACAAAATTTCGATTTCAATATCTTTTGCCGTAATGTTTCTGCGTTGGATATCCATTTGTTTTAAAGGAACATCAGCTGCTACTGTACCGTAAGCCTTTACATTTGTTGTTGTATTTGTATTCATTTTATAGCTGTTTTAATTAAAATATGTTTAATTTTTTGTTTGACTCGATTATGGAATAAATGTATTAAATAATTGGTTATTAATGTGTTAATTGTTAAATTTAGTTGCTAAAAATCAAACATTTCTAAATTTTATGGGGCTTGCTTGAACGTGTTTTTTAAAGAAATTATTGAAGTGGGTTACTTCATTAAAACCTAAGGCAAAAGCAACTTCCGATACTGTCCAGGAAGTTTGTTTCAAAAGAATTTTGGCTTCCTGCAATAGACGTTCGGCAATAATTCGAGAAGTAGTTTTATCGGTAGTTTCTTTTATGGCACGGTTCAAATGATTAACGTGTACATTCAGTTTTTCTGCAAAATCAGAAGCCGAACGCAGATTTACGCTTTGATGGGTTTCATCGATAGGAAATTGTCGTTCCAAGAGTTCCAAAAACAACGTCAAAATCCTTTGCGAGGCATTAAAGGACTGTTTATTCAGTGGTGAAGCAGGTTGCATTTTCATTGCAAAATGAATAATTTCGCTTACAACCGTACGAAGTACATCATACTTATGAATATAATCAGAATCGATTTCATCAAACATACGCAGATATACTTCGTTCAATAGTTGTACCTGTTCATCGTTGAGTTCAAAAACGTGATTGCCATCGGGCTGAAAAATGGAATACTGGTTCAGGTTGCCGTATTGATGAAAAAATGCCTGATCAAACACACAAAAGAAACCACTACGAATGCCTTCAGTATGTTCCCAACGGTAAGGAATTTGAGGATTGGAAAATACCAAAGCCTGTTTTTTTAGTTCGATTGCTTTATCGGCATATTCAATTTTACTTTCACCAATAAGCAACGTTATTTTAAAATAGTCCCTGCGTTTATAAGGTACGGGCTTTGCCTGTTTGCCTAGATAGTTCTCTAACTTAAATACATTGAAATGCCCTATTTCATTGCGAATATTTTCGGGCATCCAATCGTATTTTCGCTTATAAAAATCGGCTATGGTTTCTACGTCGTTCATCTTTTTAATAGTGCTAATTTCAAACAATTTTATTTTTTACTTATCCTTTCAGAAATAGAGTAGGGAAGATAGGTTGCATGGATTTCAATTCTTTTCAAAATTATTTGGGCGTGTCACCATTAGAAAAAGGGGGCAACTCATAATGCCGTTTATTCGCCCCCTTTCCCTAATACTGTCGTGCTGTCCGCGTTACAAGGTAACTAGCTCCCATCACTCACGCAGACACAACAACTTTAAGGGAAAATAACATTGATTTTACTGTACAACATTAATAGTTTTTGTTCACGTCTAAATCGAAACCCCATTTATGAATTAGGTTTATTCACTCCCAGATTTTGCTTCTTAAACTGCTCTGGCGATTTTATAATTTCTGTAATCAATGTAGCCAGACTTTTTCGAGAAATGACAGAACCTTTTTCAGGTGTGCCTTTTTGTGTTGTTTCATAATCTACTTCATTTGCATTGCTAAACCATTCGGGTCTTAAAATGGTGTAATCGAGACCCGATGCTTCAATTGCATCGGCTAATTTTCGGTACGGAACTAAAACAGATTTTAACGGCGTGTCATAAATACCAATTGAACTAATCGCTATGATTTTTTTAACGCCTGTTTCTTGCATAGCAGCAACAATGTTTTTTGTCATTCGCTCCAAATCTCCCGCAAGGTTTACATACACTATATCTTGTCCGTTCATGGCTGTTTTAAGTACTTCTTTATCCAATGCATCACCTTCAATAATTTTACATTTGGAAGTTTGGCTTTTCAGTCTATTGGCTTTTCGTGCGAATAATGTTAGGTTTACCGTTTGGTCATTTACTAATATATCGGTAACTATTTGCGCAATGCCTCCGCTGGCACCAATTATTAACAAATTTTTCATTTTTATAGTATTGTAATTAATCATTTATAATTGTATCGTCCTTACTACCAAATCTATGGTTGGGAATGAACCATAATAACGAAGTCATAACTAATATGATAAAGGCAATTTTTGGCATGCCTAATGTAGCAATTATGGCAGCAACTAAATTGAGAGTAATAGTAAGATAACTTTTGTAATTCCCTTTAAATGCTTTTGAAAAATCCGAATCAAAGCCATGTAAATAACGCAGTTGATACACTAAAATCATATAGGAAATAACACAAAGCGTCAGGATAATTGCATAAAGTGTAACGGTGGTACTTTGAAATGCATTTTCTCCCATCCATGAGGTAGAATAGGGAATGAATGACAGCCAAAACAGACCGAACATATTAGCCCAAAGGATTCTATTATTCACTTTGCGTGCCATATGCAATAAATGATGATGACTGCTCCAGTAAAGTCCAACAAAGACAAAGCTTAAAGCATAGCTTATAAAAATGGGCCAATTTTCCCATAACGATTCCCATTTGGTTTCACTTGGCTGTTTTAATTCCAATATCATGATGGTAATGATTATAGCCATGACTCCATCCGAAAAGGCTTCTAAACGATTCTTGTCCATGATTTTTTGTCTTTTTGAAATAAAATTAATTATTTACCCACTCTTTTTTGCAAGTGTTCCGGATAGCGCGCTCCTTCTATTTGTATTTGGCTGGCTGCTGCTTCTATTTTTTGCAAATCCGAAGTAGTAAGCACTACATTTGCCGCTCCGATATTTTCTGTCAATCGGTGTAGTTTTGTAGTACCAGGAATTGGAACAATCCATGGTTTTTGTGCTAACAACCAAGCCAATGCTATTTGAGCAGGAGTTGCATTTTTTTGTGCTCCTATAGTGTTTAGTAAATCAACCATTATCTGATTGGCTTTGCGGGCATCTGGAGAAAAACGAGGCACGATATTTCTAAAATCAGTACTGTCGAATGTAGTGTTTTCGTCGATTTTTCCGGTCAAGAAACCTTTTCCCAGTGGACTAAACGGAACAAAACCAATACCTAATTCTTCAAGAGTTGGAATGATTTCTAGTTCCGGTTCTCTCCACCACAAAGAGTATTCACTTTGCAGTGCCGCAACTGGCTGAATGGCGTGCGCTTTACGGATAGTTTCTGCTCCTGCTTCCGAAAGTCCCCAATGCTTAATTTTACCTTCTTTGATTAAATCTTGTATAGTGCCTGCAACCTCTTCGATAGGTACAGTTGTATCTACACGGTGTTGGTAAAACAAGTCAATTACGTCAGTTTTTAAGTATTGTAATGATTTTTCAGCTACAACTCTAATCCGTTCTGGTCTACTGTCTTGACCTTTACTGGAATCACCTTCTCTAAATCCGAATTTAGTTGCTATAACTACCTCTTTACGAAAGGGAGCTAAGGCTTCTCCAAGCAATTTTTCGTTATCAGCACCATAGGCTTCAGCAGTATCAAAAAAAGTAACCCCTTGCTCATACGCTGCTCTAATTAATTGTATTGCTTCTTCTTTATTGGTTGCTGGGCCATACCCAAAACTGAGTCCCATACAACCTAATCCAAGAGCGGAAACTTCTAATCCGCCATTTCCTAGTTTTCTTTTTTCCATGATTTCTTTTATTTTAAATTAAAAATTCCCTGATGTAGTGTGGAGATTAACCAATTTCCACTTTTCGTTTTTCTTGGTGTACACTTCGGTATAAACCAGTTTATATAAGCTGCCACCGTTGACCGTGAAGTAGGCTTTTCCCACCAAAACTGCTGTATCTCCATACACTTTGACGGCGGCTTCTTTTTGTTCAATTTTGTTGTAAACAAAATTACCTGATTTCAATTGTTTAATCCATTCGGCTTTGGTTGTCATCTGTCCTGTGATGTGGATAAAAACCAATTCATCGTCAAATAAATCTTCGACTAAGTCTATCCTTCCTTCCGTTTTCCAACGAAATTTTTCCAGCGATAAATGGAGGATTTCAGTTGCAACTATTGATGGTGAAAATACATTCATTTGTGAAAATATTGAGATTGGAATAAATAATTTCATGAAGAGTTTCGTATTTCTTCAAGGTTATGTATGATTTAGTTTGGCAGTACGCTGGCGTGCATTGCCATTATTTTCCATAATTTTTTAGGATTAGGTCTTGTAAACACTTCCATATAGGAAAGATGAAGGACGACAACTTTTCCAGAAATGGTAACTGTAAAACTCCCTTTCCCTACAACCGTAGCTGTATTGTTTATAACAGTTGCAGTATTTTCTTCTACATCAATACGGTTATGTATAAAATCTCCGCTTTTTAAGGTGTTTATGTATTGTTTTTTTGTTTTAAACTCACCATTACTGCTAACAACTATAAATTTATCATCAAATAGATTTTCAAGAGAATCTATTTTATTTTCAACTTCCCATTTAAATATTTGGTTAGATAATTTGAGAATCTCGGTTTCTGTCTGGGATTGCGCAAATACATGGCTTGCGAGTAAAAAAAAGGCAATCGTTAGTATATTTTTCATAATAATTTGAATGTCTTGTTAATTTCTATTTAGGTTTAATTCTCGGAATTTTGTTATTTAGTGTGAAATTTTAAAAAGGCTTATCCTGATTTTTAGGGAAGCCTTTTTACTTTTTAATCTTCCGACATAGAAAGCAAACCTTCACTAAGTCTTGCACCCTGCACATTGATTTTTGACATTTCAGTATCAATTTCCAGAAGATCTTCTTTGGTTAATTCAACGTTTACAGATTTTAAGTTGTCCTCGATGTATTCCACTTTGTCCATTCCTGGAATGGGAACAATCCAAGGTTTTTGTGCCAGTAACCAAGCCAAAGCAATCTGAACAGGTGTAGCATCTTTTTTGCTCGCTATATTTCGCAACAATTCAACAACAGGCATATTGGCTTTTATGGCTTCTGATGTAAAGCGTGGGAAACTGGCGCGTAAGTCGGTGGCACTGTCAAATTTGGTGTCGGTTGTTATATTGCCTGCAAGAAATCCTGTTCCAAGTGGTCCCCAAGGCACGAAGCCAATACCAAGTTCTTCGCAGACTGGCAATACTAATGTTTCCGGTTCTCTCGTCCAGATAGAATACTGATTTTGAACAGCCGCTACTGGATGTATAGCGTGTGCACGACGAATGGTCTCAGCACCGACTTCCGAAAGTCCGTAATGTCTGATTTTGCCCTCCTGTATTAAATCTTTTAGCGTACCTGCAACATCTTCAATCGGCACGTTAGGATCAACACGGTGTTGGTAAAATAAATCAATATAATCTGTTTTCAGTCTTTTCAAAGATTCTTCAGCTACTTTGCGGATATGTTCCGGGCGGCTATTGATTCCTGTGTCTGAAATCATCCCAAATTTAGTAGCGATGATTACTTGCTTTCTAATGGGTTCCAAAGCTTGGCCAACCAAAAGTTCATTACTCAGTGGACCATAGGCTTCGGCAGTGTCAAAAAAGATGATGCCTTTTTCAAACGCTGTACGGATGACATGAATACCATCATTGATATCAACCGCTTTACCTGTACCGAAACTTAAATTCATACAGCCCATTCCCAAAGCAGATACTTCTAAACCACTGTTTCCAAGTTTTCTTTTTTGCATTTCCATATCCTTAATAATTAAATTAATAAATTAGGTTACAAAGGTAGTATGGGATTAGGGCATAGAATAACGAAAAAGAAACGATAAATTACGAAAATCAAACATTCCTGAACTTCATAGGACTTAGCTGAATATGCTTTTTAAAAAAATTATTAAAGTGGGTTACTTCGGTAAAACCTAATGCATAAGCGATTTCGGATACTGACCATGCAGTTTCTCTCAACAGGATTTTTGCTTCCTGTACAATACGTTCCCCAATAATCTGTGAAGTGGTTTTATCAGTGGTTTCTTTTATAGCCCTATTGAGATGGTTAACGTGTACGTTCAACTTTTCGGCATAATCTGAAGCAGAGCGGAGGGATATTATTTGGTGCGGATCATCAATAGGGAATTGACGTTCTAACAATTCTAAAAATAATGTAGAAATGCGTTGGGCAGCATTGAGTGGCTGTTTAGTTAAATTATCTGAAGGAGCCATTTTCAAAGCAAAGTGAACTATTTCAAAAACAATGGTTCTAAGGACATCGTATTTATGTATGTAATCAGAATTAATTTCCTCAAACATACGGTCATAGGTTGCGCTTAAAATTTTTAATTGCTCATCAGTTATTTCAAAAACGTGGTTGCCATCCGGCTGAAAAAGGGAATACTGATTAAGATTTCCATAGTGATGAAAAAAGGCTTGATCAAAAATGCAAAAGTATCCACCGATTATTCGATCTCTTTGTTCCCAACTATACGGTATTTGAGGATTAGAAAATACGATTGCACTCTTTTGTACTTCAACAACTTTATCGGCGTAATGAAATTTTCCATTTCCTTTAACAAGTGTTATTTTAAAATAATCTCTTCGTTTGTAAGGTGCGGGCTTGGCTCCCTTTCCTACATAAGGTTCTAGTTTAAACACATTGAAATGACCAATTTCCTTACGCAGATTATCGGGCATAAAATCGTATTTATTCTCGTAAAATTCTTGTATTGATTCCCCTTTACTCATAAAAACAAATTTACAAAATTCAAACTAAAAAGTATAATTAAACTGCTAATGGAACTGGATATTTTTTTAAATGTTGTAATCAATGGAAAATAGGGTGATAATAACTATAAAAAAATCCACTTTACAGGATGTAAAATGGATTTTTTATAAGTAAGAAACCGAAGAGTATGGAATCGAACCGTGCACCAAATATCAGTGGCTATTCATTTATAATATCACCTTCTTTAGTCTCTTCACTAGCAATTTTAACTAGTTTATCGTTTAGGTTTAAATCACCAAAAATTTCAATTTTATCATCAATTTCTCTTCCTTTTTTAATGGTAATTCTTGATGCTTTATGGTTTGTTACTTTAATGACAAAAGTACCTTCGGCAGCATTAATCACAGCCGATTTTGGTACTACAAAAGTGCTGTCTTTTGCATTCAGCGGCAATAAAACTTCAGCAACCATTCCAGGTAATAAATTACCATGAGTGTTGTTTACGTCCATTTCAACACGTTCGGAACGCAGTTTTAAATCTAAAGCACCAGACATTCTTTGAATCGTGGCTTTAAAGGTATCCGGTAATGATTTTACACTAAAACTCATTTCATCACCTTGGTGCAAATAACCCGTGTACAGTTCTGGAATAGAAACTGCTAAACGCAACTTATTTTGTTGTTGTATCGTCAACAAAGGTAAATCAGAGCCTTTTCCGGAAGGGCCTACATAAGTTCCTAAATTGACGTTTCTAGCAGTTACAATTCCATCAAAAGGAGCACGAATTTCAAGATAACCTCTCATAATCGCAACTTCTTTATGTCCTGCAACTGCTGCTTGGTATTGGGCGTAATCTGAATTTTTCTTTCCGTTAGCCAATTCCAAATCGTTTTTAGAAATAGTTCCTTCTACTTTACTTGTTTCATACAAACGGTTGTAAGTGCTTTTGCTGGTTGCATAAATAGCTTCCATTGATTTTAATTTCGATTCGGCAGCAGCTAATTGTGAACTGATTTCAGGAGCTTCTAAAACAATCAAAAGTTGTCCTTTGGTTACTTTTGACCCAATATCTACTTTTAAAATTTTAACAAAACTACTCACTTTAGCGTACAAATCTACTTGTTGAAAACCAGACAATTCAGCTGGTAAACGCAACTCAGTGCTTAGTTTTTCTTTTTCTAAAAGAAAGGTTTCCGTTTTAGGTTCTATTTCCACAACTGGTTCTTCTTTTTTATTCGAATTGCAACTGTTTAGAAAAAATAGTGCTACAAAAAATAGCATGGTCGATTGTAGTATTTTACTTTTCATTTTCTGATTTTAATGAGGATATATAATGGATGCTTTCTTCGTCTTCAGGATCTAAAGAAATAGATTGTGTGGTTGTTTTTTCTTGTGCCCAAGCAAAAATTAGCGGCAAAATTAGTAAAACGGCAAAGGTCGAAAATAATAATCCACCAATAACGGCTCTTCCTAATGGAGAAACTTGGCCGCCACCTTCACCTTCACCAATTGCCATAGGTAACATTCCAGCAATCATAGCCACACTGGTCATAATAATTGGTCGAAGTCGTAAAGCTGCCGCTTCTCGTGCCGATTCTAAGGCGTTACCATTTATTTTGCGTAATTGCTCGGCATTGGTAACCAGTAAAACGGCATTCGCAATCGAAACCCCAACGGACATGATGATTCCCATATACGATTGTAAATTTAGGGTAGAACCCGTAATCGTTAACATTAATAACGAACCTAAAACTACAGCTGGAACCGTGGTTAAAATTACTAAAGAAACTTTGAACGATTGAAAATTAGCAGCTAGCATTAAGAAGATTACAAAGATGGCAACCAATAATCCGACTTGTAAACTGCTTAATGTTTCACTCAATACTTTACTCATACCAATAGGTTCGATGAATAAGCCACGAGGCAATTCGCCCAATGAGTTTATTGTTGTAGCTACATCTTTTGTTGCCGTCCCTAAATCGGTTTGGTAGATGTTTGCTGTAACGGTAATGTAGGGCATAGCCCCTAAATTGTCATTTTCACCACTTACAAATGAAGGTGTAATTTTAGCAACATCACTCAAAACAGGACGTAACGAATTTTTTAATACTGGAATTTCACCAATATCTGTTTTGCTTTTCATTTTATTCAAAGGAACTTGTACCTGTACTGCAACTGACAAACCTGTTTTTTCATCTATCCACGTGTTTTTCTCCGTATATCTGGAAGAAGAAGTGGAAGCAATTAACGAGCGCGAAATATCATTCATATCCACACCCAATTCGGCAGCACGAGTTCGGTCAATATCGATATTCATTGCAGGATAATGAATCGGTTGCCCAATTTGTACATCTCTGAAATAAGATATTTTCTGAAGCTTCTCGACAATTTGATTGGCGTAGGTTTCATTTCGTTTTTTATCTTTTCCAGCAATTCTAACTTCAATAGGAGTTGGCGATCCTTGACTCAAGACTTTATCCGTAAGTTCAATAGGTTCGAAAGTGACTTTTACATCAGGAAGAATTTTTTTTATTCTAGCTCTAAGATCATCTTTAAAATCATCCATATCGGCTTCGTAATCTTTCAAACTAACTTGAAAAACAGCCTCATGCGAACCCGCCATGAATAAATAAATGGGATTAATGGAGAATAAGGAAGGGTGTTGCCCCACGTATACCGATGAAATTCCGATATGTTCTTGACCCACCATTTTCTTTAATTCTTTCAAGACTAAAACCGCTTTTTCTTCGGTACGCTCTAAGCGTGTTCCTACAGGAGCTCGCATTCTAAGCTGAAACTGACTCGAATTTACCTTTGGAAAAACATCTTTTCTAATATAAGTAAGAAATACTACGGCCAGAAGTGTAATTCCTATGAGATAAACCAAAGTGGTTGCTTTTTTGTGTGGAAAAAGACGATCTAAGGTTTTCATAAATCGGATTCTGAATCTTTCAAAAACACCTATTTTTCCATCATTATTGAAATCGTCTCTTTCAATCATTACTTTTTTCTGACTGATTAAATCCTTCTCTGATTCAGGAGTTAATCCGCAAGCATTAAACTCGGCTTCATCATCAGTAATATTAGGGGCATGTTCTGTTTTTGGATGTTCTTTCATCAACCAATTCGCCATAACGGGCACAAAAGTTTGGGACAGTAAAAACGAAATTACCATTGAAAACCCAATCGCTAACGCTAAAGGTAAAAACAACGCTCCGGGAATTCCAACCATGGTAAAAGCAGGAGCAAAAACGGCTAAAATACAAAGTAGAATCAGCAATTTTGGCAATGCAATTTCTTTACAGGCATCCCAAATGGCAAGTGCCTTGGGTTTTCCCATGTCAAGGTGTTGGTGAATGTTTTCGATTGTTACCGTACTTTCATCCACTAAAATTCCGATAGCCAAAGCCAGTCCGCTCAAGGACATCAAGTTGATGGTTTGTCCGAATAATTTCAAAAATAAAACACCAGCAATAATGGATATTGGAATCGTTAAAATTACGATTAATGCGGCACGTCTGTCTCCCAAGAATAATAAAACCATCAATCCAGTCAACACCGCTCCGATAATTCCTTCGGTAACTAAACTTTTAACCGAATTGATAACATAAACCGATTGGTCAAATTCGTACGATAATTTTACATCTTCAGGTAATGTACTTTGAATTTTTGGCAATTCAGACTTTAATTTCTGAACTACATCCCAAGTCGAAGCATCTCCCGCTTTTGCAATACTAATATAAACCGAACGTTTTCCATTTACCAAAGCATAACCAGCCGTAATATCAGCTCCATCTTTTACGGTCGCGACATCACCAAGAGTCAAGTTTTGAACGCTGCCTTTAAACAATGGTATTTTCTCAAAATCTTTAACTTCTTTAATCGTATTATTAGTAGGGGTAATGTAATTTTTATCCCCAATTCGCACGTTTCCGGAAGGAGCCGTTTGGTTGTTCAATTTTATAGCTTCCACAATTTGATCAGGTGTCATATTATGCGAACGCAACAAATCTGGATCTACGTTGACCTCAATGGTTCTTGGGCTTCCGCCAAAGGGAGCCGGAGATAATAAACCTGGAATGGAAGTAAAATAAGCACGAACATACACATTTGCTAAATCTTGCAGTTCATTATTGGATCTAATTTTACTACTCAGTACCAATTGCCCGATTGGTAAAGAGGAAGCGTCAAAACGAATGATAAAAGGCGGTTGTGTACCCGGAGGAAATGCTGCTTGAACTCTATTGGATAAAGCACTCAATTCAGCAGCTGCTTGCGCCATATTGGTATTTTCGTAATAGGTCAATTTCATGATCATCAAACCCTGAATATTCTTGGTTTCAACTGATTTTACGCCATTGGCAAAAGGAAGAATGTTGACATAATTTTTAGCAAAATAAGCTTCCATTTGGTCTGGAGTGTATCCACCAAAAGGATGTGCAATATAAATTACCGGCAAATTCATTTTAGGAAGAATATCTACCTTAATGTCTTTGATGGCCCCGATTCCGAAGAAAAATAAACCTGCAACCAATACCAGTATCGAAATGGGTTTGCGGAGTGCAAAACGTATTAAATTCATTAGGATCTTTAATTAAAATTCATTTATAAATAAGTCAAAATTGCCTGTGGCAGCCGCTTTAAGCAAAAAGGATTGCCAAACATTATTATTGACGATATCACGATCAATTTCGGCACGATTCAAAGTGTATATAGTTTGCGTCAAATCGGTCAAAGTGGTTAATCCGTTTTTATATAAAGTTGATTTTTGCAAATAAGCTTGAGCGGCAGCATTGACTTGTACTGGAGCCTCGGCATAATTGTCTAACGTAATTTTTATTTTATCATCGGCTAAACTCAATTGTGATTTTAGTTCTCGATCAATCTGGTTGTACTCTTCTTGCAAACCTTGCGAAATAAACTTTTGGGCGCTAACTTGTTTGCTCATTCGGAACGGAGTAGTTAAATTCCAGCTAATCCCGACTCCAACTAAATAATTAGTACGATCGGGATTTACACCATCCAAATAATTTCTGTTAAAAGAAGTTTGATTCGTTCCATAATCCGAATTAAATCCGGAAGCTCTTGTTTGTAAAACGCCAAACATACTCATGGTTGGGTAGTAAAAACGTTTGTACAATTTAACTTGTTGATTGCTATAGTTAATCTTCGTTTTATAATATTGAAGTAGCGGATGCAAGCTATCAGAAGCAATTCCAGTTAATAATTCTTTCGGAATTTGATTTACAAAAAGAGTATCCACAACAAAATCTTGCGGGGCAACTCCCATCAAATCGACTAATTTATTGTTTTGTTCCTTCACAAAATTTTTAGCCAGATTTAAAGCTATTTTAGCTTTCGAAACTTCGGCTGTTGCCAAAGTAGAATCCACTCCGGCGAGTAAACCGTTTTTCACTCTTGCAGCTGCCGTTCTTTTGAAAACGTTAGCACGATCTAAATTCTTTCGCTGCGAAATCAATAATCGTTGACTGGCTAATAAATTCAGATAAGCCGCTGAGATTTTGATTTCTTGTTGAAATTTTTCTTGTTGCAAATCGTTTTCACGACTCTGAACATCAATTTTGGCCAGATTAATTTTTTGTTGTGTTTTCCCAAAAGTGAAAAAGTCCCAGTTCATGTTGACTAAATAAAGGGCACCAAAGGCAGCATTCCAGTTTTGTTCCGGTAATGCAGGTCCGGAAGAAGCAGTTCCTAATCCATTAAATCCGTATAAAGCACCATTTTGCCCGTTAATCGTTCCGTAATCTTGTTGTGCGGACAGATTAAGATTGGGCAAATAATCACGCTGTGATTGTTTTAGATTTTCTCGCGAAGCATTGGCGTAGTTGCTTTTTGCTTTTATCGAACCATAGTTTTCAAGTCCAGTTTTTATAGCTTCTTTTAAAGACAAGGTCTGTGCAAAACTAGTGGTGGCAAAAATCAAGAAAAATAATAATGTGATTTTTTTCAAATGCATAAATCTTAAAGTATAAAATTATGAAGCAAAATTATTTCTCTTAGCCCAATATTTGCCCCGTTAAATGATGTAATGCAATAATAAATGACCAATTCAATTGGTCATTTATTACAAATATAAATTAAATATTTGTGCTTAATTTGCAAACTATTTAAGTATTAATAATGAGTAAAAAAATTGATAACATAATGGATAACCAATGGTGGCAAGAAATTGCTGTTGTTGCCTTTTCATTTACGCTTTTTACCTTAAAAAATGATTGGATGTTATTCAGCTCGTTGAGCTCTATTTCTTTGGGTATTTTTTACTATTTCATCTTATATTTTCACGCACAATTCAACCGTTTTTTTCTTTTACCAATATTATTTAAGGCGCAACGTCCTTTAGCATATTTGCTCGTTTCAGTCATAGCAGTAGTTGTTTTTTCGGTACTTTTATATGAATTTTCCACTTTTGAGATATTTAATAATTCGTATTTGTATCAAACTTCACATCAAAGAAGTTACGTCTATCAATTGGCCAGTATATTAGGAACATTAGTTTGCATTTTGAGTCCGATTATTGTTTTTAAATTCTACAGAATTCATAAAAAACAAACCGACGAAACCTTGCTGTTCAACCAAATGCAATTGAATTCGCTTCGCGGACAACTGAATCCTCATTTTTTATTTAATACGTTTAATACACTTTACGGAATTAGTTTAGAATTTCCTGATCGAACGCCTGATTTGATTATGAAAGTGTCACAATTAATGCGGTATCAACTCGAAAGTAATAGTAAACAATGTGTCTCTCTTGAAGAGGAACTGGAGTTTATCAACAGTTACATACAACTTGAAAAAGAACGTGTAGCTTACCGATGTGATATTACCTACGATTGTAAAATTGATAATGAAAATGCTTATAAAGTTGCACCCATGTTATTGATTGCTTTTATTGAAAATGCATTCAAACACGGAACTTGCGCTATCGAAAAATGTTTCGTTCGCATTATTATTACCGTCGAAAATGGGTTGCTACACTTGCATGTAGTCAATTCAATTCCAAATAAAAAAACAGGGGTGGTTTCGACTAAAATTGGCTTAAAAAACACCATCGAGCGGTTGAACCTAATTTATGGAAAAGACTATAAATTAGACATTCAAGATGATAAAAATACGTATATTGTAGATCTTAAATTGCAGCTCAAAAAGTTTGTATAATGAAAGAAACCAAAAAATGCATTATTGTTGATGATGAGCCAGCAGCACATTATGTTTTGGTAAATTATATCAAACAGAATCCACAATTAGAATTGGTTTTTCAAGGGTATAATGGTATTGAAGCCATGGATTATCTTCGAGAAAATAAAGTCGATTTGATGTTTTTAGATATCAATATGCCTGAAATTACTGGAATTGAATTGCTAAAGATTATTCCAACACATCCCAAAACAATTTTAACAACTGCTTATTCTGAATTTGCTCTTGAAAGTTATGATTATGGCGTCATTGATTATTTATTGAAACCCATTTATTTCCCTCGTTTTTTAAAGGCTGTTGAACGTTTTTTCTCTACAGAAAACAGTAAAATCAAAACGGAGGAAGTGGTAGTCAATTCGGTAAACGTGAAAGTGGATGGTTATTTTATGGATATCGAATTAAATCAGCTTTTGTTTGCACAAAGTTTTGGTAATTATGTGAAATTGCACACTTTAAAAAAAACATATTTAGCTTCAATTACTACCACTGAATTCGAGAAATGCCTTCCGGAAAAAAACTTCATGCGCATTCATAAATCGTATATTGTAGCTTTAGACAAAATTGAATCTACCGAAAAAGATTTTGTCATCATTAAAAAAGAAAGATTACCTATCGGTATTACTTATAGAAGAGAATTGTCTGATCGATTGAAGAATCAAATGATTTTATAAAAAAAGAGAGAAATTACTAAAATTTCTCTCTTTTTGGTTTGACTATTACAAGATGAATTTCTTATAAAAATAATTTTTAGGTCTTTAAATATTATTCCAATACTAATTCACCTAAAGCTTCTTTGCTAAAGCCTTTTAGTTGGTCATTTTTTCCTTCTTTTATTTTGGCAACCCAATTCGGATCTGATAAAAGTGGTCTTCCAACGGCTACGAGGTCAAAATCTCCTCTGTCCAAACGCCTTGTTAATTCATCTAAAGAGGTTGGCTGTGAACTTTCACCTGCAAAAGCGCCAAAGAAATCTCCAGAAAGCCCAACAGAACCTACAGTAATAGTTGGTTTACCTGTTAGTTTCTTAGCCCATCCTGCAAAGTTAAGATCATTGTCTTCAAATTCAGGTTCCCAAAAACGACGTTGTGAGCAATGTAAAATATCGACACCGGCATCAATCAACGGGCTAAGCCAAGCTTCCATTTCTTGAGGTGTTTTTGCCAGTTTAAAAGTATAATCCGATGGTTTGAACTGTGAAAGTCTCATAATCACTGCAAAATCTTCGCCCACTTGTTTTCTAATTTCTTTAATCACTTCTACCGCAAAACGAGTACGTTCTGCTAAAGTTTTTCCACCGTAATTATCGGTACGTTGATTTGTTGCATCCCAGAAAAACTGATCTATCAGATAATCATGAGCACCGTGTATTTCAATACAATCAAAACCTAATCTTTTGGCATCAGCCGCAGCTTTTCCAAAAGCTAAAATGGTATTTTCGATATCATTTGTTGTCATCGTAGTCCCGTTGCTAAACCCAGGTCTGTTTAATCCTGATGGGCCTTCAAATGGGACTGGAGGAACCCAACCGGAATGATGATTATCCATGATACCCATGTGCCATATCTGCGGTCCCATCTGTCCACCTGCTGAATGCACGCTATCAATTACTTGTTTCCATCCTGCCAAGGATTTATCTCCATAAAAGTGAGGCACATTAGCATCGTTTGAAGAAGAAGGTCTATTGATAACCGTTCCTTCAGATAATATCAAACCTACTTCACCTTCAGCTCTTTTTTGATAATAAGCCGAGACTTCATCTGTAGGTACTCCATTTGGAGAAAAAGAGCGCGTCATAGGCGCCATTACAATTCTATTTTTAAGATTTAGCGTCTTCAAGTTGAAGGGCGTAAACAAACTATTTGTATTCATAATTATTTATAGATTAGATTCGATTATTTTGCTGAGTGCTGTAAATGCTTTCTCGTTGCGCTTGTAATATGTCCATTGCCCAACACGAGTTGATTCGATGAACCCGGCACGTTGTAGTATTGATAAATATTCTGAAACCGTTGATTGGGTTAGTCCTGCTTTGGCCTGAATTTGTCCTACACAAACACCATGCTCAAAACCTGCAGCCAGTTGTTCAGGGAAATTTATTTCAGGTTCTTTTAGCCATTCCAGCATTTGTAATCTGGACTTGTTTGATAATGCTTTAAATATTTCTATATGATCCATACTGCAAATATATCGACTTTTCCCGATATATCTATTTAAAGAAGTTTATTTAGGATATTTTTAAGAGATAGTACCAATTAGCTTTTTCGCCGACTAATCGTTTAGTCTAGAAAAAATCACCTTTAAAATCATGATTTTGGAGCTTTATCGAGATATTTTTCGAATCATTTTATGCAAGATTTGAATAAACTTACTCATTTTAAAACATTGATTTATTAAGTATTTTAATAATCCAGAAAAGTGGTTTAATGTTCTGAAAAGTTTAGTAAGTTTAAATTTATTAACTGTTTTGTGTTCAATTATTTATTTTAGAAAAATTTATTTCAGATTAATTAATGAAAACGTTTTCGTTACTTTTGCTTGTTAAATCCAACACAATTTCTTCCTTTCCTTTCAATTTTTTCAATTCTTTTATTACTTTTGGCTCCCAAATGAGAGTAGTTGTATTTTTTGTATATCTGTGTATCCATCTGCTAGGCGGAGGGAGTTATCTTCATGCAGATACAAATCATAGCCACATCAGCCATGTTTTAACTCCGAATCTTGTAAAAAACCAGCAAGCAAAACTTACAAATAAAAATCAAAGTAGTATCGTAATTGAGTATACTGATTTAGATTTAGATGAGGAATACTCCAGCGGTAATGATATTAAAGACGGAGTTGCTAATAAATTTTTTGCTGAAAAAGACAGTTTGCTTGATAGCTGGTATTTGCCAGTCTCTCAATTGTCTATTTCAAATTATTACTTCAAGCGTTTTAAAATCTTCATGCCTTTTTGCGGCAATTCATCTGCTATTTATATCATAAACAGCGTTTTAATTATTTGATATACCATACATCGGTTACAAAAGGTATGTTTATGAATACCTAAATGTGGATGTATAGTAACCAAATTTCCTTTTGCACGACAGTTTAGGTCTCGCCCTGACAACTGATGCCTTTTTCCATCCAAATAAATTCCCGAATTCACTGCGTTAAATCGCACCAATTTTATTTAAAACCATGAAGAAAAATGCCCTTTTTACTGGCTTTATAGCCCTGTTGTGCTTAATAAGCTGTACAACTAAAAAAGAAGAAAAAGAAGAAACAGTTAAATTCACGGTAACCAATCCTGCCGTAATCGACACTTCGTTTACCAAAGAGTATGTTTCGCAGATAAAATCTGTACGAAATATTGAAATCCGAACACAAGAAAAAGGGTTTCTGCAAAACATTTATGTTGACGAAGGGCAAGCTGTAAAAGCGGGTCAGCTATTGTTCCGAATTATGCCCAAAATGTATGAGGCCGAATTGCTAAAAGCACAAGCCGAAGCAAAAAGTGCTGAAATAGAACTTTTAAATGCCAAAACACTTGCCGACAAAAATGTAATTTCCAAAAATGAACAAGCTATCGCACAAGCCAAGCTCGCACAAGCGAGAGCCGAAGTAGCCATGGCAAAGCTCCATTTATCATTTACCGAAATCAGGGCACCATTTGCAGGAATTATCGATAGACTCCCAAAAAAAATAGGAAGTTTAGTTGAAGAAGGAGAATTATTGACTAGCCTTTCTGACAATAGTAAGATGTTTGCTTATTTCAACGTTTCTGAACCCGAATACTTAGAATATCAAGACAATATAAAAGGCCGTGGCGATAGTCATGTAAGCTTGCTTTTGGCAAACGGAAAACCTTTGAAATATAAAGGAAAAGTAGAACTTATAGAAAGCGAGTTCGATAGCGAAACTGGTAATGTCGCTTTTAGATCTAGCTTCCCAAATCCTGATAAATTATTGAAAAACGGAGAAACCGGTAAAGTTTTGATGACCGTTCCTGTTAAGAATGCTTTGGTAATTCCTCAAAAAACAACTTACGAAATTCAAGATAAAAAATACGTTTTTGTGGTGGATAAAAACAATGTTGTCAGATCAAGAGAAATTACCATTACTGGCGAAATGCCCGATTTATATGTAGTGAAAAGTGGTCTTGCGGCAACTGACAAGATACTACTTGAAGGCGTTCAGAAAGTGAAGGATGATGACAAAATCAAATACGATTTTGAGAAACCAGAAGAAGTGCTGAATCATTTGAAATTAAAAGCAGAATAGACGTAATCTTAAATCATAAAAAATGTTTAATAAATTTATAGAAAGACCCGTACTGTCGATAGTAATATCGCTGATGATTGTCTTGCTTGGTATTTTGGCAATGACCCATTTGCCCGTTACCCAATTGCCTTCTATTTCGCCCCCAAAAGTAAATGTAACAGCAGAATATCCTGGAGCAAATAATGAGTTATTGATTAAATCGGTTGTTATTCCTTTAGAAAGAGCCATCAATGGTGTTCCTGGAATGAAATATATTGCATCGGATGCAGGTAATGACGGAGAGGCATCTATACAAGTAATATTTAATTTAGGAACAGATCCTAATCAAGCCTCTATCAACATTCAGAATAGAGTTGCATCTGTTGTAAATAAACTGCCACCGCTTGTAGTTCGAGAAGGGGTGAAAATTACTAGAGAAGAATCGAATAATTTAATGTACGTTAACTTGTATAGCAAAGATCCAAAGATGGATCAAAAGTTTTTATACAACTTTACAGATATCAATATTCTTTCGGAACTTAAAAGAGTCGATGGCGTTGGTGATGCAGATATTATAGGAAATAGAGATTATGCAATGCGAGTTTGGTTGAAACCAGACAGAATGCTGGCTTACAAAATTTCTGCTGATGAGGTCATGAAGGCTTTAGAAGAACAAAGTTTAGAAGCATCGCCAGGAAAAACTGGAGAAAGTTCTGGAAAACGCTCACAAGCCTTTGAATATGTATTGAAATATTCAGGACGTTTTACTACTCAAGAACAGTACGGAAACATTATTCTAAAATCGAATCCAAACGGAGAAATACTTCGTCTTAAAGATGTTGCCAATATAGAATTTGGAAGTTCGATGTACGATATTTATTCAAACCTGAACGGAAGACCATCGGCGGCAATTACCATAAAACAATCTTACGGAAGTAATGCAAGTCAGGTTATTAAAGACGTAAAAGCAAAATTAGCCGAAATCAAGAAATCATCATTTCCTAAAGGAGTTGATTATGAAATAAGTTATGACGCTTCTAAATTTCTTGATGCTTCTATCGAAAAAGTAATTCATACCTTGGTGGAAGCCTTTATTCTGGTAGGATTGGTAGTTTTCTTATTTTTAGGAGATTGGCGTTCTACAATTATTCCTGCCATTGCAGTACCTGTTTCGCTTATTGGAACATTTGCTTTCATGCAATTTTTTGGAATCACGATCAATTTGGTTACGTTATTCGCCCTTGTTTTGGCTATTGGTGTCGTTGTCGATGATGCTATTGTGGTCATCGAGGCAGTACACGCCAAGATGGAAGAAGATCATATAGGCCCACTCAAGGCTACCAAAAAAGCAATGCACGAAATTAGTGGTGCCATTATAGCCATTACGTTTTTGATGGCAGCGGTGTTTATTCCTGTTGCTTTTATGTCTGGTCCAGTAGGTATTTTTTACCGTCAGTTTTCTATCACAATGGCAACAGGTATTATATTGTCTGGTGTTGTGGCACTAACTCTTACACCTGCACTTTGTGCGATGATGCTTAAAAACGCTCACGGTGTACCTAGAAAGAAAACGCCTTTGAACAATTTCTTGGACGGTTTTAATAATAAGTTCAACCAACTTACAGGTAAATATCAAGGAATACTTGGGAAAATAGTTAACAAAAGGTCTATCACCTTTATTGCCTTCATCTCTTTTTGTATCGGAATCTTTTTCTTAAACAACAGTCTTCCAACAGGATTTATTCCAAACGAAGACCAGGGAATGTTCTATGCGATTATACAAACACCTCCGGGCTCTTCATTAGAAAGAACCAATGATGTGGCTTTAAAATTGCAAAAAATTGCAGAAAAAATCGAAGGAGTACAATCGGTATCTGCTTTGGCCGGATTTGAAATCTTGACAGAAGGAACAGGTTCTAATTCTGGAACTTGTTTGGTTAACCTAAAAAGTTGGGAAGATCGGGAGCATTCGGCAAATGAGATTATGAAAGAACTCGAGGAAAAATCCAAAGATATTACGGGAGCTACAATTGAGTTTTTCCAACCACCAGCCGTACCCGGTTATGGTGCAGCAGGTGGATTTGAATTGCGTTTGCTGGACAAAGCTGGTTCTGGTGATTATAAAAAAATGGAAACCGTAAATAACGATTTTGTAAAAGAATTGAATAAACGACCAGAATTATCATCAGTATTTAGTTTTTATAGTGCCAGTTTTCCGCAGTATATGATGAAAATCGACAATGATATTGCCCAGCAAAAAGGAGTTTCGATTGATAATGCCATGAATACACTTTCGACATTGGTAGGTAGTAATTATGAAATTAGTTTTATCAAATACGACCGACAATACAAGGTAATCGTTCAAACATCGCCAGAATACAGGGCTTTGCCAGAAGATATTATGAAATTGTATGTTAAAAACGATCGTGACGAAATGGTGCCGTTTTCGGCTTTTATGAAAATGGAAAAAGTATATGGATTGTCTGAAATCACAAGGCATAATATGTACAATGCCTCTGAAATTAGTGGACAATCGGCACCAGGATTTAGTAGTGGAGAATCTATCAAAGCGATTCAAGAAGTTGCCGAAAAAACTTTGCCAAGAGGATTTGGTATAGACTGGGCAGGTATTTCTAAAGATGAGGTAGGTCGTGGTAACGAGGCTATTTACATCTTTTTAATCTGTTTGCTCTTTGTTTATTTGGTTTTAGCCGCTCAATACGAAAGTTTTGTGTTGCCTTTTGCCGTGATTTTATCACTTCCAGCAGGTATTTTTGGATCGTTTCTATTGCTTTCAATATGCGGTTTAGAAAACAACATTTATGCTCAGGTTGCCTTTGTTATGCTTATTGGTTTACTGGGTAAAAATGCGGTTTTGATTGTCGAGTTTGCTGTTCAAAAACACGAAGCTGGAGCCACCATTTTAGAAGCTGCCATGGAAGGTGCCAAAGTAAGATTTCGTCCTATTTTGATGACTTCATTTGCTTTTATTGCGGGATTAGTTCCATTGGTATTTGCAAGTGGCCCAGGTAAAATTGGTAATAGAACCATTGGTTCTGCTGCGCTTGGGGGAATGCTTTTAGGAACTGTTATTGGAGTATTGCTTATTCCGGGATTGTATTATATCTTCGGAAGTATTGCTGCAAAAATCAAGATGGTAAAAAAACAAAATAACAATCCATTAACCGAAGAAATTGATAATAATCATGCATAAAATCAAGTTACATAAATATATTATCCCGCTAGGCATTTGCCTAGCGGTGGTAAGTTGTACTCCGGCTATTGCACCGTTGACAGCAAGTAAACCTGTTCCTGAATCATTCGATAAAAGTACGGATACAACTACTATTTCAGCCACTCCTTGGCGCACCTATTTTAAGGATCAGAATCTGGTAAATTTGATCGATTCAGCCTTAAAAAACAATCAGGAATTGATGATTACTCTGCAGGAAATTGAGATTGCAAAGAATGATATCCGTGTAAAAAAAGGATTGCTCTTACCATCAGTTGGTTTAGGGGCAGGAGCAGGAGTTGAAAGAGTAGGAAAGTATACCAGTCAAGGAGCTGGGGATGCATCTGCGGAGATTACACCGGGTCATATAGTTCCAGAAGTATTACAAGATTACAAACTGGCAGCTTATGCCCACTGGGAAGTTGATATTTGGAAAAAACTGCGCAATTCTAAGAAAGCTGCAGTGAGCCGATATTTATCGACTGTTGAAGGTAAAAACTTCGTGATTACGAACCTTATTGCTGAGATTGCTGATTCTTATTATGAATTGCGGGCTTTAGATAGCCAATTGGATATTGTAAGACAGAACATCACACTGCAATCTAACGCTTTAGAAATCGTAAAAATTCAGAAAGAAGCTGCTAGAGCAACGGAATTGGCCGTTCAAAAGTTTCAGGCAGAGGTAATGGCTTCCAAAAGTATGGAGTTTGATATTCTTCAAAATATAAAAGAAACGGAGAATAAAATCAACTTTTTGCTGGGGCGTTATCCGCAGGATATAGCGAGGGATAAAAGTAATTTTTTAAGTTTAGTACCTTCTGCTGTCAATTCCGGAATTCCTTCGCAATTATTGTCTAATCGTCCAGATATCAAACAAGCAGAATTAGAACTGGCTGCTGCAAAGCTAGATGTAAAAGTGGCTAGAGCCGAGTTTTATCCTTCATTAGATATTTCTGCAGTAGTAGGATTAAATGCTTTTAAACCATCGTACTTGTTTACGCTTCCAGAGTCGGTACTTTATTCTCTGGCCGGAGATATTGCCGGACCACTTATCAACAGAAATGCAATCAAAGCCGAGTATAGTTCTGCCAATGCACGACAACTTCAGGCTTTATATAACTATGAGCGTACCATTCTAAATGCCTATCTGGAAGTTTCTAACCAGCTTTCTAAGATCAGTAATATTGGAAAAAGCTATGACTTGAAATCGCAACAAGTAGCTGCATTGAATCGTTCGATAGATGTTTCTAATGACTTGTTTAAGTCTGCCAGAGTTGACTATTTTGAAGTTCTGATGACGCAACGTGATGCATTGGAATCCAACCTAGAGTTGATTGAAACCAAAAAAGAACAACTTAATGCCGTAGTCCATGTTTACAGGGATTTAGGAGGAGGTTGGAAATAAGAAATATTTCAAATTTAAAGAGCCAGTCAATTTTGACTGGCTCTTTTTTATTGGGGCCTTGTCACGTCTTAAGATAGCGATGCATATTAGTCTTTAAATATTATTCCAACTTTAATACTGCATCTTGCGCTACAATCTTTGCATTTATAAAGAGGCATAAATACTCCACTTGCTTTCAATTTGGAATAGTATTACTTTTTGCTGCCACAATCATGGGAAACTGGTTTGGACTATACTTACAAGTCTGATTTACAAATTCCTATTTTTTACATTCTCCCTTTTTGTTATTGGTAAAAAAAGGATTTAAATATTCTTTTTTCATCTTCAATTTCTTTTAAACATTTGATTTGTCCAGTTTTTGATTTAAAAGAACAATTTTTCATCTTGAATAATTTCAATATTTGCATATCAATATTAAAAACAGTTAATAATTATGTTTTGTGTAATTTAAATTTATTTTTATTGGTAATGTGCTAATTATAGTGCAAATGTATTACGGAATAAGTATGTCGTTTAACTACTAAATTCTTGATGAGTGCCAATTATATTGTGCTTAAAATGAGAAACAGCATCTGTAAATGATGCATCACATATAAGGAATGGACCAAAATAAACCTTGGTGTAAATCCTATTAAACATACAAATTTTTATATGGAGAAATTTGTTGAAAACGGGCTCAACCATATAACAGCCTGCAATACCTATTAACCAATAACCATTAAATTTTTAACTAAAAAACAAAAAATTATGCGAAAAATAGATATTCATAATTTGATAGACAACGCAAAGCTGAACCGATTTCATTGGACGGTGATATTCTGGTGTGCACTAATCATTATTTTTGATGGGTACGACTTGGTTATTTATGGGGTAGTTTTGCCTTTATTGATGGATAAATGGCATTTAACGCCATTAGAAGCAGGAACTTTGGGGAGTTATGCGCTCTTTGGGATGATGTTTGGAGCACTGATATTTGGAACGCTTTCCGATCGTATTGGACGAAAAAAAGCAATCATTATTTGTATTTTCTTATTCAGCGGATTCACTTTTATCAATGGATTTGCACAAACACCTTTACAATTTGGAATTTTGCGTTTTCTTGCAGGACTTGGAATTGGCGGGGTAATGCCAAATGCAGTGGCTTTAATGACTGAATATGCTCCAAAAAAAGTCAGAAGTACTTTAGTAGCATTGATGTTTAGCGGCTATTCTGTAGGAGGGATGCTTTCTGCCGGATTGGGAATATTTTTGATTCCAAATTTTGGATGGCAATCCGTATTTTATGTTGGATTGGTACCCATACTTTTACTGCCTTTGATTATTAAATTTTTACCGGATTCTGTTGGGTTTTTAGCGAAGCAAAATAGAACCGATGAGGCTAAAAAAATACTTTCCCTTATTGAGCCAACTTACGTTCCTAAACAAGGCGATGTTTTAGATTCTGGAGAGGCTAAAGCTGCCGGAGCGAGTGTCAACCAACTTTTTAAACATAACAGAACCGTAAGTACAATTATGTTCTGGGTTGCTTTTTTTACTTGTCTTTTGATGGTTTATGGTTTGAATTCTTGGTTGCCTAAATTAATGACTAAAGCAGGTTATGAATTAGGTTCCAGTCTTACTTTTTTATTGGTTTTAAATGTTGGTGCCATGGCAGGAGCTATTGGCGGAGGCTGGCTTGGCGACAGATTTAATTTAAAAACAGTACTGATTTCATTTTTTGCCGTGGCTGCTATTTCTTTGAGTTTACTTGGTTTCAAAAGTTCAACGATGGTATTGTATATTTTAATCGCTATTGCAGGAGCAACCACTATTGGTACACAAATATTGTGTTACACGTATGTCGCACAGTTTTATCCTATAAACATTAGATCATCCGGGATTGGCTGGGCATCTGGAATAGGTAGATTGGGTGCTATACTTGGGCCTATTTTGGGTGGGGCTTTGATGGGTTTAGAATTGCCTTTCCAAATCAATTTTGTGGCATTTGCTATCCCGGGAGCTGTAGGCGCTTTGGCAGTTTGTTTTATTAATGTAAAGCACAGCCAGGAGAAAAAAACACAAGTACAGCAGAAGGAAATGACAACACTAAATACTATTGTTCCCGAAGAATAGACAAGTAAAATCAAGATTAATCCTAAATAGTTAAGGGTTTATAGAACACAAAAAATAAAGAAATGAAGTTAAAAAAAATAGTTGCAGTAACTGGTTTGTTATTTACGGCAGTGCTGCTTAATGCTCAGGAAACCATTAAAAAAAAGGATAGTGTTATTGCTATCAAATTAGAGAAAAAAGAACCGCTTTTTGATGTTAAGTTCTCTGGTTTTATTCGGCATGATGCGGTGTTTGATTCCCGTCAGACTGTTGATGTAAGAGAAGCAGCAGTGGTGCTTTGGGGGAAAGATGTTGACTTTGATGCCAATGGGAAAGACAGAAACTCAGCTTCCAAGTTTCAAATGCTGGATGTATTATCCAGAGCTGGAGCCAAAGTAAATGCACCGGATGTTTTGGGCGCAAAAACTGCCGGATTCCTTGAAGGTGATTTTTTTGGTAACGCAGAAGGAGGAATCAATGAATTTCGTTTGAGACATGCTTGGATTACATTGGATTGGAAAAAAAGCCAGTTAGGAATAGGTCAATTTTGGCATCCACTAACCATTCCGGAAATGTTTCCCGGAGTAGTTAATTTTAGTGGAGGTGCGCCTTACATGCCGTACAACAGAAATCCTCAGATTCGGTTTACCCAAAAGTTGAATACTCATTTTAATCTGATGATAGCAGCCGTTTCACAAAGGGATTTTACTTCGAATACGGCTCCGTACAGAAACAGTTCAATTCCTTCCGGACATGTTCAGGTAAATTATAAAAATAAAGATGTTCTGGTAGGTTTGGCGGGTCATTTTGAGCAAATTCGCCCTAAAACAGGTTCTGGATTGGCCAATGATTTTTCTAATGAAAGACTCAACAGTGTTTCCGTTATGGCGTATGGCCGTTTTGAAACGAAGCCCATGACTATAAAAGCAGAAGCAATGTATGGCGAAAACGCAACATCCTTCATTATGCTTGGGGGGTATGTAGGATATACACCCACTTCAGGTCCGGGTTTAGAAACCTATTCGACCATAGCAACACAATCTTTTTGGATTGATTTAACCGGGAAAACTAAAAAAATAATTCCTGGGTTCTTTGCTGGCTTTAGCCAAAATGACGGTGCCAATAATCCGATTTCAGGAAAAGCAGTAGCTTATGGATTTTCAAACATGGTAGGAGGTATAGCCGCTTCAGGAAATACAACGACCAGAACCATCAATTATATTTATCGATTGGCACCAAGAATTGAAGTGCCGATTAAAAATTTAAAATTTGGTTTGGAAGCAGAATATTCAGCTGCCCAGTGGGGAAATTCGGATAACAGCGGAAGAGCGGTGAGCAATCTGAATTTGATAGGAACTTGGAGAGTAGTATTTGCCACAGTTCTTAAATTTTAATTTTTTAACGCGTTGGGTGTAATTTCAAAAGGAATGCATCCAACGTTTTTTTTCGTTATGAAGGAAGTCAGTCAAACAACAGTATTTGACATTTTGGCTTTTATGGCACTTTTTTCATACCGACTTTCAAAATTGAATACATCCAATCCATATCAGAATACCACAAAGCATTTTCTTATATCTAAAAAATGTTAAATAGTACTCAAACGATATAGTTGTATTTGTAGTATCTTTGATAGGTTTCAAAATAATTTTTGAGCTAAAATAATACATGAGAAGTAAATTATTTTTTAAGGGGATTTATGGTGATAACTCTATCGATATGGTTAGGGATATTATTCATATTACACCTATGGAAATAACCGGTAAACGCCATGAATGGTATATTAAACCTCATGCACATAGTGACCTTTTTCAAATTTTTGTGGTAGAAAGCGGCTCTTTGGAATTAATAATTAATGGCGAAAGTCAAATTGTGGAAAGTGTTTCTTTTTTTTCTATTCCAAAAAATATCAGTCATGGTTTACGCATGAATGCGGATACTAAAGGATGGGTTATCTCACTTTATGATAAATCCTTGGAGAATATGTTAAAACTCGATACGGATATCATCAATAAGATAGACGAAATTCATATTTCAAAACTGGACGAAGAAGATAAATTAATCAATGACGCTTTAATAACCATTCGTAAATGTATCGAGGAATATTATTCTGAACTACCGGGTAAACAGCACGCTTTGCAGTATCTGGTTGGAATGATGTTGTTGCGTTTGTATCGGATATTTGTTACTTCATCCGCTGTTCATCTTTCTGATAATAAGAATAAAATGTATTACAGGCGTTTTATTCAATTAATTAAGGAACAAAAATCTTTTAAAATAAGCGTTGAAGACTATGCGGCTCGCTTAGCTATTTCAAGCGGACATCTCAACCGAATTTGTAAGGATGTTTCCGGCTTATCGCCAAAAGATGTTGTGATTAATTTTTTTATTGACGAAGCTAAAATTTACCTGCGCAATTTTGATATGTCAATTGCTGAAATCTCGTATGAATTAGATATCGAAGATCCCGCTTATTTTACGCGTTTGTTTAAGAAAAAAACCGGGCTGACTCCCAAAGAATTCAGAAGTCAATTAGGACGTAAGTAATCACTCCACTCGTTTTTTACCACAGAAAGTATTGTTTGTCCTGCTTTTAAAAGGAAATTAAGTATTTTTCTATCTATTTTTTCATTTAAAGGCATTATAAACAAATGGTTATGTTTTTTGTCTATTTGTTTGATTTGTCTCATTAATAGCAAATTAATCCAATTTTAGACCCTGCTTTTAGCTATAAATTTGTGATAAGCAAACAGTAAGTGAGCACTCAATTATTTGTGAGTGAGTACTTACTCCTGTCGAAATCAAATAAATTTAGATACTAAGAAATGAATAATCCTATTATTGAAAAAATTGAAGCCATTCTGGTTGATTTACCAACAATTCGTCCGCATCATCTCTCGATGACTGTCATGAAAAAACAAACTATGGTTATCATTCGTTTGTTTTGCAGTGATGGAATTGAAGGAATTGGAGAAGCGACAACAATCGGTGGATTGAGTTACGGAGAGGAATCTCCGGAGAGTATGAAACTCAATATTGATACTTATTTTGCTCCTTTATTAGTGGGTCAGGATGCGACCAACATTCACAAAGCCATGTTTTGGATTGAAAAAAACATCAAAGGCAACCGAATTGCAAAATCAGGAATTGAAACAGCACTTCTAGATGCGCATGGAAAACGATTGGGTGTTTCTGTCGCTACTTTATTGGGAGGAGCAATTACGGAAACTTTACCTGTTTTATGGACTTTGGCCAGCGGAAATACACAACAGGATATTGAAGAAGCCGAACATCTTTTAGCCATCGGAAGACACACTACTTTCAAATTAAAAATTGGTTGGCAAGCTCCGGAAATTTCAATCGCACACGTTGCCGCAATCAAAAAAGCTTTGGGAGACAGAGCAAAAGTAACGGTGGATGTGAATCAGGCTTGGGACGAAAGTACCGCAAAAATAAGCATTGCTAAACTTCAGGAAGCAGGAATTGATTTGATCGAACAGCCTATAGTTAAAGAAAATTTTGAAGGTTTGGCTCGTTTAACCAAAATGTTTACCGTGCCGATTATGGCCGATGAAGCATTGAACGATAGTACGGATGCTTATAAATTGGCCAAAATAAGAGGAGGCGATGTTTTCGCTTTAAAAATCGGAAAATCAGGTGGATTGCATAATGTTTTAAAAGTGGCTGCAATTGCAGAAGCGGCCGATATCAGTTTGTACGGAGGAACCTTATTGGAAGGAACAATTGGTTCTGTGGCTTCGGCGCATGCTTTTAGTACGTTAAAAACAATGTCTTGGGGAACGGAACTTTTCGGACCATTATTGTTAACGGATGATATTGTAAAAACCAAAATAGCATTTTCGAATGCTTCGATGAAAATCCCACAAGGTCCAGGTTTAGGCTTGGAATTAGATTTAGAAAAACTCAACCAATATAAACGCAAATAAAATTAGCACTATGTTATTCCACGTAGAAATGACCGTAAAAATTCCACATGATTCCGATGTGAATTTTGTAAACGAATTAAAAACAAAAGAAAAAGCAATGTCCCAAGATTTGCAACGCAGCGGAAAATGGGTAGCCATTTGGAGAATCGTCGGGAAGTATTCGAACATCAGTATTTTCAATGTAGAAAGTCCGGCTGAACTTCATGAGATTCTGAGCAATTTACCCCTTTTTCCTTTTATGGAAATCGAAGTGAAATCATTATGCAAACATTATTCTTCGATTAAAGAAGGAGAATTGTAACCCTTTTAAACAATCAAAAAAACTATAATAAATTAAAAAAATCAATATCATGACTAGAGCACAAATAGACGGATTACTTCAAAAAATTGAAAGTACTGAAAAAGTAGAAGGCGGAAGCGACAGAGCCAAAGCAATTGTAAACAGAATCCTTCGTGATTTGTTTTACACCATCGAAGATTTAGATATCCAACCGGACGAAGTTTGGACAGCAGTTAATTTCTTAACACAGGCGGGTCAAAATGGAGAATATGGTTTAATCGCCGCAGGTTTAGGATTAGAACATTTCTTAGACTTACGTATGGATGAAGAGGAAGAAAAAGCAGGAATGACCGGTGGAACACCAAGAACTATTGAAGGACCACTTTATGTTGCAGGCGCACCAAAATCAAAAGGATTTGCACGTTTGGACGATGGAACTGAAGTAGAACAAGGGGAAATTTTCTTCATGCAAGGAAAAGTTTTGGATGATAATAACAATCCAATTCCGAATGCAATTGTAGAAGTTTGGCATGCCAACTTGAAAGGGAATTATTCTTATTTTGACCAATCACAAACCGATTTTAATTTACGCAGAACGATAGAAACGGATGAAAACGGAAACTATCAATTCCGCAGCATCCTTCCTTCCGGATATGCAGTTCCTCCTGGTGGATCAACAGAAACACTTTTGAGTGCCATTGGTCGTCATGGAAATCGTCCGTCTCACGTTCATTTCTTTGTTTCAGCACCAGGCTGCAGAAAATTAACGACACAAATTAACTTTGAAGGAGATCCTTACTTATGGGATGATTTCGCTTTCGCAACCCGTGAAGGTTTGGTTCCGGATCTTACCGTAATTACTGATGCGGAAAAAATCAAAGAAAAAGGATTAGACAGGCCTTTTTCCTCAATCGATTTCGACTTCACATTACATAGTGAAATTGAAGGAATTCACGATGCAGAAGTAGAGCGATTGAGAGCAGAAGCTGTAGCATAATAAAAAAAGAAACGGTCTATTGCCATTTTCCGAAATCTTTTTTGGACTTGTAGAATCCCCGTGAGAAGGAACAAATCGAATCGATTTTTTGAATCATTCTCATGGTGGTTTTACCCCAAAATAACTCCGGAGCGGGTAGGTTATGACTACTAAACAACAACACTAATGGAAAAATTAAATAAAGAATATGTGGAAAGCCTATTGGAACACAACGTTTCTGAAGGTCTTTATCGTCATAACAGAGAATCCTTTACCAATCCGGAGTTGTTCGAATTGGAAATGAAATATATTTTCGAAAACAATTGGGTGTATTTGGCTCATGAAAGTCAAATAACGGAAGCAAATGATTATTTCACGACTCATATTGGCAGACAACCCATTTTTATCGCTCGAAACAAAGAAGGCGAATTGAATGCTTTTATTAATGCCTGCAGCCACAGAGGAGCACAGCTTTGTCGCTACAAAAAAGGGAATAAATCAACATATACGTGTCCTTTTCACGGTTGGACTTTTAATAATTCGGGAAAATTACTAAAAGTAAAAGATGTAAAAGGCGCAGGATATCCGGAACAATTCAATACAGAAGGTTCCCATGATTTGAAAAAAGTAGCGCGATTTGAATCGTACAAAGGATTTTTATTTGGTAGCCTAAACCCTGATTCTTTTTCATTGGAAGACTATTTGGGTGAGACTAAAAAGATTATAGATCAAATGGTGGATCAGGCTGAATTTGGATTGGAAGTTGTACGAGGAGCTTCTACGTATACTTACGATGCAAACTGGAAAATGCAAATGGAAAATGGCGCTGATGGTTACCACGTAAGCTCCGTACATTGGAACTATGTGGCTACCATGGGGAACCGTAAAGAAGATGGTGTGCAAGCGGTAGATCCTAACGGATGGTCAAAAAGTATAGGTGGTGTTTATGGTTTTGAAAATGGTCATATGCTGCTTTGGACAAAAATGCTGAATCCGGAAGTACGTCCTCTTTATAGCCAATTGGATCGATTGAATGCGAAACTTGGAGAAGAAAGAACCAATTTCATTGTCAACGAAACCCGCAACTTGGCTATTTATCCAAATGTGTATTTGATGGATCAGTTTTCGACTCAAATTCGTGTGATTCGACCAATCTCTGTCGATAAATCGGAGGTGACTATTTACTGTATGGCACCAAAAAATGAACCAGCGGTTGACCGTGCGTTGCGTATTCGTCAATACGAAGATTTCTTCAATGTAACCGGAATGGGAACTCCTGATGATTTGGAAGAATTCAGATCGTGTCAGGAAAGTTATTTGGCAAAAGCCATGCCTTGGAACGATGTAAGCCGTGGCGCAGAACATTGGGTTTATGGTCCAGACGAACATGCTACCGCTATGGGGATTAATCCAAAATTAAGCGGAATCCGAACCGAAGACGAAGGATTATTCCTGATGCAACACCAGTATTGGGCAGAAACTTTAGCAGCAGCTTTGGCAAAAGAGGAATTGATTAATCTAGAAAACAATTTGTAAGATGACTAATTACGATAAAATACAGGCATTTGTTTATCAGGAAGCGAGACATTTAGACGACAAACAATGGGACGAATGGCTTCAGTTATACGATGAGAAAGTAACGTTTTGGATGCCATCTTGGGATGATGAGGATAATTTAACAACCAATCACGAAACAGAGATTTCCTTGATTTATTATCCAAACAGAAATGGTTTGGAAGACCGTGTTTTTAGAATCAGAACCGAACGTTCCAGCGCTACTTTACCGGACACCAGAACAAGCCATAATTGCACCAATCTTGAAGTTCTGGAAGAAAACAACGATGAAGTTAAAATACGTTTTAACTGGAATACATTAAGCTTTCGATACAATAAATTGGATCAGTTTTTTGGTGTTTCCTTCTACACTTTGAAAAAAGTGGGAGATTCATTTTTAATCACTAATAAAAAAGTCATCCTTAAGAACGATTATATTCGACAAGTGCTTGACATATATCATATTTAATACAAAAGTAATGGCAAAAATAGCATTAAACTTTGAGGACGGAGTTACCAAATTTATAGATAGTTTACCCAATGAAACGGTGGCAGAAACTGCGTATCGTGTTGGGATAAACATTCCGTTAGATTGCGCTGATGGCGCTTGTGGTACTTGTAAATGTAAAATGAGATCAGGAAATTTCGATGCGGGAGACTATATCGAAGAAGCCTTATCAGATGAAGAAGCCGCGGCAGGTTTTGCACTTGCTTGTCAAGTGAGACCAAAATCAGATCTTGTGGTTGATATTTTGGCAAGTTCTGCTGCCTGTAAAGTTAAATCTACGGCTGTTGCTACCGAAATTAAGGAATTAAACCGATTATCTTCTGAAATCTACCAATTAAAATTACGTGCTGCTGATGGGAGTTCTTTTCAATTTCTTCCGGGACAATATGTAAATATTGAGGTTCCGGGTACTTCACAAACCAGATCGTATTCGTACAGTTCACAACCTGATACTTCAGAAGGAGAGTTTTTAATCAAATTAGTTCCTGGAGGATTGATGAGTACGTATCTAAAAGACGAGGCGGCTGTAGGAGGGGAACTAAACATTGTAACTCCTTTGGGAAGTTTTTATTTAAGAGAGGTGCAACGTGATTTAATCTTTATTGCTGGCGGTACAGGGATTGCCCCTTTTATGGCAATGCTTGAAAAGCTAAAAGCAGAAAATAATACAACACCAATTCATTTGTTTTACGGAGCAACGACAGGGGAAAATGTGGTGGAATTGGAACGTTTAAAAGCGTTTAGTGAAATTATGCCATTGCAGCTATTTACCTGTACTTCTGACGAGCAGGTAGAAGGTCATGATAAAGGATTTGTTACCCAATGGATTAACAAAGAACTTCTTGGCGATAAAGCCTATGATATTTATATCTGTGGACCAAATGCGATGGTGGAAGCGGTAAAAACTACGCTTGATAAAGAGGCAATTCAACATGTTAATTTTTACATGGAAAAATTTGTTCCAACGGGTCAGGAAAATGTACAATTATAATTTTTAAAACAGTAAAAATGCTTCACCCCAATAGATTTTCAGGAAAAGTGGCGCTTGTTACCGGTGCCGCTCAAGGAATAGGAAAAACCGTTGCCCTGCAACTTTTAGCCGAAGGTGGTTCGGTTATAATGGTCGATCGTTCTCCAATAGTAAATGAAATAGCTTCACAATTGAGTGAAGACCAAAAAAATAAAGCACTTCCAGTTGTTGCCGATTTAGAGCAATTTTCAGGCTTTCAGTCGGTGGTTGAACAAGCTGTGGCAAAGTTTGGCAGAATAGACATTTTGATTAACAACGTAGGAGGAACCATTTGGATGAAACCTTTTGCAACCTATGAAGAAGATCAAATAGAAAAAGAAATTCGCCGTTCGCTTTTCCCAACGCTTTGGGGCTGTCGTGCAGTTCTTCCGGTGATGTTGGATCAAAAAGGAGGTGTAATCGTGAATGTTTCTTCGGTTGCAACCAGAGGAATTAATCGGGTTCCTTATGCTGCTGCAAAAGGCGGTGTCAATGCCCTTACGGCTGCTATGGCTTTCGAATATGCTGAAAAAAATATTCGGGTAAATACGGTTGCGCCAGGTGGAACCGAAGCTCCAGAGCGCTTGATTCCCCGTAATGAAACGCCTGATACGGAACAGGAAAAAAAATGGAGACAAGAAGTGGCGGATCAAACCACCGAATCGAGTTTAATGAAACGGTACGGAACCATTGAAGAACAAACTTCGGCGATACTTTTTCTGGCATCCGATGAAGCTTCGTATATCACAGGAATTACGATTCCGGTTGCCGGTGGCGATTTGGGTTAATAAAAAAATAGAATAATGTCAAAAATAAAAATGCAACATACAATATTGAATTATGTGTTTGATGATTTCAAGAAAGAACAAACATTGGTTTTTTCTAATTCATTAGGAACTGATTTGACGATGTGGGACAAACAAATAGAACTACTTGGACAGGAATTTAATATGCTGCGGTACGACACTCGTGGTCATGGAAAAAGCGAAGTTGCCGAAGGGGAATATTCCATTGAAATGCTGGGAAATGATGTATTGGATTTATTGGATTCTCTGAAGATTGAAAAAGTAAATTTTTGCGGATTATCTATTGGTGGATTGACTGGACAATGGTTAGGAATTCATGCGCCGGAACGGTTGAACAAACTGATACTTTGTAATACTGCCGTAAAAATTGGAAACGCTGAAGGCTGGAATACCCGTATTGAAACCGTTCAAAAAAATGGTTTGGACAGTATCGTTTCTGGAACGCAAGAACGCTGGTTCACACCGGAATTTGTCAGCGAAAATAAAAATGAGGTTGAGGCGGTTTTAGCAATGTTTGTGCAAACGCCATTATCAGGATATAGTTCATGTTGTGCTGCTGTTCGGGATGCTGATTTTACAGATCAAGTTTCCAAAATTCCAGTACCAACCCTAATTATTTCCGGAACAGAGGATTTGGTGACAACCGTAAAAGAGGGTGATTTTCTAATGGAAAAAATCTCAAATTCGTTATTGGCTGCCTTAAAAACGGCTCATATTTCAAATATTGAAAAGGCTGATGATTTTACAAAACTACTTATTGAATTTATTAAAAATTAAAATATGAAAACAGTTCCACAAATAACAACCGAACAAGCCGCAGCACTCGTAAAAGATGGAGATACCTTATTGCAAGGTGGTTTTGGGATGACGGGAAATCCTGTCCATTTAATGGATGCTTTATCGAAAACGGAAACTAAAAATATCACTTTTATTGGAAACAATGTAGGTGAAGCGGGAATTGGGGGCGGACGTTTGTTACGAAACGGACAATTGAAAAAAATGATCGGTTCTTTTTTTACCAGCAATCCCGAAGCGGTGAAAGCGGCTCAGGATGGAATAGTGGAATATGAATTGATACCGCAGGGAACTTTGGCGGAAGCCTTAAGAGCCGGAGGTGCAGGAATAGGAGGTTTTTATACGCCAACTGCCGCTGGAACCCCTATTGCAGAGGGGAAAGAAACTAAAGTTATTGATGGTGTAGAACAGGTTTTTGTGAAAGGAATTCGTGGAAACGTAGCTTTTATCAGAGCTTGGAAAGCGGATACGGCAGGAAATTTAATCTATCGTATGACAGAGCAAAATTTCAATCGCGCTATGGCAACAGCAGCTGATTTGGTTGTTGCGGAGGTAGAAGAAATCGTTCCGGAAGGCACTTTAGATCCCAATTACATTCACACACCGGGATGCTATATCGATTACTTGGTTCAGGCGACACTTACTTTGGAAGATTTAGGTTCATCGGCATCAGTCAGTAAAGGTAAAAAAGTGAGTGAAGACCGCATGAATATGGCCAAACGCGCGTTACAGGAATTGAAAAAAGGTGATGTAGTCAATTTAGGAATCGGAATTCCAACCTTAGTTGCTGATTTAATTACACCAGAACACGGTGTTATTTTACATACTGAAAACGGAATGTTAGGCGTTGGTCCAGAACCTGTAGATGGAGGAGGAGCAATGGATTATCCGGTTAACGCGGGAAAAATTCCAGTTACAGCAGTAGCGGGAAGTAGTTATTTTGACAGTGCAGATTCTTTTGCCATGATTCGTGGAAAACATGTTGATATTGCTGTAATGGGTGGTTTAGAAGTGGATGAGCATGCCAATCTGGCGAATTGGGCTGTTCCGGGCCAACCTTTATTAGGAGTTGGTGGAGCAATGGATTTGGCCTCAGGTGCAAAAACATTGATTATTACGATGAATCACAACAACAGAGATGGAAGTTCTAAAATTGTACCCACTTGTATTTTGCCTTTGACGACTTTAGGGTCTGTTGATATGGTGATTACGGAATTGGCCGTTTTCAAATATATTGATGGCAAATTGACTTTGATAGAATTAATGCCGGGAGCAACTTTAGAAGAAGTTCGAGAAAAAACGGAAGCGACATTTGTAGAGCAACTGTCTTCAAAACAAATTGTTGGGATAGAAGGATAAGCTTTTTTCTATCCTGATAAGCTAACATAAAACAAACAGATGTTCAATAAATTAGTGCGGTACAGTATTGGTTCTGATTTAATTATTTATGGATTCAAATGCATCATTGGTTTTTTAATCGGCTACCAATTGTATCTGAGTTTTCCAGAATATGAACTGTATTGGACGCTGCTTTCTATTATTTTGGTTATATCGCCCGAGGCAAAAGATGCACGTCGTTTGTCTATTGAGCGGTTTAAATCGAACCTAATTGGCTCCGGAATAGGATTGCTTTGCTTTTTTATTCATGCTCCAAATATTTATACGTTAGTGTTGGGTATTATACTTTCTATAGCTACTTGTTATTTATTTAATCTGATGAATGTGGCGCGAACAGCAATTGTAGCACTCATCATTGTATTGATTCATGAACAAAAACAAATGTTATGGTTAGGAGCAGTGGAACGGTTTGTATCGGTGACTACCGGATGTTTCATTGGATTATCGATTACCATTATTACATCAGCGGTAATTAATTATTGGAGAAAAAAAGCAAATCTTCCGCAAGAAGAATTATAATTTAAAAGTAATAAAAATGAATACAGAAGCATATATAATTGATGGAATCAGAACGCCAATAGGAAGTTTTGGAGGAACACTTTCTGCTGTCAGAGCAGATGATTTGGCGGCAATTGTCATTGCAGCATTAGTAAATAGAAATCCAAATATTCCACCCGCCGCTATTGATGATGTCATCTTAGGCTGTCACAATCAGGCCGGAGAAGACAATCGTAATGTGGCTCGAATGGCATCATTGCTGGCGGGATTACCAGTTACAGTTCCGGGAGAAACGGTAAATAGATTGTGTGCCTCTGGAATGTCAGCTATTATTGGTGCAGCAAGAGCGATTAAAGCTGGAGATGGCGATATTTTTATTGCCGGCGGAGTAGAGCATATGACGCACGGTCCATTGGTGATTTCAAAATCATCCAAGGCATATGGAACCGATTCTAAAATGGAAGATTCCAGTTTTGGTTGGCGTTTTGTAAACCCAAAAATGAAACAAATGTACGGCGTAGATCCTATGGGAATTACTGCCGAAAATTTAGTGGATTTGTACGATATCAGTCGGGAAGACCAAGATTTTTTTGCTTACAATTCACAGATGAAAGCGGCAAAAGCGCAAGAAAATGGTGTTTTGGCGCAAGAAATTATTCCGGTTAGCATTCCGCAGCGAAAAGGCGAACCAATTGTTTTTTCCAAAGATGAATTCGTCAGAGCCAGTACAACAACTGAAACATTGGCAAAATTAAAACCGGCTTTCAAAGCAGATGGAACGGTTACTGCAGGAAATGCTTCGGGATTGAATGATGGTGCTGCAGCTACTTTTATTGCTTCTGAAAAGGCTGTAAAAAAATACAATTTAAAACCGTTAGCCCGAATCGTAAGTTCGGCGGTTGTAGGTGTTGAACCTCGAATTATGGGAATTGGTCCTGTCACTGCAACGCAAAAAGCATTGGCAAAAGCCGGATTAACATTGAATGATATCGATATTATTGAATTGAACGAAGCCTTCGCAGCCCAGAGTTTGGCTTGTACCAGAGCTATGGGACTTCAAGACAATGATTCCAGATTTAATGTGAATGGAGGAGCAATTGCCTTGGGACATCCACTGGGAATGTCAGGAACCAGAATTGTTTACAGCGCAGCTTTATCGTTGCAACGTTTGCAAAAACGATATGCTTTGGCAACCATGTGTATTGGTGTGGGACAAGGATATGCCGTAATCATAGAAAGAGTTTAAAATATAAAAATGCTCGCACTTTAATTAATTTCCAGATGAACAAAAAAAAGGACATACTCGACGCTGCTCTAAAACTGTTCACAGAAAATGGAGAGCGAGCCACTTCTACAAAATCAATAGCTTCTGAGGCGGAAACTTCTGAGGCTTTGATTTTTAGGCATTTTGGTACGAAAGAAAAATTACTGGAAGAGATTATTAAACATGGCTATCAAGAAGCGGCAAAAATAATTTCCAATTATTTGAATGACGAAAACGGATTGCAATACATTTTGAAAATCGTTGAGGTTCCCCGAATTTTGGTAGATTCGCATCCCGATTTTTGGAAAATGCAACATAAAATCATTGCATTAAATTCACTTTCTCAAAAATACCATGATATTTTTATGAAACCTTGTTACGAAAAACTAACAGTAGCTTTTTCTAAATTGCAGTACGAAAATCCAGTTTTGGAAGCTGAATTGTTACTGATTTATATCGATGGGATGTGGAAACATTTTGCATCACAGCAATTGGATTCTAAAACCGAAAGTGCCTTGACAAAACTACTACAACAGAAATATGAGAATTTTAATTAAGTAATTGGAAGTTTCCTAAATGAAATCTTGTAGAAAAATATGTTTTAAAACAGCATCATTTCTTAAATTTAGAATGATGCTGTTTTTAAAATAATCTTATTTCCAACCTCCACCTAATGATCGGTATAATTCGATATTTGCGGTTAATTGTTCCCGTTTAATATTCGCCAATTCCAACTCACTTTGTAATATATTAGCTTGTGCTGTAATTACTTCGAGATAGTCTGCCATTCCGTTTTTAAACAACATATTCGAATTTTTTATCGCTTGTTGTAATGTTTTTACACGCTCTTTAAGAAAGAATTGTTGTCTTTCCAGCTTTTCTATTTTTACCAAAGCATCTGATACTTCACTAACGGCAACCAAAACCGATTGTCGGAAGTTTAAAACTGCTTTTTCTCTTTCAACTTTAGCAATATTATATTGTGTTCTTATCTTTTTGCTGTTTAGCAACGGCTGTGTTAATCCGCCGAGAGCAGTTCCAAATAACGAAGCAGGAATGTTAAACCAGTTGCTTGTTGCAAAAGAATTTAAACCTCCGCTTGCCGTAATTTTAAGGGAAGGATATAAGTTTGCTTTTGTAATTCCTACGTTGGCATTTGCTTTAAGTAAGGCCAATTCAGCATTTTTCACATCAGGTCTTTGTCTTACTGATGAAGATGGAATTCCTGTCGTTAAATTCTCTTTTAGCTGAATTGAATTTAGTGTAATTGTTCTTTCTTTTGAACTTGGAAACGAACCAGTCAATACACTAAGCGCATTTTCTTGAATGGCAATATTTTGTTCCAATAACGGAATTAATTGTGCTGCAGTTAGTTTTTGTGCTTCCGATTGCTGGATGGCTAATGAAGTAACCTGACCTGCATCATATTTTAATTTGATGATATTGGTTGTACTGTCATTTAGTTTCAGGTTTTTTTTGGCAATTTCTAATTGAGAGTCAAGCATCAAAAGATTGTAATATTCTTTGGAAACATTAGCAACAATAGTAGTTTGCAATGCTTTTTTTACTTCTTCTGATTGAAGATATCCTGCATAAGCACTTTTTTTCTGACTGCGGATTTTACCCCAGATATCTGCTTCCCACGAAAGTCCGATTCCAGCGGAATAATCTTCAATATGCTTTTCATTTAAAGCCTGATTTAAGTTAATTCCGTTGAAACTATTTTCAGAAGGGCGATTGGAACTTACATTCACAAAAAGATTTGCTTCTGGAATATTTCCCCATTTTGCCTGCGTTAATTGATAGTGTGCAATTTCAATATTTTTGACTGCAATCTGCAAATTGTTATTTTTTGTAATAGCACTGTCTATCAGTTTTACGATATCTTTTTCAGTAAAGAAATTTTTCCACTCTAAATCGCCAATACTTGAAGTATCTTTTGAAACCGATGCATTCCTGAAATTCTCAGGAAAGGCATCTTTTGGAGTTTCAATATCCTTCGAAACTTTACAGGATATGAATGTGGTGAATAGAATAACTATTATCACAATTTTGGTTATATAATTTTTCATTTTACTTTTCGGCATTAAATTTCTGAACAGGTGTCTTTTCTAGTTTCAAGATCTTTCGAAACTCTATAGGATATGTATGCGATGATAACAAAAACTGTCATCAGAATTGTGGTTATATAATTTTCCATTTTTTATTTTTCTTCGTTATGAATTACGGCTAGTGGTTTTCCAGTAACCTTTTCTTGTAAATGTTGGAATACGATGAATAAAACCGGGATGATTAACAACCCAAGTATTACTCCTGAAACCATTCCTCCAGCAGCACCAATACTAATCGAGTGATTTCCTTGAGCTGATGGTCCTGTGGCACTCATCATTGGGATTAACCCCACGACAAAGGCTAGAGATGTCATGATAATTGGGCGAAGTCTCAATTTTGCAGCTTCTATTGATGCAGCAACTAATGATTTTCCTGCTTTTCTTCTTTGCGATGCAAACTCGACAATCAAGATGGCATTTTTGGCTAGCAATCCAATCAGCATGACAAGAGCAACCTGTACATAAATATTGTTTTCGATTCCGGTCAAGCCGATGGCTACAAAAACTCCAAATATTCCGGCAGGGATTGATAAGATTACCGCTAAAGGCAAAATGTAACTCTCATATTGTGCGGCAAGCAAGAAATAAATGAATATCAGACACAAAAGGAAAATCGTTGCTGATTGACCTCCGGAAGAAATCTCCTCACGGGTTTGTCCTGAGAATTCATAACTATAACCTGCGGGTAATTGTTGAGCAGCCACTTCCTCGATTGCTTTGATGGCGTCACCTGAACTAAAACCAGGTTTCGGAATCGCATTGATCGAAATTGAATTAAATAAATTGTATCTCGAAGCTGTTTCAGAACCATAAATACGAGTCAGTTTTACCAAAGTATTTAGCGGAACCATTTCGCCATTTTTGTTTTTTACGAAAACAAGATCTATTGATGACGGATCAGCTCTATCAGCAATATCTGCCTGAACAACCACTCTGTAATATTTACCAAATCGATTAAAGTCTGATGCCTGAGCGCTACCAAAATAAGCCTGCATGGTTTGCAGAATGTCTTTTACTTTTACACCCAATTGATCCGCTTTTGCGTCATCAATATCCAATTGTAATTGAGGATAATCTGCTTTGAAACTGGTAAAAGCTACTGCAATTTCAGGTCGCTTCATCAATTCTCCGATGAAGTTTTGGGAAATGCCACTAAACTTATCCAGTTTACCGCCAGTTTTATCCTGAAGAACCAAATCTAATGCTTCGACGTTACTGAAACCAGGAACAGTCGGGAAACTAAATACGAAGAAACTACCGCCAGAAATAGCGCCTAATTTACCACGAACCTCGTTCATTATTTCATCGATATTTTTGATTTTTCCGCGCTCTTCATTTGGTTTAAGCAAAACAAAAACAACTGCCGAAGATGGACTTGTCGAATTCGTTAATAAGTTAAAACCTGAAATCGCAGTAACGTCTCTTGATGCATCTAATTTGCTTAGTATATTTTCAGCTTCAGTCATTACTTTTTGAGTTCCGTCTAAAGATGTTCCTGATGGGGTGTTAACTGCAATCGCTATAAAACCTTGATCTTCTGTCGGAATAAATCCTGAAGGCGTAGTTTTTACCATTACAATTGTAGCAAAAGTAATTACCGCTAAACCACCTAAACTAACCCATTTGTGGCGAACCAAAAATCTTAAACTACCCACGTAACGGTTCGTTAAAGAATTGAAACTATTATTGAATCCGTTAAAGAATTTTTCTTTAAATCCTTTTTTCTCATAGGGAGTGTCACCATTTGCAGCATGATTGTCTTTTAAGAACAAAGCGGCAAGGGCAGGGCTTAAGGTTAAAGCATTAACTGCTGAAATTACAATTGCAATTGCCATTGTGAAAGCAAATTGGCGATAGAAAACTCCAGTAGAACCTTCCATGAAACCAACTGGCAGGAATACCGCGGCCATTACCAGAGTGATGGAAATAATAGCACCTGTAATTTCGTGCATCGCTTCGTGCGTTGCAACTTTAGGAGACAGATGTTTGTGTTCCATTTTTGCATGCACGGCCTCGACGACGACAATCGCATCATCGACCACAATACCAATTGCCAGAATTAAGGCAAACAATGTTAACAGGTTTATCGAGAATCCGAATAACTGCATGAAGAAAAACGTACCCAAAATAGCTACTGGAACTGCAATGGCCGGAATCAAAGTCGATCTAAAATCCTGCAAGAATATAAATACTACAATGAAAACCAATATAAAAGCTTCTATTAAAGTATGTTCAACCTGTTCTATTGATTGGTCTAAAGAAACTTTAGTACTATAGAAAATATTGTGTTTTATTCCTGCCGGGAAATCTTTAGCTGATTTTACCATCAGTTTGTTAATCGCAACCTGAATGTCATTGGAGTTTGAACCCGCCAACTGAATGATACCGATTACGACTCCTTTTTTACCGTTCAAACGAGTTAAACTGTTATAGGAATAAGCTCCAAGTTCGATTTTCGCTACATCTTTTAAGTGAAGTATAGAACCATCGGCATTAGAACGTATTGCAATATTTTGATATTCTTCGGGTTTGGTTAGTTTTCCTTTGTATTTAATAACATATTCGAAAACTTCTTTACTTCGCTCTCCAAATTTCCCTGGAGCAGCTTCCAAACTTTTATCCTGAATAGCGGCCATTACTTCATTTGGCGTAATTTTATAGGAGGCCATTTGAGTTGGATTTAACCAAACACGCATGGAATAATCTTTTACACCTCCAAAAATACTTGCTGAACCTACTCCTGGAATACGTTTAATTTCTGGGATGATATTGATTTGGGCATAATTAGCAATAAAAGTCTGATCGTATTTTGATTCATCCTCAGTATACATACCAATCGCCATGATGAAACTATTTTGTTGCTTCGCGGTGGTTACACCTTGTTGAACAACCTCTGCTGGCAATTGACTTGTAGCTTGCGCCACTCTGTTTTGCACATTTACCGCAGCCTGATCGGCATTTGTTCCTAATTTAAAGAAAACTGTAATTGCTAAAGTACCGTCATTGCTGGCTGTTGAGCTCATGTACGTCATGTTCTCTACACCGTTTATAGATTCTTCCAGTGATGGTGCAACGGAACGCAAAACCGTTTCTGCGTTGGCCCCCGGATAAACTGCCGTTACTAAAACCGATGGCGGTGCAATATCAGGAAACTGTTGTAAAGGCAATTTCGTAAGCCCAAGTATACCCAATATCACCAATAATATGGAGATAACCGTTGCCAGTACGGGTCTTTGTATAAATATTTTGAACATTTTTGTAAAATTATTTTTTGTTAATTACTAGGGCAACTTTAGCAGTTGATTTCTCTGGCTGAATAACTTGTCCTTCCTGAAGTTTGTCGATACCGCTTAACACGATTTGGTCGCCTGATTTTATACCGTCTTTGATAAGATAGTCTGTCCCACTTTTACCGATAACCGTGATTGGCATTTTATTAACCTTGTTTCCTTTGTTTAGAGTGAAAACGAAAATTTTATCCTGCATTTCTATCGTAGCTGATTGTGGAATCAAAATCGCATCGTCATGCTGAACTCCTAATCGAATTTTCCCTGTGTTTCCGGAGCGTAAAGTCCCATTTTTATTGGGGAAAGTAGCTCTAACCGTTATAGCTCCGGTATTTTTATCAAACTGACCATCGACCATATCGATTTTCCCTAATTGTGGATAATCTGAATTATCGGCAAGGATTAAAGTAACTGGAGGTAATTTTTTGATTTTATCACCAAGTGTGTTTCCTGCATAAACGGATTTAAATTTGATAAAATCGGTTTCGCCTAAGGAAAAATAAGCGTACACTTCATGTACATCTGATAAGTTGGTTAACGGCTCAACATCAGTTGCAGCAACCAAACTTCCTTGTTTTTTTGGCAATCTCCCAATGTAACCACTTACAGGAGCTGTAACATTTGTATATCCTAAATTAATTCTGGCAGAACCCACCATTGCTTTTGCTTGCTCAATATTAGCAGCAGCAATTTTTTGTGAAGCTTTGGCGGTTTTCAACTGATAGTCTGAAACTACCTTATTTTGAACTAATGGAGTTAGTTTATCGACTTCTAATTGAGCGTTTAAGTAAGCCGCTTCTGCTGCGTGAAGATTGGCTAAAGCATTGTTTAATTGCTCACGAAAAGAGCGTTCGTTGATTTTAAAAAGCGTTTGACCTTTGCTAACATAAGCACCTTCGTCTACATAAATTTTTTCTAGGTTTCCGCTTACTTGAGGACGAATTTCTACATCTACAGTACCTTGTAGAGCAGCTGGATATTCAGCATCTGTTACAGCATCCGAGCTTTTAATGGATAAAACAGGTAGGATTGGAGCGGGCGCAGCAGCGGGTGCTTGCGTTTTATCTGCACAGCTGATTAAAAACACAGCCATTAAGCTTAATAATGTAATTTTTTTCATGATTGGAATTGGATTTAATTTGATCTTAGATAGTATTTTTTTTGGAATAATCGTTTCAGAATTCATGCTGTTTGTTATTTAAAGGTTATTGTTTTAGTGCAGCGCTAATTCTGGAATAAACGTTTCAGAATCAATGCTGTAATTTAAAAAAAGGGTATGCTTAATAAACATTATATCTGAAATAAACGTTCCAGAATTTAGGTAAAAAAAAAGATGTTATTTAAAGATATTTTTAATCAGGAATTCTGACATTTTTTTTATTTTGATTGGATTTCTATGGAGAATATAGGATTGTTTCCAACCAGTAAATGATGTCATAATATACTCAGCCATTAAAGCAGCATCTTCGGTATCATCCATTTCCTTATTATCCATTGCTTTTTGAACAGTTTCAGCTAAAAAATCAATAAAAATATCATTGTTTTTACTCATTAAGTTGCGAACTACAAGGTCTTCAGGTGCTAATTCAAAAATAGTTTTAATACCAAGACAACCTTTTTCACAATCTACTATCCAAGATGCTTTATCATTAATAATGTTGATAAGAGCTTGCTTGGCAGATTTTTCATTGGCCACTTTTTGCTTTACTTCGCACATTGCTGTTTCAAAATAATTGCTGATGCATTTCATGAATAATTGGTGTTTGTCGCCAATTGTATTATATAAACTACTTCTATTGATCTGCATTGCATCCACGAGGTCTTGCATTGAAGTAGCATTATATCCTTTTTCCCAAAAGACATTCATTGCTTTTTCAATTTTTTCAACTTCGTTAAATTCTACGCAGCGAGCCATTAGGAGTAATTTTAAAGTGCAAATGTAAAACTATTTTTGAAACAAGCGTTTCAGAATCGATATTTTTTTCATTTTTTTTCAAAAGAGCCATTTTTGAACATGTCATAATCCAAATTATTATTACAAATTCCAATGTGGTTGATCATTTAATTCTATTACGATTTATAGATAAAATTAAGTAGTTATGTATTGATTTTACCTATAAATCGTAATAGGATTAAAATTAAAAGTAATCGAAAGGAATAATAATCTTTATGTTTTTGAAAATCAATGCTATTATAAATATAAAATAATATTTCTTTAAAAGACAAACCCTTAAAAACGATGACTTTAAGGGTTTGTTTTTGTAAAATTATATTATGATTTTTCGCATCATATAATTTCCCTCGTTTTTGCTTTATAGTAAAAGGGTAAGTTAAAATTTTGAATCGAAAAGTTATTGTAAGAATCATTTTTTAGCCAGGTGCTCTTCTATTTGATCTGCAGATGCTCCTAACATTCCAAACATAGGATTCCATTCTGTAATTTGAAATTCGGCAACAAGTCCTTCCGTCCAATAAGGATCAAGCTTAATTAATTGTAGAAGTGTTTCTTCATCTTCTACACGAAAAACAAGGGTAGCTTCTTTTCTGGTTTCTTGTTCACCAATTTTTGGATTAAAACTTGGACCAGAAAGTAACAAACGACCTTCTTTTATTTGATCTTTTAAATATACAATGTTGAGGGATTAGCTGTTCTTCCCACCCTTTCATATCAGTATGAACATAATGTTTCATAGTTGAATTTTGCATAATTACCATTAATAACTCCTTTTCAAAAAAAAAAGAGTTATTAATGGTATTAATTTATTTCATTAAAGGCATTTGTAGGTAACTGGCATATTTGCCGCCCGTGTACAGAATATGTACGCCTTTGTTATTAGGTATACAGCCCGGAGTTCCCGGCATTACAGAACCAATTTCGTCTTTACTGCTGATCATCACGCGTAAAGTTTCACCTGCGTAATATGTCATACCAATAGGACTAAGTACAATATCTAATGCTACGATTTCTTTTGGCGAAAGCTTTTCTACACGGTCAAAACTGCACGCCGGTACTTCGTCTGTAGAAAGTTTTGGGTCTAAATGTCTGGCAGATGCTCGCAAACGACCACTTGGGCCTTTGTAACGCAATGCAGAAGCTCCGTCCTGAGTAAAATCCTGTAAAGCGGCATTGCGGTTAGGTACTACAAATTCGCTCAATACATTACCTAATTTGTCGATTTTCTGTACCCAAACAAATACATCCATATCGTCTGCATTTTCGACTTCCATAAATAGTTTTACTTTTGGATAGCCAATAAAGGTAGTGTCTTTGTCAAAAACAGTCTGGAAGGATACACGACACGGCAAAGCCTCTGGAAAATAACGTAATGGTAATTCGTTTTCATTCGGAGTTAATTGTAAAGTTCTTGTTCTGCCACTCATGTAGTAGCGCTGTAATTCCGATTCTTTCGGAGGGAAAGTTTCAGCAGTAAGTCCAGTACGGTTACCGCCATGAAAATCTAAAATAGAATATTGCACGGTCGGTGTTTTTTTCCAACTATTTTGTTTCCCAAGCAAATAATAATCAAAGAATTTGCGGAGTTCTTCAGTAGATTCGGTAGCATAATAATCAGGCCACTCTTGGGTATCGTGAATACGGAGCCATTTTTCACTAGAACTTATCGAACGCCATGAGCGGAAAGTTCCCATGGTGTGAAGTGTATTAGAATAACTTGCTACGATATATGCCGGTACAGTAATTTTGGAAACATCGGCTACCTTGTCTTCCCACAAATCGCAGTTTGCCAATGGATAAGCTTCCATTTCAGCAACCATATCTTCCCGTTTTGCACCTGTAGCACTTACGTGATTTATTTGCAGACGGTGAAGAAAATTTGGGTCAGGGATCCCACCGATATATGCCAAATCGCGATAAGCATCCTGTAAACCTTCCGTTGGACTTATACAAGTTAGATGTGGCGGTTGGCCTGCAGCAATAAACCATTGTGAAAAAGCCAAATAAGAAGTTCCTGATAATGCTGTTTTCTGGTTTGACCAATCTTGTGCTGCCAGCCATTCTATAAGATCGTAACAGTCTTCTGCTTCTTGTGAACCAATCATTGTTGTGTCACCTTCGCTATTTGCAATTCCGCGTGCGTCTGGGTTACATACGGCATAACCGTGCTGAACCCAATAGGCAGGATCGGGTGCTTCAAATTTTGTTAAACCTGAACCCCACGCATTTCTCATTCCAAGCATATTAAACAAACCAACATAACGAGGAGCTGTTCCTGCACTTTTTCCATAAGGACTCCATGCAATCAGTGTGGGAACTTTTTCTTCGGTAACAGGCAGAAAAATATCGGTATAGACTGTAATACCGTCCCGCATTTTTACAGGGACATCTTTTAAAAAGCGAATATCACAATCAAGAGGCTTAAAGCCGGGAGCTATTTGTTCCCCCTTTTTCAAAATTGTTTCTTTAGTTTCAAAAGGACTTAGTACTCCGTGTTCAATTCCATTGTCAATGTATTCAAATGCTGGTTTGAAAATCATTTTTCCGGTTATTTTATTCATCTATTTATGTTTTTTATATTATCCATTTAATAACGTAAATTTATGAAAGAATTACCCTTGAAAATCTAAACGATTCAAACCAAGAAGTATAAAATTCAAACCTAGTGATCCCGATAAAACTTAGGAATATTCCCCGTTGTCTTTTTAAAAAAATTACTGAAATAATTGGCATATTCAAATCCTAAAGTATAAGCGATATCTGAAATGCTCCAATCCGTATGTCGCAGTAATGTTATTGCTTCTGCAGTAATGCGTTCAGCAAGAATGGCGGTAGTAGATTTTCCTGTAATTTCCTTAACAGTACGATTGAGGTAGTTTACATGTATGGAAAGCAGGCTTGCGTAGTCCTGTGCTGTTTTAAGCTTTAATGGTTCACTTAGATTTTCTATTGGGAATTGCCGCTCGAGAATGTCCATGAATTGGTTAACTATTCTTAAAGAAGCGTTTTTGGATTGTATGAAATTTTCTGCTGGCCGCATCTGTAGTGCCTCGTGGATTATTAACTCGATGTAAGTACGCATAAGATCGTCTTTATAAAGGTAGTCTGTCGAGTCACTTGCAATCATGGTATCAAAAAATCCGGCAAGCTTAGTTTGTTGCTCAGCGTTAAGTTGAAACGCCGGGTTTGAGTTTAGTTGAAATAGAGGTGATTGCTGGAGGTTTTCCAGCCGTTCAAGTGGCTTAATAAATTCTTCCGTAAAAACACATGAATATCCGGTATGTTTTTCGGAAAGAATTTCTGTGGCATATGGTACGCGTGAATTAGCAAAAAAAAGATATACTCCGTCAAGATGTATTACCCGGTCGTCATAATGTATTTTACTATTGCCTATGCTAAGCAGTATTAAATAAAAATGACGACGACCGAAGGCTGATGGTGTGCTTTTTTTAACTTCATTCCAGCTTACTTTAAACCCTCTCTGTTTTAGGATTGATTTTAATACCGGACCAGGAAATTCCACAGATGCTTTCATACAAGTATAAAAGTACAAAAATCAAAACAATTTATATCAAAAAATAAATTTAAGCAAATGAATTAAAAAAAGGTCTTTACGCTTCATAATATTTAAAATAAGTGTTTAGTGGGGAAAATGGCCAAATTGACCAAGTTTTTTCGTTATAAAGTGATCACTAGTTTCGGAATAGGACAATTTTAGAACCTTTTTTAGATGATTTAAAAAAATGACAATGCGTAATCCAATACAAATTTTAACAGAATAAGTATTGGTAATTTCATAGTATGACAAAGAAAGTAATGCAGTATACTATTCTTTAATTTTTTTGAGACTATGATTTTAATAGTTGTTTCTAAAATAATTATTTGAGTAGTATCGTTTTTAAAATATCTGATTCTTGTTTTAATGGTAATTGATTTTTTATTTCATATCAACTTTTAGTGTTTTTTCAGCTTTATAATTTAAAAATTGAATATCTGACGCTTATATACATCATTTGTTTTATATAATGCATCAAATCTGCTACCTGAGTTTTTAATATAAATCTACTTTTATAATAATAATTTTACTGTTTTAGCACACACTAGTTATTGTGAACCACTAATTTCCGATAATGAATTTTCGAAATAGTACTACTAATAAGAACACAACTATAGTCGTATTAAAACAACTTTAATTATTAAAACAAACCAAAATTAACTATTAACAAAAAAATTATGCAAAAATTAAGTCTGCTCTCATTATCATTAACCTGCTTATTAGGATTTGTATCCTGCTCGGATAATCTAGCTCCAGAAGTAGAAAACCAATCGGCAAGTATGAGTAGCAACACAAGTAAAGTCGCCGCTGCCCCATGGATAAAGCAATTTGAAGATACGTTTAATGCAGGTGCTACACTTTCGCAATGGACAAAGGCGCAACGTACGGATTATAACTCTAAGTATTGCGATTATAACAGTTCTGTACCTACCATACAAACAAGAGACGGAAAAGGATGTTTAGAAATTAAGACTACAAAATTGAGTGCAACTAAATATCAATCGGGTTTGATTAAATCTAATTATCAGTACAAACCAGAAAACAATACAGAATACATGTTATCTGCTAATATTAAATTAATAGCTATGGACGGTGCCAATTATAAATCATTCACAGATACTTATGGAGCGTGGCCAGCTTTCTGGAGTGTTCAAGAAAATGCTTGGCCAGTTCAAGGAGAAATTGACGTCATGGAAGCTTATTCTTTTGCGCCAAATGTATCTCGTTTTACTTCTAATCTTTTTTATGGTACAGCTTCTGGTACGAACCAATTAGGAAACGCAGCAGAAAGAGCTTATCCTTCATTTGATGTAAACGGAAATAACGGATGGCATTTATACGAATCATTTTGGAGTGTGAAAAACAATGTGGTAACAGTAACTATAAAATTAGATAATGTAACTGTTTCTACATACACTAATAGCAGCGTATCAAAGCTTAATTTGAATAATTTCGGACCGCATAATATCATTTTAAATATGAATGTAGGATCGAATGACTCGAGTTTTATAGATCCAAATAAAATAAATTTATTTACAACTGTTATGATGTGGGTAGATGATGTTACAGTATATAAGAGACCAATTTAAATAATGTATACAATATACCCGTTTCATTGGAGTATTAAAGAATTTGCCTTTAAAAAATAATTTTTTTTATACTCAAATTTGATAAAATCTGCAAAAATCTGCGTGCTATTTTCACGCAGATTGATGCGGATTTTCAAATATTCCCTTAAAAAATGTAATTTATCAGGTACCACAATTATACCTCAAAAGAAAATTAAATAAGAACCATGATACATAAAAAAGCAATAATAATAGGACTTTATGCCTTACTAACTATTGGAACTATTAACGCACAGAAAAAGCCCCATTTAGACAAAACAAAACCAACAGAAGAACGCATCAATTTGCTAATGAAGCAAATGACTCTGGAAGAAAAGGTTGGACAAATGAACCAATACAATGGTTTTTGGGAAGTAACAGGGCCTGCGCCAAAAGGAGGAAATGCCGAATTAAAATACAAGCATTTGCGTGATGGTTGGGTAGGTTCGATGCTAACGGTTCGTGGGACAAAAGAAGTGAGAGCCGTTCAAAAAATTGCGGTCGAAGAAACCCGTTTGGGAATTCCGTTAATTATTGGGTTTGACGTAATTCACGGGTACAAAACATTAAGTCCAATTCCGCTGGCAGAAGCGGCAAGTTGGGACATGGAAGCGATAAAAAAATCAGCTCAAATAGCGGCAGATGAAGCCTCGGCTGTTGGGATTAACTGGACTTTTGGACCTAATGTCGATATTTCTAATGATGCCCGTTGGGGTCGTGTCATGGAAGGAGCAGGGGAAGATCCGTATCTAGGAAGTAAAATCGCTACGGCAAGAATAACTGGTTTTCAAGGAGATTCCAGAGCTGATTTAGCTAAAGTAAATACGATTGCGGCTTGTGCCAAACATTTTGCTGCTTATGGTTTTGTTGAGTCCGGTCGTGATTATAATTCGGTAGATATTAGCAATTCAAAATTATACAACACGGTTTTACCTCCGTTTAAAGCGGCTGTAGATGCGGGTGTACGTACCTTTATGAACTCTTTTAATATCCTCAATGGCATTCCTGCCACTGGAAATTCCTTTTTGCAAAGAGACATTCTAAAAGGAAAATGGAAATTTGATGGGTTTGTGGTTTCAGACTGGGCTTCTGTTCGTGAAATGATAGCGCACGGATTTGCAAAAGATGGCGCAGAAGCAACCCAAAAAGCAGTAAACGCCGGTTCTGATATGGATATGGAATCCCATTTATTTGTAGAAGAGTTGGTCAATTTAGTAAAAACTGGCAAAGTAAAAGAAACTTTGGTTGACGATGCCGTTCGTCGAATATTGCGTGTAAAATTCGAATTAGGATTGTTTGATGATCCTTACAAATATTGTGACGAAAAACGTGAAAAAGCAACTATAGGTAACAAGGCCAATAACGAAGGTGTTTTGGATATGGCCAAAAAATCGATTGTCCTTTTGAAAAATGAAAAAGGATTGCTTCCGCTAAAAAAGTCAGGACAAAAAATCGCATTAATTGGTGCTTTGGCCAATGATAAAAACAGCCCATTGGGAAGTTGGAGAATTGCCTCGGATGACAATACTGCTGTTTCAGTTTTAGAAGGGATGCAACAATACAAAGACAATCAATTAACCTATGAAAAAGGATCTGATTTAACCGTTGGGAAAACTACTTTCTTAGACGAATTGGTTTTTAACACCACTGATACAAGCGGATTTGAAGCAGCCAAAAAAGTAGCGGCTAATGCTGATGTGGTAATCATGGTTTTGGGAGAACACGGATTTCAATCAGGAGAAGCACGCAGTAGAACCAATCTGGATTTACCCGGTAACCAACAAGAATTATTAGAAGCTATTTACAAAGTAAATCCCAACATAGTTTTGGTTTTAAACAATGGCAGACCCTTATCAATTCCTTGGGCAGCAACACATATTCCTACCATTGTTGAGGCTTGGCATCTGGGAACACAAACCGGAAATGCGGTGGCTCAAGTGCTGTACGGAGATTACAATCCTAGCGGTAAACTACCCATGTCTTTTCCAAGAAACGTAGGTCAATGTCCTATTTATTACAACAACTATAACACCGGAAGGCCTACAAATGTTGATAAAAATGTATTTTGGTCCCATTATACCGATGTAGAGAAAACACCACAATTTCCTTTTGGTTTCGGACTGAGCTACACCACTTTTGAATATAAAAATTTAAAAATAAATAAAACCGCTTTCGCAAAAGGGGAGCCAGTACAAGTTTCAGTAGCTATTACAAATTCTGGAAATTATGACGGAAAAGAGGTAGCTCAACTCTATATTCATGACGAGTCAGCAAGCTTGGCAAGACCGGTAAAAGAACTAAAAGGGTTTGAGTTAATCGATTTGAAGAAAGGAGAAACTAAGACTATAACTTTTACTTTAACAGATAAAGAACTTGGCTTTTTTGACAACGATGGAAACTATTTAGTAGAAGCAGGAACCTTCAAAATTATGGTCGGAGGAAGCTCAGATAAAGGACTAGAAAGTAGTTTTGAATTGCAATAGAGTACCTTTTATACAATAATTCATTTGTCTATTCGAGTATAATGCCATTCTCACTTAAGAGTTTGCAGGTTTTATTTCTAAAATAACAAACGATTAATTTAAAGTATTTTTCGTCATGGATTTCGCAAATCTTCAAAATCAATTCTTTTTATATAGAATTGTGAAGTTTGCGAATTTGTGACGAAATTTTCTTTGTTATCATTTACGAATAGTTTTTTTACTAAAATCGAATAGTTAGCAATCAAGATTTACTAATCAAAACGTACATAACAATTCGATTATCTGTTTTTTTGATATAAATTGCATGGCTATTTAAACCCTAATTATATTACAATGTTCAGCAACAAAAACGGCACTGTATTACTCTTTTTCCTTTTTATTGTACCGAGTTTGTTTTCTCAAAACAAATTCGAGAATTTTCAGTTTCTAACTATCAAAGAAGGAATATCAAAAAGAGCTGTTTCGAGTATTTCTCAAGATCATTATGGGTTTATGTGGTTTGGTACGGACGGCGCAGGATTGTATAAATATGATGGTGTAAATTATATCAACTACGAATACGATTGGAAAAACAAGAACGCAATAAATAGCAATTTAATTTATGCAACCTACATTGACATCTACAATAGGCTTTGGGTTGGCACTGATGAAGGACTGTGTTTGTACAACCGAAATCTAAATAAATTCGAAAATATAGACTTGAAAAATGCATTTTCGATTGGATATAAAAGTCCAATAACAGTAAAAAGTATTATTCAGGATAATAGAGGGAATCTTTTAATAGGAACTTATGCACATGGGTTATTCAGATTAAATTTGAAGACTTTAAAAACTGTGACTGTACAATTAAACTCAACTTTAAACAGCAATAGTAAGATTAATTGTTTTGTAAAAAACAAAAAAGGAATCCTCTATCTAGGCACAGATTTAGGGTTAGTAGAATATGATTCTAGGAATAATAAGATTAAGCAAGCAACATGGAATACAAAAAAAATAAAGGTTACAGATCCTATAGAATCCTTATTTATTGATGCAAAAGAAAATTTATGGATTGGAACTCTTTCAAGCGGATTACTTAAAATTTCGGGTAATCAAAAAACAGCTCAAATAGATGCATTCCGAATTTCTAATAATAAAATATTATCGGTAATTGGAGTCAATTCTCATACTCTTATGTGTGGTACCGAAAATGACGGACTATTTTTAATCAATGATAAAGGCTCCATAATACATCGGTATCTAAATAGTAAATCTGACAGCCATAGTCTAAAATCCAATTCCATTTGGTCATTATATTCAGACAAAGACAAACGCATTTGGTTAGGGTATTACAACAAAGGAGTTGGGATTTTTGATGAGCGACACGCCAAATTCAACGCTATAGAAAGCCTTCCGACCAATACGAACTCTTTGCAAACAAGCTCCGTTACCGGGATTGAAAAAGACAATTCTGGTAAGTTATGGATTAGCATGGAGGGTGGTGGAGTCGATATTCTAGATCCTTCAACTAAAGTTTTTAAGCACATTAACAATCAAGATACCAAAAATTATTCTGGGCTTACTAGTACTAATATCCTAACTGTTTTTATAGATAGCAAGCAGAATATTTGGCTAGGAAGTTGGAATGATGGTATTTATTTTTTGAAAAAAGGATCTAAAACATTTATCAATTTTACTTCAAAAAACACAACTGGTTTAACATCAGACCAAATTTTTAGTTTTTCGGAGGATTCAAAAGGAATAATTTGGATAGGTTCCTACATGAAAGGATTGCATTATTATGACCCTCTAAAAAATGAATTTCGCCATTGTGATTCAAAACCATTTGTCACTAACAATTTAAACACCGCTAACATTCGAAAGGTTTTAGTAGATTCAAGAAATGTAATATGGGTCGCTACAATAGATGGTTTGTACCAAGTTCGCAGGAATCCAAATACAACTTTCTCTGTTGTATCAATGAAAGATGTAATGTCCAAAAGCATAAAATCCAATAAAAGCAGCAATACGATTTTATCTTTATATGAATCCAAAAACAAGATTCTCTGGATAGGAACAGCTGGTTCTGGTTTGTTTAGTTATGATGGAAAAAACAATAAATTAGCTGGGTACACTGATTTTTCAGGGTTCAAAGAAAAATTAGTGGTTGCCATAACTGAATCTAGTGATGGAGCTATCTGGATTAGCGGAAAAACAGGGATAACCAAATTAGACTTAAAAAACAAAAAAGCAGTAAATTTCTCGACTGATGATGGACTTTTAAGCAACGACTTTAACAATAACGCGGTCTTTAATGATAAAAATGGCGATTTGTATTTTGGAAGTTATGAAGGAATAAATTATTTCAATCCGAATAAAACGTCCAACAACATAAAGGAGCCATTGCTTTATTTGGATGATTTTAAATTATTCAACAAGTCAATTCATCCAAATGAGCCAGAATCTCCTTTATCAAAAGTAATATCCGAAACCAATCATATTACGCTTCGCTACGACCAATCAGTATTTACCATTGAATATATTGGTCTCAATTATTCCTATCCAAGTACCAATGAATATGCCTATTATCTAGAAGGTTTTGAGAAAAATTGGAATTTTGTAGGCAATAAACGCTCGGCAACTTATACCAATTTGGCTCCTGGTAAATATGTTTTCAAAGTAAAGGCGGCTGCACGAGGCGGTATTTGGAATCAGAAACCCTTGCAACTCTATATTGAAGTTTTACCGCCTTGGTGGAGAACATCTTTGGCCTATTTTTTCTATCTTATACTCCTTGCAGGAGCCTTTTATACCATAAATAAGTATTTTCAAAATCGATTTAAGGAAAAGCAAGCCGTTAAATTTGAAAGAGATAAAGCCGTCCAAATAGAAAAATTAAATACTAAAAAGCTTCAGTTTTTTACGAATATCTCCCATGAATTCAGAACGCCTTTGACATTGATCCTAAATCCACTGACTGATCTTATAAAAAATAAAAGTTTAGAATTGCCTCATGATGTTGTGCATAAACTACGAATCATGCACAAAAGTTCAGATCGCCTTTCAAAAATGATCAATGAATTGATGGATTTCAATAAATTACAGTTCAATCAAGTTGTTGTACAAGTTCAAAAAATAGAAGTAGTTGGTTTTACCAAAGACATCATTAGTTATTTTGATGAAGAAGCTTCTAGCCGAGGAATTACATTGGTTTTTGAATCAAATACAATCGAATTGTACGATTGGTTAGACCCAAAAATGCTTGAAAAAATTATTTTTAATATTGTATCAAATGCGTTTAAAGTTACTGCTGATCATGGATTTATAAAAGTTCAAATAAATGCCTCACAAAAAACAGAGCAGTTCCCGTTGACCAATATTGAAAAGGAAATTCCTTGTTTTGAAATCGCAATAGCCGATACTGGTGCTGGATTAGACAAAAAAGATATTAAAAGAATATTTGACCGTTTTTATCAAGTAAACAATTTAAGTAAAGCCTATTATGGCAGTACCGGAATTGGATTAGAGGTTGTTCGAGGATTTGTTGAACTGCATAAAGGAAAAATTGAAGTCGAAAGTGAATTGGGAATTGGATCAACATTTACAGTTACTTTTCCACTTGGAAATGATTTCTTTACCGAAAATGAAATAGTCAAAGAAACATTCAAAAGACAAGGGAAAATAACTCCCCATCTTTTATCTATGCTAAACAAAGAGAAACCTAGTGAACTCATTTCAGAAAAAGTACACACCCTCCTTATTGTAGAAGACAATACGGAATTGAGGAATTACTTAAAAAATGAATTAAAAAAAGAGTATAAAGTGCTTGTTGCCGAAAATGGACAGAAAGGATTAGAGCTGGCTCTAGAAAAATCTCCAGATATAATTATGACGGATGTTATTATGCCTATCATGAATGGTTTAGAATTCTGTAAAAACATAAAAAAAGACATCAAAACAAGTCATATTCCGTTATTGATGTTGTCTGCAAAAGCTATGGTTAAAGACAAACTGGAAGGAATAGATTCTGGTGCCGATATCTATTTGAGCAAACCTTTTGACATGGATATTTTAAAATCCAGCTTGGCACAACTTCTCACAAGTAGGCAAATCATGTTTAATAAATTCTATCATGGAATTACTAAAAAAGCAAAAGCTAAAACTACTACAGTAGACAATGAGTTTATCCAAAAAGCATTGAATTTCATCCATGAAAATATCAACGAATCGGATTTAAGTGTCGAAGTATTGGCTTCAAAATTATTCTTGAGCAGAAGTCAACTCTATCGAAAAATAAAAACACTTACTGGTGTATCCGTAAATGAGTTTATTAGAAATGTACGATTGGAAAAAGCTAAAGAATTGGTTGCGTTAGGTAATGATAACATCAATGAAATTAGTTATAAAGTAGGATTTACTTCGCCTTCCTATTTTACAAAGTGCTTTAAGGAAAAATATGGACATCTTCCTACCCATAAAAATGACGATGATCAAATCGATGAAAATGATTAATTAAACAACGAAAAAAAAGGCAATTCAAAGATGAATTGTCTTTTTTTTTTGCTTCTGAATTCAGTGAAATTATAGCACTTATAAATATAAATTGACGCTAAAAACTTCTATTATAAAGTCAATATAAATAGGAAAACAGTCCTCCTATCACGTCTTTTAAAACTAGATAGAATCATTAAATTATATTGCCCCTCTTATATTCATTACAATTTCCTTAACTATTATCAAAAAGACATTTATCTCTATAATTCTTTTTGATAATAAATTAATACCGGTGTTTTTGTATGAATGTGACAAAAAAACATTTTGCATTATCAATCTGTCATAGGCTGTAATTAATGAGTTTTTGGATCATTTCTGCAACAAATTTGCTAGATTATGCATCATGCGTGTTATAATTTCGGTAGTGAACACGGTAGTTTTGGACATGTATATTTTTTAAAATATTTGAATTTTATTTTCCTAAAAAAGAAATTTACCCTTAAGGAAAGAAATTCAAAATATTGATTATTAGAAGATGTACAAGCACTAAAAAAAACTAACCAAAACAAATTTTTCATGAAAAAAACACTATTTAAAAAATTAGTAACGCTAGTTTTAATACTGTCTGGATTTTCCTTTTTCGGACAGACAATTAAAGGCAAAGTGGAATCGGCAGGGATGCCTTTGCCTGGCGTTAATGTTGCAGTCAAAGGAACTGCTATAAGTATCACAACTGGTTTTGATGGTTCTTTTACATTAGACAAAGTTCCGCCAAAATCTAAAATCGTATTTAGTTTCATTGGTTTCGAAACAAAAGAGATAACATCTGATGGCAAATCAGTATTAAATGTAAGTCTAAAAGAAGACATAAAAACATTAAATGAAGTTGTTGTCATTGGTTACGGAACGGCAAAAAGAAAGGATTTAACAGGGGCAATTTCATCTATAAAAGCTTCAGAAATTCAAGACAAGCCTTTTACTTCTATTGATCAAGCACTTGTAGGAAAAGCAGCAGGTGTGAATGTGACTCAAAATTCAGGTACGCCTGGAGGAGGGATCTCTGTTCAAATTAGGGGTATTACTTCTATAAATGGCAACGAACCATTGTATGTTATAGATGGAACACCAATATTTGCAGATAAGAATAATGATTCTTTTGCATTTAGCGCATTAGGAGGAGGAAGCGGACAAACTAAAAATTCGGCTTTGTCTAGTTTGAATATTGCGGATATTGAATCTATTGATATTTTAAAAGATGCTTCTTCAACGGCAATCTACGGTGCAAATGGTGCAAATGGAGTTGTTTTGATTACAACCAAAAAAGGAAAAAAAGGGAAATCGACATTTGCATACGAAACGTATTTAGCAACTCAAGAAGCAACAAAATTTGTTGATGTTTTAAACTTACCACAATATGCTAAGTATCAAACAAAAATTTTTGCATTAAATGGCGAGCCTATTCCGTTTCAATATCAAAAACCTGACTTATTAGGCAATGGAACAAACTGGCAGGACGAACTTTTTAGAACTGCTATAATGTACAATCATCAGTTGTCATTCTCAGGTGAAAAAGATGGAACAAGATATTATACTTCTTTAAATTATTTTGATCAGGAAGGAATTGTTCTAAATTCAGATTTCAACAGAATATCCATGCGATTAAATGTAGATTCTAATGTTAAATCCTGGTTGAAAATTGGCAATAATGTTGCAGTGAGTAAGTCGTCTCAAAAAGTAGTAAGAAACGATGATAGAGGTGGTTTAGTCATGAATACACTAAGACAATCTCCCGAATTACCAGTTAGATATGCTGATGGCTCTTTTGCTGGTCCTGTCTCTGGTTTAGGTTCTTCGGCAAATGAGGCGACTAATCCAATTGCTTTGTCTGAATACAATAATGCAGAAAATGAAAGGTATAAGATCAATGGAAATTTATTTGCTGATTTCACTCTTACGAAAGGATTGGTTTTTAGATCAGAATTGGGATATGATTTGAATTTTGTAAAAAGCAGTTCTTTTGCTCCTGCCTATACTTTAGGAAATGTGTCCGAACTTTTAAACAAATCTTTCAAACAGATGGATCAAAGCTTTTATTGGAGTATTAAAAATTATTTGACCTATAATAAAACAATAAACGAGAAACACAATTTTACTTTTTTATTAGGTCAGGAAGCTCAGGAAAGTCAATATGAATATTTAAGCGGCTATAGAACTGGAGATTTTTTAAATAAAAATTTTACCAACTTAAACTTAGGTGATATTGATACTGCTTTGAATGGAAATGGTTCTGGCAGATGGTCCATGACTTCTTATATTTCGAGATTAAATTATAGTTTTTCTGACAGATATTCTTTTTCAGCTTCTTTAAGAGCTGATGCTTCTTCAAACTTTGGTCCTAATAATAAATGGGGTTATTTTCCATCATTTTCCGGAGGTTGGACTGTGAGTAACGAAAAGTTCTTTGAGCCATTATCAAATACCATAAATTATATGAAGTTTAGAGTTGGTTACGGTTCGGTAGGAAATCAAAATATTCCAGCCAATAGATACCAAACCATTTTAACTCTAACTCCATCTCCATTTGGAGGTTCCTCTCCAACAATTGATAACTTAGGTAATCCTGATATTAAATGGGAGTCTCTAAAATCTTTCAATGCTGGTCTTGATTTAGATATGCTTAATAATAGAGTAAAGTTTGGATTTGATTATTATATTAAAAATTCTTCCGATTTCTTAACAAAACAAATCAACGACGAATCCAATCAAAGTGCTCTTAACTACTATTTGAATACCGGTAAAATTGAAACTAAAGGAATAGAATTTACATTAAATACAAAAAATATCGTAACAGATAATTTTACTTGGGATAGTACTATTATTTTATCAAAATACAATAATGAGTTAACTAGCTTTCAAGGTGATGGTAAATCTTTATTAGGAAAAGTACAATTCGATTTATATACTGTTACTAAAACTACCGTAGGACAACCAGTAGGACAATTTTATGGATATGTTACTGACGGATTGTTTAAAAATGATGCGGAATTAGCATCAGGACCTACTCAGGAAACAGGAACGGCTGTTGGTGATATTCGTTATAAGGATCTTAATGGAGATGGAAAAATTGACGCTAAAGATCAAACAGCTCTAGGAAGTGCAATTCCTGATTTTACGTATTCATTTACGAATAATTTTAAATATAAAAATATCACTTTAGGAATTGTTTTAACAGGAAGTCAAGGTAACGAAATCTACAATTTTACGCGCCATTATACCGATGGTATTTTTCCAGGATTTGGAGATCGATACGGAAACGTAAGTACTGATGTTTTAAATGCGTTTGAAACAGGTGTAAACGAAAATACAAATGTGCCAAGAATTACACTTACTGATCCAAATGGAAATGGTAGAATTTCGAACAGATTTGTTGAAGATGGTTCTTATCTAAGAATTCAAAATGTTTCTTTGAGCTATGATTTACCTAGTACGATTTTCGAAAAATCTATTTTCTCTAATGTGAGATTTTATGTAAATGTGCAAAATCTGTACACGTTTACAAAATATTCTGGATTTGATCCTGCTTTAGGAAATTTAGATCAAAATATAACATTGAGTGGTATTGATTTAGGGAGATACCCTGTTCCAAGAACGACTTCTGTAGGAGTAGATTTAAAATTCTAAAATTTCAATAAAATAGTATTTAACTTAATGATTAATAGTCATTATAAAAAAATAATAGTTATGCAAAAACTTTTTAAATTTTTTATGATGGGAATGCTCATACCATTGCTGTCTTTGTTTTCTTGTTCAGATGAATTTTTGGATGCGCCATCCGAAAATCAATTAACACCAAGTGATTTACCGGAAGGAATTACTGCTTTTGATGGAATCGCCGAGAGTTTGTATTTCAAGCCTTGGTTTACTTTTAATGATAAATTCTTAATTGCTATAGGAGATATGTACGCCGGTAATGCTTTTACATTTGATGGTGCTTTTGCGCAATTTCTAAATGCTCAGGTAACCTCACAAAACCCAATTTTAACAGAAGGATATGTTTCTTTATTTTCGGTTGTCGATCAATCAAATAATTTAATGAAGTTGGTTGAAGACCGAAAAAGCGAATTACCAGAAGCATCCTATAAAAATGCGATAGCAATATCACGATTTATGAGAGCAAATGCTTATTTCTATTTGGTGAGAACTTTTGGAGCTGTGCCTATCGTTGATAAAGCTGGTTCTGCAGCACAACCAAAAAGAAATCGTGTAGAGGATGTTTATAAATTTATAAAACTAGATTTAGAATATGCCGCTGCAAATTTACCTGAAACTTCAACAAAAAAAGGGTACGTCAATAAAACGGTAGCCATGGGTGTTCTTGCAAAAGTACATTTAACGCTACACGAATATGTAGCATGTGCTAGTTTAACCCAAGAAATTATGGGAAAACAATATTCTCTAATTCAAGAATATGGTAACTTATTTAGCAGTCCAGAAAACAATAATAGTGCCGAGAGTATGTTTGCGCTACAATGGAAAGCTATTGCTACAGAATGGGGAACTCAAAATACAAATCAGGCGTACATAGTTCCGGGAGGTACTGGAATAACTGGTGGCGGTGACGGATGGGGAGTTTACTTACCTTCTATTTCATTGCAAGCAGGATTTGAACCAAAGGATAGCAGAAAAAAGAATACTATCATGACCGATGGTGACTTTTATCCTGAATTGTTAAAAAATCAAGGTGGTTTCAAGTATAAAAAAATACTCTCTTCTACGGCAGCTAATTTCAGAAAGTATATTGTAGGTTCAGCTGCAGAAAGAAACGATGTGTTTTTTATGAGAACATCACAAAACACAATTATACTAAGATACTCCGATATTTTATTAATGTATGCCGAAGCGGTTTTGGCTGGAGCCAATTCTACAACAGAACCATCAGCACTAAAAGCCTTCAACGAAGTGAGAACTAGAGCAGGATTACCAACTAAAGCATTACTTACAAGAGACGAATTGTTTAATGAAAGACGAATTGAGTTTGCACTTGAAGGACAATATTTCTTTGACTTAAAACGTCGTGGTTTGCTTGAAGCAACAGCAATTATTTCGCAGCAGGAAGTTGGTTTTTATTCTGATGATGACAGAACAGTTTTAGTTTCTAGAAAGATAACTCCAACAAGCGGTTATTTTGAATTGCCTTTACCACAATCTGCAATAGATACTAATCCATCATTGCTAGAACCTCCAGTTCCTTTTAACTTTAATTAATTTTTATATGATGAACAATAAAATAAAATATAGCATTATAATTCTTTTGGTTTTGGCTTCTTTTACAGGATGTCAAAATGACGATGTAGTTACTGCAAACGTAGATGCAATGGTTTCTGAACCGGGTGATTTACTAAATCAAACTTTTCCACTCAGGAAAATTAGAGTGGAAGGTGAGGGATTGTCCGGATTAAAAAAAATTACTCTGGACAATAAAATTGATATCAGTTTTAACCCTACCTATAATTCAGATAAAGCGTTTATTTTCACTATTCCTTTTGATGATAAACTAGGAAGTAGATTTGGAGTACAACCCATCACATTTGTAACCGCAACGGGTTCGGTTACTAAGGATATAGAGATTTTACAGCCTAATCCAACTATTGTTAAAACCATACCAGCTGTGGCAACACCAGGTTTTCCTTTGGCAATTGAAGGTACTTGGTTTTATAATGTTTCTTCGGTAACAGTAGGAGGAAAAGCAGTAAGTTATACCGTAAATTCATCTTCTTCAATTATTATTGGTTTGCCGTCAAACGCAGTTTCAGGTGCAGAATTGGCAATTACTACTCCAGGAGGCACAGTGAAAAAATCAATTGATTTTGAAAAAGTAATACTCGTATCTAATTTTGATGGAGGCGGATCCAGAGAGGCTTGGAGCTCTTATGGGGATGTTGCTTCTTTTAATGCAAGTACTGCGGGCGGACCAACAGGTAATTATGCAACCCTAACTTGGACAGGCTCAACTGCAAATGGTTACAACGGTAGCAGCGCTGGCGGAGGAGCTAATTTCTTGAGCACAACAAATACAGATGCAACAAGAACTTTTATAGATATTGATGTAAGTGCAAATGTTGTAGGAGTACAATTTGCCATTCAATTGAATACTATTGATGGCATAAATTACGGATATAATTTCAAAATTACGGATTTAAATTGGTCTACTAAGGCAATAACGTTAGCCGATTTTAAGGATAATTATGGGTTTGGGGGCAATTCAGCTGCGACGTTGGATGCTTCTAAGGTTAATGAAATTAAGGTTGGAATCGCTCAAGGTGATACACCTAATCCCAGCGCAATAAAATACGATAATATTAAGGTCCGTTACAAATAATTTATTGGTTTTAAGTTTGATTTTTTACTTCAAAAGGTTGTAGTCAAATGCAACCTTTTGTGTTGTAGAATTCGCAAATTAAAGTACGTAAATAATAAAGAATATTTTTCTTGAATGTATTCTAAAATATAAAAAAAATGAAATATAACTTTTTACTGATTTTAACTAGCATTATGTTTTTTTTGAATTCTTGTTCAAAAGAGGATAACATAATTGCTGATACTTTAACTACTCCTATCGCAAATGCGGCCACAGAGATAAATGATACTGGTTTTAAAGCGAAATGGGTTTTTGTTTCCAACGCTCAAAGTTACCTTTTGGATGTTTCTACCAGTGCTGATTTTACAACTTTTGTTCCAAATTACAATTCAAAATCTGTATCTGATTTAAATGAAATGGTTGTGGGTTTAAATAGTGGAACTCAGTATTTTTACAGAGTTAGAGCTAAAAGGGACTCGCAGATTTCTAATTATTCAAATGTAATTAGTGTTGTAACGACGGGTACAAGTAACGTTCCTGAGAATCCTACTTTTCTAAAAGTTAAGGCAAATAAATTACCAAATCCATTTTTTGTAGGTATGGCTGTAAAGGCAAATCAATTAGACAGTGGAAGCAAATATGATGCAATTTTAAAAAATGAATTTAGTAGCATTTCTGCAGAATATGAAATGAAAATGAATCCAATTTCAACTGCAAGTGGAGTTTACAACTGGGCTGCCGCAGATAAAATTGTTGCTTACGGAAATGCTAATGGTATCAATGTTCATGGTCATGCCTTGGTATGGCACGTTGCAGTGCCAAGTTGGTTAACTAATTTTTCTGGTACCGATGCAGAATTTACTGCCGAAGTAAAAAAATACATTACAGATGTTGTTACTCATTATGCAGGAAAAGTAAAATCCTGGGATGTAGTAAACGAAGCAGTCGATGACAATAGTGTCAACTTGAGAAATACTGTTTTTCTTCAAAGAATGGGACCAAACTATATTAAAGATTGCTTTAAATGGGCTAGAGATGCAGCAAATGCGGCAGGCGATAAAAACTTATTATTGTTTTATAATGATTATGCTACTTCGACTAATATTCCTAAACAAAATAAAATGTTTTCAATAATAGATGATTTAAAAGCAAGTAATCTTATTGATGGAGTAGGTTTTCAAATGCATAACACGTATTTAAGTCCAACCAAAACTCAAATCGAAACTGATATTAATAGAGCTGTTGCTAAAGGTCTAAAAATTCATGTTTCTGAGTTAGATATACAAGTGAATCCAGCAAATGACATTAGCTCTTTTACCAATGAAAGAAGATTAGCTCAAAAAGAAAAATACAAAGAGATTGTCAAAATATACAATGCGCTTCCTGCAGCAAACAAATATGCCTTAACAGTTTGGGGATTTAAAGATAATGAATCTTGGATTCCATATAGCACTGATTTAAATCACACAGGAAACGATTGGCCTTTATTGTATGATTCAAATTTTGCTCTAAAAAGTGCACATACTGGATTTTTGGAAGGATTAGAGTAAACCTTCCTAAATTTAAAGTCATTTTTATGCCACAATCCTTATCAATAAATAGGAATCAACATTTTTTTTAACACCCATAAACTTGTTTTTGCAACTACTGGCAAAAATCTCTTGATTGTTGTTAATCATTGACTTTTCAGTTTCATAAACTTTGTTTCTTAGAATATCTAGATAACTATTAATTGTATGGGCTTCTTCTGAATTGCCTTTAATTTTGCCTGCTGCTACTGACCATTTTGAATTTTCAACATACTTTGAAGTGCTTATTTCAATTCGAACTCCGTCAATCGTAATTCTTAAATAAATCGGTAGTAAACCATTTTTTAATACTCTAGAACTTTTTGTATAAAAAAGTATTGCAATTTTGTTTTTCATAATGTGGTGACTTTTGAAGTTTTTAAATTTCGACTTTAAATATTCTATTGTCAAGATGTTCAGTATTCAAACCCCTTATTAAACAATGTCTAATCTGAAAATCGGGGACATTTTTTTAAATTAATTTATGACCCCGAATTTGCACCCTTCCGATTATGATTTAATGATAATTTTTGAAATTAATAAAAACGAAAAAGCCTGTAAATCCTAAGATTTACAGGATTTTGGTTTCAATTGAAAATGAATTAGTGGAGTCGCTGGAACTACAATCGAACACCTTATACCGATCTTAACTTTTTTTGATAGCTTAAAATTATGATGTAATATATTGATTTTAAGTTGTTTAAAATATTATTTTTTGATAATTACTTTTTAAGTTGAAAATTTTTAACTAAGTGTTTTTGACGTTTTTTAATAATTCTAGGTTTTTTAAAGGTAAAAAGTTGTCGTTAAAAGAGAAGTTTGAGTTCGACTATCGAACTCTTTACAATGGTCGAACACTTTAGGGATAGAGTAATAGAAAAAATTACATAATTAAATTTATCTTTTAATGTGAATATTTCAGGACTAAAAAAGTAAAAACCTGAAACAAAAGTTTTAGGTTTTTACTTTTGCGGAGAAAGAGGGAATTGTACTGTTTATCTAATGCGTTAATATATAAGAATTAATTAATCTTTATATTTGATGAATAAATTAATAAAATGAGCGAAAAAACTAAACCATATGCCTTAATTACTGGCGCCAGCAAAGGCATCGGAAAATCTATTGCTTATGAATTGGCTAAACAGGGTTATCCACTATTACTTGTTGCAAGAAGTGACGAGGAATTAAAAGCACTATCTGATGATCTTCAAGTTAAATACAACATCAATGCTCCTGTTTTATCGATTGATCTTTCGATAAATGGTGCATCGCTAAAAGTAACCGATTGGATAAAAATGAATAATTATCAGGTTGGCTTTTTAGTTAATAATGCTGGTTATGGTGTTTGGGGCGATTTTAGTCAGTCTTCTCTAACCGATCAGCTTGGCATGATGCAACTTAACATGAATGTAGTTGTAGAACTTTCACATTTATTAGTACCTATACTTTCACAAGAAAAACAAGCTTACATTTTAAACATATCGAGTACTGCTGCTTACCAAGCTGTACCTACGCTGGCTGTTTATTCAGCTTCAAAGGCTTTTGTTTTATCGTTTACCCGTGCCTTGCGTTTCGAACTTGCCCAAACTTCAATTTCAGTAACCTGTTTTAGTCCGGGCCCGGTTGATACTGGTTTTGCTGCAAGAGCTGGTTTAAACGCTTTTAGCAAAATGGCTGAAAAGTTTAATATGCAGCCTGATGAAGTTGCAAAAATTGCAGTAAAAGCCATGTTCAACAAAAAATCAGAAGTTATTCCAGGTTTTACAAACATCATTTCGGTTTATGCCAACCGTATACTACCAAAGGCATTTATCGAAAAAACTGCAGCTGGGATTTATAAAATTTAATTTTTTTAAAAAAAAATAAAAAATATTCTTTGCAAATGAGAAATTATATTAGATTTGCATAAATATCGACTAATTCCATAGAGTATGTATAATAAAAGAAATATGTTTAATTTATCTGAAAACAGAATGCACGCAAATATGCGAATGTGTTGTTGTTGCTGTTGCTAATCTCAGATAAAATTACAAACACTATTATTTCATTTATTAAATCTATTTATCATGGTATCTTCTTATAAAACCTTTACTCTTACTGAGCAATTAACTGCTGAGCAAATTAACTTTTTTAACCAATATGGCTTTATTCATTTCAAAAAATTTATAAATCCGGAAACTGTTTCATCAATCATTGATGCCTCGAAACAAGTGGAGCAAAAATGGATTGACAATGATCTTCAAAAAGTAAACGGTGTTCCAATTAAATATGGAAAAGATTTAGATGGTTCTCCTATTGTACAACGTTTTGCTTTTATCAATCAACATCATCAAACCTTAAGCGGTCTTCTACTTGATCCAAGATTTAATGGTTTATTACCATTGGCAGGCGATGGCGCAAGATTAGGCACCGAAGAAAAAGACGGAATGGTTTTCAATCATTATATCAATGGGCCAGAAAGTAAGTTTGCTAAAATGGGTTGGCATACTGATGGTTTGAGAGATATTTTTTATGGTGCAAAATTAAACCCGATGCTAAATGTGGGTATCCACTTAAGTACTTTAAAACCCGAAAACGGCGGTCTTAAAATCATTCCGGGTACTCACAAGCAAAGTATTTATCAAATGCTTTTCCGTAAAAAGTACTTTTTAGATAATAAAGCCGATCCAGAGGAAATTTCCATCAATCCAGAAGCTGGAGATTTAACCATTCACGATGGCCGTTTGTGGCACAGAGTTGCAGAATCATCTATCCGTGGTGAAGAAAGCAGAAGAAGAGTTATTTATATTCCAATTATAGCAGGAAAATATACTCCTAAAGATGAGAATAGTCCAACGGTTTTCTATCAACGTTTTGCGGGTATTGTTAAATAATTATGCTAATTATCCTAGCATTTAGTTATCTGGTTAGATCAGGTAAGCTAAAAAGAACCACCTATTTTTTTAAAAATACGCAAAGAAAAATAAAATTGAAAATTATAAAACTAGAATTGGCTATACTGTCAGGCTTACTAATATTGGGTTATTAATGGGAAAAGAAACACAGGTTGAAGATAATAGTGCAATTGTACAAAGGACATTTTCAGACCGTAAGCGAACTAATATTTTAAAAAAAGCAGAACAGTTAACGATTGTATTTTTGCTTCCAAAGGTGCCTAAATTTATTTCGCCAAACTTACTCACTTTAATTGGTACACTTGGTTCGGGATTAATTTTTTTAGCTTTTGTTTTAGGTGCTTATTTAACAAACGGGTATTTGCTTTTGGGTATTATCGGTTTGGTTATAAATTGGTTAGGCGATTCTTTAGATGGAAGATTGGCTTATTATAGAAATATTCCACGCCGTTGGTATGGTTTTGCACTCGATATTATTGCCGATTGGATTGGTATTGTACTTATAGGCTTTGGCTACTACATTTATGCTAAAAATGGCACACAAATAGTAGCCTTTGCTTTTGTCGCATTGTATGGTTGGTCTATCATCATCAGCCAGTTACGCTACAAAATTACAAATGAATACAGTATAGATTCTGGCTTTGTTGGCCCAACAGAACTTAGATTTATTATTGCTTTTATTTTAATTATAGAAGTTTTATTTCGTGGATCAATTACCTATTTGGCTGGCTTAATCACCATTATTTTATTTATAATCAACATTATAGATAGCTTAAAACTTTTAAAGTTGGGCGATTTAAAAGATAAAAACCCAGACTGATATGTTCACGAAAAAATCCATTTTCACTTTTCTACGAGCACAAGTTGCAGCATTTTTAGGTGGCATTACCGATTATGGCTTAATGATTTTATTAACAGAAGTATTTAAATTACATTTTACTTTTTCTATTCTAATCTCTGGAACCGTTGGTGCAATAATCAATTTCAGCATCAATAGATTTTGGGTATTTAAAAATCAATCGGGTTATAGCAACCACATAAATAGTCAGCTGTTTAAATTTGCGTTGGTTGTATTGGGAAGCATTTCCTTAAAATCATTTGGTACGCTTATTTTGCAAAAAGTATTTCAAATCGATTATAGAATCGGAAGATTAATCACGGATAGTTTTGTTTCTTATGGATTTAATTATCCACTGATTAAATATTGGGTTTTTAAGGTAAATAAAAAACAGAACGTAATCCAATCAAATTAGAGAATAAAAATTTAGTTATGAATAAATTACAATTTAAAAATTTTACAAAATCACTAATCGTTATAACAATTTTATTAGTGAGTATATTTTCTGGAAATCTATTGGCACAATCCAAAAATCCATTGCCATTACATTTCCCTACGCCTAAAAATATAGATAATATGCTATTTTACATTCAGCGAGACCCAAATATAAACACTGCTATTTATGCCATAAATTACCAGGAAAATGGAAAAATAGACAAAAGCAATCCTATAAAAGCGTATTGGATTCGATATGCTGAGAAAGGAGAAAAAAAAGATTTTAGTTATGTACAACGCAAATTTGCATACGGAATAGAAAGTAAAACGGTAAATAATGAGGAGTTTGAGCTTCAATTTGTATCGTATAAAAAGTTACCCTTAACCTTGAAAAAGATAGATTCAGATCAAAAATATCATGTTTTTGTAAATGTAAATCAGAAAAAAATACAGGTAGAAAAAATATTTGTGCGCATTGAAGGAGGTTCTTTTTGGTTACCAAATGTAAAGTATGCCGAAGTTACCGGAATTGATACTTCCTCAAATAGAACAATTACAGAAAGAATGTTATTAAAATAAAATTGGAAAGTACCCTAAACAATAGGATCGTTAGTTTTTTATAAATTACGAAATTGTGAAAGTAAACACTTGTGAGTAACTTATTTTATTAAGTTTTAACATTAAAAAAGCCTGTAAACATTGAGTTTACAGGCTTTTTTGTGGAGTCGCCGGGATTACAATCGAACACCTTATTCCGATTTTAACTTTTTTTGACAGCTTAAAATTATGATGTAACTAATTGATTTTTATATATTTAAATAATTTAATTCAAAAATTATTTTTTAAGTTTAAAATATTTAGCTAACTGTTTTTAACGTTTTTCAATAATTCTAAGTTTTTTACAGGTAAAAAGATGTACATAAAGGAGACGTTAGAGTTCGACTGTCGAACTTTTATTCATAGTCGAACACTTTTAAAAACTAGAGTAAAAAACAAGAAAAATCAGGCACTATAACTTGTAACGTAAATATTACCCTTACTAGACAATTCATAAACCAATTTATACATGATTTAAAGAAACAGGCTATGTGGAAAGTTATTAAAGTTAAATTCTATTTCTCAAATTTACTTAATTATTTTTAGAGAACAAAATAGCTGTAAAGGTTGTGGGTAATATTAGAATAGGAAAAAAATAATTTAGGTTTTTTTTCTGTATTGGTTTTTATTGCTTCAAAATATTCGTACTTTATTTTGATAGTTTTATAACAGCCTCATTTTTAAATTAATTACTTATATGGAACCTTTTATTATAAAAGAATCGTAATAGTAGCCGTAGAGTTTAAGTGACACAATGAGCACGCAAGACACCATATTGTCAGCTTGGCGAATGGCAACTCGAAATAGAACTGTAGAAGCGGTATTAATATTTAAATCTGATAGAGGGGTTCAGTATGCTAATAATAAATTTACAAATGTTCTAAATTCTTATAAAAAATTATTCAAAGTATGTCCAGAAAAAGCAATTGTTGGGTTAATGCAGTAGCAGAAAGTTTCTTTAAATCATTAAAAACGGTATTAATTTACGGGAACAAACTCATTTCTAAAAAACAAATGAAACTAGAAATTTTTGAATACATCGAAATTTGGTACAACAAAAAAAGAAGGCATTCAACTTTGAATTATGCAACTATTTACGAATTTAATTACAAAAATGTAGCTTAACTTGATGCCCATTTTTTATTTGCATATCCACTTAAATGAAGTGGACCAACATAAAAAAGTATTACTAATTTGAAAAGATAATTAACTATTTTGATTAATTTAGGGGTTATTTAATTTTTTTGCCGAGTTAGTATTGTTGTATATTCTAATTTGTATCACCTTTTTTCAAGCTCCGATTAGCTTATAGATTATAAAAATTAGTATTTTAAATATTTTCATGGTTATTGGAAAAATTCTCCTTAATAATTATTTCCAAAGGCATATAATAAGTATTTTCAACATTTTCTTTGAGTATAATTTTTTTATATAAATATTCAACACCCAAATAACCTTGTTGTTCCGGTTTTTGATTTATTAAAAAATCAATAACCCCATCTTTTAGATATTTTACATTTTCCTGTAATAAATCATAACCGACTAATTTAATGTGATTTAGTTTATTTTTATTTAAAAATTCAGCAACAATATATGATCTTGAATTTGGAATAAAAATGGTATCAATTCCTTCAAACATTTTTAAGTTTAGTTGTTTTTGTCCGGAGTCTTTCAATCTAATTTCTGAAAACTTAAAGTTAGCAAATTCTTTATGATCTTCAAAAAAAGAATAGAATCCCTTAATTCGTTGCAGATATACGGAGGTACTTTCTATTTCGCGAGTAATTTTTATTATTAAAACATTATTTTCCAAAGGCGAATTATAGCAAACTAGTCTTCCTGCGAGATACCCACTTTGAAAAGCATCTTGACCTATATAGGCAAAACTGTCAACTTCTTTTATATTAGAGTCAATCATGACTACCGGAATATTTTTCTTTTTACATTGATTTAAAAATAAAATTGATTCCTCATGAAAGATAGGAGCAAATAAAATACCATCATATTTTTGCTCTAATAATTTTGAAGCTATTTTTTTGAATGAATTTGAGTTGTATTTGTAATAATAATAATCTAGAGTTACTCCAAATTTTTCAAATTCATTTTCTGCTCTTTCAATACCATTAATTGGAATTTCCCAATATTCAAGGCCCTCATTTTTAGGTAAGAAAACTGCAAATTTGAACTTTTTGTTAAAAGCGAGACTGCTTGCAAAAATGTTCTTTTTATAGCCATATTCTTTTATAATGGCATTAACTTTATCAATGTTCTCTTGTGTAACTTGTCCTCGATTATGTATAATCCTATCTACTGTTCCCTCAGAAACAGCAGCAAGTTGAGCAATTTTTTTAATTGTAATAATAATCGTTTAGTTTAAGGTTATGATAAAATTTCACTTTTCATAAGTGAAATCAAAAATAATGTTTTTTTTTAATTTACAAAAGTCTTAATTGTATCATTGGTTAAGAAAAAAATCAATACTTATCAATGCATAAATATTTTTTATTTCTTTAACATAATATAATATTTTTTTGCATGATTGAAATTTTATTATATATTTGTCATGTTCCGTGTCCGTACACGAATTGATTTTTATCTTCTTGATGATTAATTTAAGAGAGAATACTTTTATTTTTCTCTCTTAAAAGTAGACAAATATATTAAAAATACGTGTACGGACACGTATTTAATTATTTCTATAGTTTTTTAGTCATAATAGGTTTAAATGTAATTTAAAATAATCGCTTTAAAGATCAAATAAAAAATTAAATACGATGATTAAGAAAGTTGTAACTCTAGGTGAAATTATGTTGAGATTGTCAACACAAGATCATAAACGTTTTGTTCAATCGGAAACATTTGATGCCACTTATGGTGGAGCAGAAGCTAATGTTGCAGCTGCTATGTGTAATTATGGGTTGCAAGGGACTTTTATTACAAAAGTGCCTGATAACGCTATTGGTCAATCGGCAATTAATCATTTACGACGTTTTGGTGTAGATACTCAATTTATAGTTAAAGGAGGTAATCGTTTGGGAATTTATTTTTTGGAACCAGGCGCTTCTTTGCGAGCCTCTCAGGTTATTTATGATAGAGCAGGATCTTCCATTACTGATTTTAATATAGAGGAGTTTGACATTGATGCTGTTTTAGAAGGTGCCCAATGGTTTCATACGAGTGGGATTACTCCTGCCTTGAGTGATAAGGCTGCAGCATTAACCGAATCTGTTTTGAAAGCTGCAAAAGCAAAGGGGATTACTACCAGCATCGATATTAATTATAGAAAAAAAATATGGAGTAAAGAAAAAGCTGCTGAGGTATTGAGAGGAATTTGCCAATATGTGGATGTTTGCATCGGAGCTGATACAACTTTGGGTTTTGAACCAAAAGAAAGTGATGTCGTAGATGGTAGAATTACTATTGCCGGTTTTAAGGATATTTTCAAACAAATGAAAGAAAAGTTTGGATTCAAATTTATAGCCACTTCTTTACGAGAAAGTCATAGCGCGAGTGATAATAGTTTTAGTGCTTTGGTTTATGATGGCTCTGAATTTTACGAGACCAAGAAATATGATGTCAGAATTGTAGATCGTGTTGGTACAGGAGACTCTTTTGCAAGTGGTTTAATTTATGGTCTGGTAACGGGTATGTCAACGCAGGATACTGCTGAGTTTGCAGTTGCTGCCAGCGTAATTAAACATACTATTCCTGGGGATCTTAATCACGCATCTTTAAATGAAGTGTTAGATTTAATGAAAGGTGAAGGAAGTGTTAGAGTTCAACGATAAAAAATGCATTTATGATTATAGATACTTTAGAAAATGCTTCAAAATATTTTAGTATACATCCTTGTTTTAAGGAAGCATTTGAATTCATTAAGAACCATAACAATTTTGAAAAAACAGAAGATGGTACTGTTGGTGATTTTGAAAACGTAAAGGCATTTGTAGCAACATTCCAAGGAGTGTCTAGAGAAACTGCTTTGTCAAAGTTTGAATGTCATGATAAGAATATTGATATTCAGTATTGTATCAAAGGAAAAGAAACTTTTGGATGGAAGTCCAGACAGAAATGTGTACTGCCTAATGGTGATTATAATTCGGAAAAAGACGTGCGATTTTTTAATGACGCACCTGATTTTTTTTTCGAATTAGCAAAAGATCAATTTGCTATTTTTTTTCCAGAGGATGTTCACGTTCCCATGATTGGAGCTGGAGAAATTAAAAAATTAGTACTAAAAATTAAGATATAAACATAAGGAAATGAAAAATATCCAACAAGTAACAGATACTATTATTAAACAGGGAGTACTGCCTTTGTATTTTAATACAGATGAAACAGTAAGCATAGAAGTGCTTAAAGCGATCTACAAAGCGGGAATAAAAGCAGTAGAATATACACACAGAGGAGATACAGCCTTAAATAACTTTAAAGCACTTGTTCAATTAAGAAATTTAGAAATGCCCGATTTGTTACTAGGTATTGGTACAATCAAAAAATTGAACCAAGCTAAAGAATATCTTCAAGCGGGAGCTGATTTTATAATAAGTCCTGGTTTTGTTCCCGAAATTGCAAGCTATACACTAAGTAATGATATTTTTTACGGGCCAGGTTGTATGACCCCTTCGGATATTATTGCTGCTGAAAATGCTGGGATACGATTCGTTAAATTATTTCCCGGGAACATACTTGGAATAGAATTTTTGAATACGATTAAAGATGTTTTTCCAAATCTTTTATTCATGCCTACTGGAGGAGTTGATGCAACTAGGGAAAGTATTGAAGCTTGGTATAAAGCAGGAGTTTGTGCAGTGGGTATGGGTAGTAAATTGATCAGTAACACATTAATGGATGGAAAGGATTATCAATCTATTGAAAATAATACCATTACAGTTTTGAATTTAATTCAAACAATAAAAAACAAATAAATAATATAAGCATGAATGATTTATTTAATCTAAAAGGAAAAGTGGCACTTATCACCGGTGGTGGTGGTGTTCTAGGAAGTAATATGGCTATTGTATTAGCTAAACAAGGGGTTATAACAGGGATCATGGGGCTCACATTAGAAGAAGCTGAAGCTACCGTTGCTAGAGTAGTTGCAGTAGGAGGTGAAGCCTTTGCAGTAAAATCTAATGTGCTGAACAAAGAAGACCTGGAAGCAACAAGAGATTTTGTTATGGAAAAATACGGTCGTTTGGATATTTTGATTAATGCAGCAGGGGGAAATATGCCTGGAGCAACGATTGGTCCAGATCAAGCGATTTATGACATGCAATTGGCTCATTTGCAAAAGGTATTGGATTTGAATATCATTGGAACCATGCTGCCTTCCCAAGTGTTTTCAGAAATTTTTGCTAACCAAAAATCAGGAATTATCATCAATATTTCATCTGCATCTGCTCAAAGACCTTTGTCTAGAGTGGTGGGTTATTCGGCTTCAAAAGCAGCCATTGATAACTTCACTAAATGGATGTCAGTTGAATTAGCTGGGAAATACGGCGAAGGACTGCGTGTAAATGCAATTGCGCCAGGATTTTTTATTGGTGAACAAAACAGAGCATTATTACTTTCTCCAGAGGGTGATTTGACACCAAGAGGAGAAAAAATAATTGAACACACTCCAATGGGAAGATTTGGTGTTCCAGAAGATTTAGATGGAGTTCTATTGTTTTTATGCAGTGACATGTCCAAATTCGTAACTGGAATCGTTGTTCATGTTGATGGTGGTTTTGCAGCTACAAGTATTTAATAAAATTAAAACGTTATAAGTTATGGAACAAACATGGAGATGGTACGGACCAAATGATCCTGTGAAATTATCTGACGCTAGACAAGCTGGTGCAACCGGAATTGTTACTGCCTTACACCATATTAAAAATGGACAAGTGTGGGAATTGGATGAAATCATGAAGAGAAAAAATGAAGTGGAAGCTGCAGGATTAACTTTTTCAGTGGTAGAAAGTATTCCAGTTCACGAGGATATCAAAAAACAATCGGGTGATTATTTGAAATATATAGAAAACTACAAGCAAAGTATTAAAAACTTGGCAGCGTGTGGTATTTATACTGTTTGCTATAATTTTATGCCCGTTTTAGATTGGTCTAGAACTGATTTGTCTTATGAAATGCCGGATGGCTCTAAAGCACTTCGATTTGACATCAATGAATTTGCTGCTTTTGAATTATTCATTCTAAAAAGACCTGGAGCAGAAACTACTTATTCTGAAGCACAGCAAGTAAAAGCGAAAGCTACTTTTGAAAAGTTAACCAATGCTGATAAAGTAAAATTGCAACAAAATATTATTGCAGGTTTGCCCGGTGCAGAAGAATCCTATACTGTTGAAGATTTCTTAAAAGTACTTCAAGGGTATGATGGTATTGATGCCAATAAATTGAAAAAAAATTTATATTATTTCTTGCGTGAAATCATTCCAGTAGCAGAGAGTGTAGGCGTTTTAATGGCTATTCATCCGGATGATCCTCCTTATCCAATTTTAGGTTTGCCTCGAGTAGTAAGTACCGAAGCAGATTTAATACAATTACTAAATGCAATTGATTCACCGTCAAATGGATTTTGTATGTGCACGGGGTCTTACGGAGTTATTGCTAAAAATGATTTGCCGGGTATTATAGATCGTCATGGAGATAAAATGAATTTTATTCATCTTAGAAGTACCCAACGTGATGCAGAAGGAAATTTCTATGAAGCCAATCATTTAGAAGGTGATGTAGATATGTATGAAGTGGTAAAATCTATTCTAAAAAAACAAAAAGAAACGAAAAGAATCATCCCAATGCGTCCTGACCACGGACATCAAATGTTGGATGATTTAAATAAAAAAACAAATCCAGGCTATTCAGCAATTGGTCGTTTGAGAGGTCTTGCCGAGTTGCGAGGTCTAGAAATGGGAATTGAAAAAAGTCTATTTAATTAAAATAGTTATGTCTAAAAAACCATTTATTTCAGACGATTTTTTGTTAAATAGTCCGACAGCAATTACGCTTTATAAAGAGTATGCTAAAACGCAACCTATTTTAGACTTTCATAATCATTTGTCTCCAAAAGACATAGCAGAAGACCGCCAGTTTGAAAATATCACCCAGATGTGGATTGAAGGGGATCATTACAAATGGAGAGCTATGCGAGCAAACGGAATTGATGAAAAATACATTACAGGTGATGCAACTGATTTGGAGAAATTCAAAAAGTGGGGAGAAACAGTTCCGTATACTTTAAGAAATCCATTGTACCATTGGACACACATGGAGTTAAAAATTTATTTTGGAATTGAGGAACTTTTAAATGGTGAAAATGCGGAAACTATTTTTAATACCTGTTCAGCCTTATTGCAGACTCCAAATTTTAGCGTCAAAAATTTATTGCGTAAAATGAATGTAAAAGTAGTAGGAACAACTGATGACCCTACTGATAATTTACAGTATCACAAACAGCTTCAGGACGATAAATTTGAGATAACGGTTGTTCCTACTTTTAGACCTGATAAAGCTGTTAATATTGAAAATAGAACAGAATTTTTGGGATGGATTGCTAAACTTGAAAAAAGCGTAGGCTATGTTATCAATAATTTTGAATCTTTTGTGAATGCTATCCAGCTTCGTCATGATTTCTTTCACGAAATGGGAGGTCGTATATCTGATCACGGGCATGGAACTTATTATGCTGAAGATTTTACGGTAGATGAGGTTGCAGCAATTTTTGATAAAGCAAGGGAAGGGAAAAAGCTTAGTGATTTAGAAATAGACAAGTACAAATCAGCTATGCTTTTGAAACTGGCATTAATGAATAATGAAAAATCCTGGACACAACAGTTTCACGTAGGTGCGATTCGAAACAATAACAGCAGAATGAATCAGGAATTAGGTCCTGATAACGGTTTTGATTCTGTTGGATCTCCAAATACTGCCGAAAAAATGTCTCGATTTTTCGATACACTTAATCTGGCTAATGGATTAACAAAAACTATTGTTTACAATCTTAATTCGAGTGAAAGCGAGATGGTGGCCGCAATGGTAGCTAACTTCAATGAGGGGCCAATTCCCGGAAAAATGCAATATGGGGCTGCTTGGTGGTTTTTAGATCAAAAGCAAGGAATGGAAAATCAGTTAAATGTGTTATCTAATTTTGGGTTATTGAGCCGATTTGTTGGTATGGTTACTGATTCAAGAAGTTTTATGTCTTTTTCTCGTCATGATTATTTCCGACGCATTGTATGTAATATGCTTGGGGATGAAATGGAAAAAGGATTGCTTCCGGATGACGCTATTTTTATTGGTAAAATGGTTGAAAATATTTGTTTTAATAATGCTTTAAACTATTTAAAAATAACCACAAATGAACACTAAAATTAAAAATTATCGTTGGACAATTTGTGGACTCTTATTTTTTGCTACGACAGTCAATTATTTAGACAGACAAGTACTTAGTTTATTGGCTCCAGCCTTATCGAAAGAATTTAATTGGTCCAATACTGATTATGCTAATGTTACCGCAGTATTTCAATTTGTTTATGCAATATCCATGCTTTTTGCGGGTAGGATTATCGATAAATTAGGAACAAAATGGGGCTATATTCTGGCAATTTCTATTTGGTCAATTGGAGCTATAATGCATGCGTATTCAATCGCTATTGGAGGTATTTTTACCAATATTTTGGCTTGGGTTGGAATCAGCGCAGTTCCTATATCGATTGCGGGTTTTATGGTTTCCAGAGCAGTTTTGGGTTTTGGTGAGTCGGGAAATTTTCCTGCGGCAATTAAAGTAACAGCTGAATATTTTCCAAAAAGTGAACGTGCTTTGGCAACAGGCATATTCAATTCAGGTTCAAATGTTGGTGCTATATTAGCACCACTAACGGTTCCGTGGATTGCGATGCATTGGGGTTGGCAAAGTGCCTTTATAGCAGTTGGTGCAATAGGTTTTATGTGGATTTTATTTTGGAATGCTTTATATGAAAAACCTGAAAATCAAAAGAAATTATCTAAAGAAGAATTTGATTATATCTCTGGGGAAAATGACGCTACTATTATTCAGATAGTCGAAACAGAAGAAAAGGTTGCTTGGATTAGATTATTAGGTTATCGTCAAACTTGGGCTTTTGTATTTGGAAAATTTTTGACAGATGGTGTTTGGTGGTTCTTCCTATTTTGGTTGCCAAAATACCTTGAAGCAGAGTTTAATATGATAGGGACTGCTATCGTTTTACCCTTAGCTGTTTTATATAGCATGACAATGGTTGGTAGTATTGGTGGAGGTTGGTTTCCTGTTTATTTTATAAAAAAGGGTTTTACGCCTTATGACGGGAGAATGAAAGCGATGTTAATCATTGCCTTAATTCCGCTGGTGGTATTACTGGCGCAACCTTTAGGTTATATTAGTTATTGGATCCCGGTAATTTTAATAGGTTTTGGAGCTTCGGCCCATCAGGCTTGGTCTGCAAATGTTTATACTACTGTTTCCGATATGTTTCCTAAAAAAACGATAGGTTCTGTGGTTGGAATCGGAGGAATGGCTGGAGGAATCGGAGGGGTTCTAGTTACAAAAACGGCAGGCGCATTAATTGATCATTATGAGGTTTTAGGAGAAATTAAAACGGGTTATACCTTTGTTTTTATTTTTTGTGCAATAGCTTATCTCTTGGCTTGGTCAATTATGAAGTTGTTGGTACCTAAATATGCTCCTATACAGGATTTATAATTTTATAATTATTGATTTTAATAAAAAAGAAGCCCTTAAAAGGCTTTTTTTATGCCTTATTTTTAGAAATAACAACAATATTATGTTTGTTTATTCCTTAAGATTAGATTTTAGAAGAAGATATTTGCCCCTGTTTCTTTTTGAATTTTGAGTTAAAATGCCTCCTTTTTATTGAGTCGTAATTGTTTAGTAGAAAATAAAGTTTGATTATTAATTATTCATAGAAAAAATATAAGTTTATGACTATAAAATTATCATTTTAAGAATTATTTATTAAAAATTAACATTTTTTCAGAATGTAAAAAAGTGTTTTTTGTTGTGATATTGGTACTAAATATCTTTTTTAAGATATAAAAATGGTATATAAGTATATAATTGTACGTAAAATTAAATATAATTAAATTTTTGATTTTATTTTTTGAATAATTAATGATTTTGTTTCTTAAATCAAAAAATAAGGCTTATGTTTGCGCACACGGTTTTGCTTTTACTTTTTTTTAAAAAAATTCGTGTGCCCACACGAAAAATTAAAAAAATAAATTTAATTCCACAAAAAACCAAAAAAAATATTAAACCCAAAAAATTATGAAAAAAACAATTTTAATGTTGTTCCTAGTTTTCTCGTCTATTATTTATGGACAATCTGAAAAAATAAAAATTTCAGGGAAATTAGTAGATGAGAATAATCAACCACTGCCTGGGGCTTCTGTACTTGTAAAAGGTACAAATAGTGGAGCTGTTACCGACTTTGAGGGGTCGTATTCTATACTTGTGGGTAACGCAAGTTCCACGCTTACTTTTACCTATATTGGTTACGACCAAAAAGAAATTGCAGTGGGTAATCAAACTACTGTTAATGTAAAACTAACTCCTACTAATAACACTTTAAATGAAGTAGTTGTTGTAGGGTATGGTACACAGAAAAAATCGGATGTGACAGGGTCTGTTACTTCTTTATCAAAAGAGCGACTTTCTCAACTTCCCGTTACTAATGTGCTACAATCTGTACAAGGGGCAGTTGCCGGAGTAACTGTAACGCAGAGTTCATCTGCTCCTGGAAGTGGAACTTCAGCTCAAATTCGTGGGGCGAGTTCAATTAGTGCTTCTACTGGACCTTTTATCGTTTTGGATGGTATGCCATTTAGTACTACAGGAGGATCTTTAAATGATATTAATCCTAATGATATTGAATCATTGGAAATATTGAAAGATGCTTCGGCAGTAGCCATTTATGGAACTAGGGGAGCAAATGGTGTTATTTTGATTACTACTAAAAAAGGAAAATCAGGAAAGCCAGTGATAAAATTCAACACTTATACAGGTATTGAAACGTTTTCTAATCGAATAAATCCTATGGGACCTGCTGAATATGTTCAAAAATATGCAGACTGGAAGACACAGTCCGGATCTAGGGATACGAATGTTTTACCGAATCTTTTTGAGCAACAAAACTATGCAAATGGTGTAGTTACTGATTGGACTGATCAGGTGGATCAACTAGGGAAAATCCAAAATTATAATGTAAGTATCTCTGGAGGTAGCGAAAGTGTTAAGTACTATATTTCAGGGGATTTATTGGAGCAAAAAGGAGTTTTGAAAGGGTATAACTTTCAACGTGGAAGTCTTCGATCAAATATTAATGCAAAAATAACCCCTTATTTAGATGGAGGAGTAAATTTATTTTTGACAAACAATAATTATGATGGGGGACATTCTAATTTAATGTTGGCGGGCAGAATGAGTCCTTATGGTTCTCTTTATAATGCAAATGGAGGTTATGAAGTGTATCCAATGTTTGGAGAACTTTTATACAGAAACCCATTGGCTAGGTTGAATAGTCCTCGTAACGATAGAAATCAAAATATTACAGCCAATGCCTTTTTTGATTTAACCCCAGATTTTTTACCGGGATTTAAATACAAATTAAATGTAGGCTATACTTTGGTTCCAAGTCAGTTTCAAAGTTATTTAGGCAGAGATACAGGAGATTTATTAGGTACTGCTCTTGTCGCAAATAGCGAAACTAGAAGTATGACCGTTGAGAATATATTTAATTACAACAAAAGCTGGAAAAATCATACTGTAGGAGTAACTGGACTTTATAGTGCACAACAAACTGATTTCTTTTCGTCTACTACAACTGCTTCAGGATTTATTAATGACCAGTTGTCTTTTAATAACCTTTCGACAGCTTCTTCTACATCTGCAAGTTCTCATGGATATAAGTCAAATCTGTTGTCACAAATGTTACGATTAAATTACTCCTATGCCAGTAAGTATCTTTTTACAGCTACAGCAAGGAGAGATGGTTACTCCGCTTTTGGATCTAATTCTTCAAAATATGGTTTGTTTCCTTCGGTAGCATTAGGTTGGAATATCTCAAAAGAAAAGTTTTTAGCAGATTCGGATTTTGTTAGTAATTTGAAATTAAGAGCTTCTTATGGACTTTCAGGAAATCAAGCAATTGATCCAAACGTCACTTCATCAACTGCTAGTACTGTGAGATTGCCTTTCAATGGTGTTAGTACCGTAGGAGTTGTGGCTAATGTATTGGGTAATAAAGATCTTACTTGGGAAAGTACGCTTGGAACTAATGTTGGGGTAGATTTTGAATTGTTCAACAAAAGGATTTCAGGAACTATTGATGCCTATAGTACAGATACCAAAGATTTATTGTTGTTACGTGCTATACCAGTTGTAACAGGTTATAGTCAGGTACTACAAAATTTGGGAGAAGTGTCTAATAAAGGGTTGGAGATTTCGCTAAAAGCTACGGTTCTTAATCAAGGAAATTTTAGATGGGAGGCCAGTGCCAATTTTGCGACTAATAAAAACAAAATTGTTGATTTATACGGAGATAAAAAAGATGACATTGGTAATAGATGGTTCATAGGTAAACCAATTGGTGTGGTGTATGATTACAAACAAGTAGGCGTATGGCAGGTAGGGGAAGACCCATCTGGAGTAGATCCTTCAGCTAAACCGGGAGATTTAAAATTTGCAGATACAGATAAAAGCGGAACTATTACTCCGGCTGATAGAGTTGTTTTAGGCCAGACTGCTCCAAAATGGACAGGAGGGATTACCAATACGTTCCATTATAAAGATTTCCATTTAAATGTTTTCATTCAAACAGCACAAGGAATGACTAAAAGCAATGGCTTGTTGGATTATAGAGATTTTGGAGGCAGACAAAATTTACCTTCAGGAATTGGGTATTGGACAGCAGCAAATCAAAATAATTCAAGACCTGCACTTTCTTATACCAATACAAGAGACTATAATTATCCAAAAGATGCCAGTTATACAAGGCTAAAAGATGTAACGCTAAGTTATGTAGCCAATGCCAAAGTACTTGATAAATTACATTTAGGAGGATTAACGATCTATATGAGTGGTAGAAACCTTGTAACCTGGACCAAATGGTTTGGATGGGATCCAGAAGCTGATTATGATAAAAATATAACACTCGACAATAATAGTTATCCTTTGACTTCTGTCTTTACAATTGGTACTAACATCACTCTAAAATAAGTAATAACTTTTAATAACTTTTAAAATGAAAAATAAAATATATATGCTTAGTCTTCTGATTGTAATGGGAGTTAGCTCTTGTCAGAATGATTATTTAGATGAAAAATTATATTCAAGTTATGATCCTGCAGCACTGAATGATGAGTTGGGATTAAATGCGGCTCTGATTGGTTTGCAAAACCAATATTCAACTTGGCACACATTTTTTCAAACACCTAATAGTACCGGTCAAGGCTGGTTGGGTTGTTGGCAAATAGGTACTGATGTTGCTTATAATAAGTCTCCAGCAGACATGGATCCATGGTGTGTTCCTTTTACTAATTATGCGAATCTTACTCCTACTGATCCAGCAGTATCATATGCATGGAAATGGGCCTATAAAATTATTAATAATGCAAATTCAATTATTGCAGCTGTTGATAATCCTAAAACTATTTTGGCCCAGCCTACTAAAGATAAGATAGCAGCAGAGGCTAAGTTTTACAGAGGATTAGCTTATAATACGCTGGTAACTCTTTTTGGCAAAGTGCCATTGATTACCGTTCCGGTTAGTGGACCAAAGACTGATTTTGTAAGAGCAGAGCTAACTGATTTGAACAAGCTTATTGTAGATGATTTACTATTTGCAAAAACAAATTTACCTACTGTCAATAATGTTAGCAGTAATGTAAAAGGAAAAACGTATTCAAGAGCCCATTCAGCAATGGCTTCCCAAGTATTAGCAGAAGCGTATCTTAGGATGGGAAAAAATGATCTTGCAGAGGCAGCCTGTGATGCGATTATAAATAGCGGTGATTTCAGTTTGATAAACCAAAGATATGGTAGCAAAGCTAATAAGCCTGGAGATGCATTTGCCGATATGTTTATCTATGGTAACCAAAGAAGATCTCAAGGAAACAAAGAGGCCATCTGGGTATTAGAGATTGAAAACCCATCGTCAGTAGTAGGGGGAACAGGATCAAATTTACCTGTAGGAGCAGTCGATGAAATAGGATCTCCACAATACCGAAGAGTATGGGGATCTCGTTACCACCAACAAAAAGGAATGGTGCTTTGTGATTCTTTAGGAGGAAGAGGAATCAGCAGGATTGCCTTGACGGATTGGGTATTGAACAGTCTTTATGCACCTGGTGATATGAGAAATTCAAAATACAATCTAAGAAGAGATTATTATTATAACGACCCGACATTTGCAAAGTTTGGACAAAAAGTAGATATCAATGATCCATCAGTAAATACGCAGCGCTTTATTGTGCCTCAAACAAATAAGTGGAATGAATTTAATCCGAGTGATCCTTTTGGACAAGCGATGATAAAAGATATAATTATCATGCGATTGGGAGAGACCTACTTGCTAAAAGCAGAAGCTCAGTTTAAACAAGGAAAACTTCCTGAAGCAGCCACAACAATCAATATTTTGAGAAGCCGTGCGAATGCCGCTCCAGTTACTGCTGCCGATATTACGATAGATTTTATTCTTGATGAAAGAGTAAGAGAGCTTCTTGCCGAAGAAAATCGTAGAATGACTTTGATGCGTACCGGTCAACTTGTAAATAGAGTAGTAGGAAGAGGTCAAAAAATTACGGGAATTAGTGCCACTAATTTATTATTACCGATTCCTCAAACGGAAATCGATTTAAATAAAGATGCCGCTTTAGGTCAAAATTCCGGATATTAAAAGTTATTTAATTAAAACGAAACAATTTATACCTGTTTCGTTTTAATTATTAAAAATCGAATAAAATGATTAAAAAGAATATTTTTTCGCTTGACAATAAAGTGATTGTTGTTACAGGGGGTACGGGAGTTTTGGGAGGGCACTTTGTAAATGCAATTGTTCAAGCCGGAGGTATAGTAATTATATTGGGATTGAATGAAGAAAGAGGAAATGCTCAAGCTGAAGAAATAAAGCTAAATGGTGGAGAAGCTATATTTCTAAAGGTTAATGTGTTAGATGAATGGCAACTAGTGAGAGCAAAAGAAAGAATAATTCAAAAATACGGTAAGATTGACGGTCTAGTTAATGCAGCAGGAGGTAATGTCCCGGAAGGAATCCTAAATCCAGACGATGATGTTTTCAATTTGAATATTGATGGGATGAAGGAAGCTATGGAAGTTAATTTGTGGGGCACTATTATACCGAATCAAGTTTTTGGACCTACTCTAGCTAAAACTGAAAATGGCGCTATTGTCAATATATCCTCAGTAGGTTCTAAAAGAGCTTTAACTAGGGTTTTGGGATATAGTATGGGTAAGGCATCTATAGATTACTATACGAAATGGTTTGCGGTTGAGATGGCTAATAGGTATGGAGATTCTATCAGAATAAATTCCATAGCACCGGGATTCTTTTTGTCTGAACAAAATCGCTCCTTACTAACTAATCCTGATGGGTCTTATACCAGTAGAGCCGATTCAATTTTAAGACAAACACCATTTAAGCGTTTTGGGAAACCGGAAGAATTATCCGGAGCTTTGGTATGGTTGTTAAGTGATGCCTCTAAATTTGTAACCGGAATGGATATTGGTGTTGACGGTGGATTTACAATAAATAGCGGTGTTTAAAAACAATAGAATGAATAATCATTAAATTAATAAAAAATAAATTATTTATGAAAACTAAAATTTTAATAATAGCGACTCTGTTTCTCTCATTCATTAAGGCGGTAGGCCAGGATTTTAAAACAGCAGAAACGAAAGATATTGCTTTGTTTCCACAACAAAATGAGTTCAGAAATAAAGAGAATATTTCAGGTATTTGGAAATTTCAGAAAGATTCACTCGATGTCGGAGAAGCTCAAAATTGGAAGAATGGTTTGCCTAATACCCGTTCGATAGCCGTTCCGGGAAGTTGGAACGATCAGTTTACTGACAGTAGAGATTACCTTGGGACTGCTTGGTACGAAAAAGAAATATTTATACCTAGTTCTTGGAAAGGTCAAAAAATTTATGTCAGAATTGGTTCCGCTAATTATGCTTCTAAAGTGTATCTCAATGGAAAATCGGTAGGCGCACATGAAGGAGGAAATTTGCCTTTTGCTTTTGATATCTCCGCATTAATTAACTGGAATGTAGCTAACAGAATAACAATTCAATTAGAGAACATATTAAAACCTACTCGTGTTCCGACTGGTGGTGGTGTAGCTGGCGGAATGTTCTCCAGTAATCCAAAAGCTAATTTTGACTTTTTCCCTTATGCAGGTTTACAGCGTGATGTATTGTTGTATAGCGTTCAGTCAGCTGCTAATATTAAAGATTTAACTGTAGTAACAGGATTTGAAAATACTACTGGTTCCGTTAATCTAAAAGTAGATACAGAAGGAAAAGCAACCAAGGGAAAAGTTACTATTGCTGGAAATAATAAAGTGTACGAATCAGAATTTGATTTAAATGGGAACACTGCAAATGTACTTGTTAAAATTCCTGAAGTACGACTATGGTCAACAGAAGACCCATTTCTTTATAAAGTTTCAGTTAGTATCAGTGATGCCAATCGTGTTATAGATACTTACGAATTGGAGACAGGGGTAAGAACGATTTCGACTAATGATAAACAAATACTTTTAAATGGAAAACCTGTATTTCTAAAAGGATTTGGTAAACATGAAGATTTCCCTATTTTTGGAAGAGCTACTGCAAACCCGGTAATTATAAAAGATTATTCCTTATTGAAATGGGTAGGTGCGAACTCTTACAGAACATCGCATTATCCATATGATGAAGAATATATGAATATGGCCGATAGAGAAGGGATATTAATCATCAATGAAATTCCGGCTGTTGGTTTGTATTTTCATGGAGACAAGGAAGAATTAAGATTGAGACAAATTGCCTGTAAAAAGTATATTGAGGAATTGATTACCAGAGATAAAAACCATCCATCAGTAGTAATGTGGAGTGTGGCTAATGAACCTTTTCCAGAAGGGATTAATTTATCTCCTAACGATGTAAAAAAAGCAGATCCACAATCAGTAGTTTTGTTTAAAGAATTGTTTGACCTTGTGAAAAAATTAGATCCTACCAGGCTAAAAACACTTGTTGGAGTAATGGGGGGGCCAGTAGAATGGTTGGCATTATCTGATGTAGTATGTATTAACCGCTATTGGGGTTGGTATACGAATCAGGGTGATATTAAAACCGGAGCTAAAATGCTTAGCGATGAATTAGATGATTTATATAGTAAATTAAAGAAACCAATTGTTATTACTGAGTTTGGAGCTGACACCTTTCCTGGAATGCATGCAGATCAGGCAGAGATGTTTACCGAGGAATATCAAGTACAATTTATTAAGGCTTATCTTGATGTAGCAGATACAAAAGATTTTGTGGCAGGTATGCATGTATGGGCTTTTGCTGATTTTAAAACAGGACAATCGGTTATACGATTCGGAGGGATGAATTATAAAGGAGTGTTCACAAGGGACAGAAAGCCTAAAATGGCAGCTCATTATTTAAGAGAAAGATGGACCAAAAAGCCAGAAGATAAAAAATAACTAGGGTTACAAATTTAAAAAACATCTTATAAAATAGGCGCTATAACTCTTAATATTATATTGGTTCTTCTGGTTTTTTTGTGAAAATAAAATCATTTTTATGCTTTAATAATACATGCCCTTATATTCCTAACATGTTAAAAAAAAGATACTACACTTAAAAATGTTTCACATCTATTCCGGTAGAACCATTATATTAAAAATTGAAATTAAAACAGTATTTCAATTTTGTTTAAAGACATTAATTTCATAAAATACGATTATGACTAATTATCACACAAACATTACGAGAATTTTATCATTTACTTTGGTTTCTTTTGCCTCTTTTGCTCAAAGTCCTATACAACCAAAATTAGGAAATGAAGGGGTTCAAATCATCAAATCACAAGGGTATGAATTTAAAGATTTGAATAAAAACGGTAAACTGGATAAATATGAAGATTGGCGATTACCAAATGAAACCAGAGTTAAAGATTTGATTTCTCAAATGACTTTGAAAGAAAAAATAGGTTTTATGCTAATCAGTACCACAAGAATGGAAGGTGATTACGCATTTCAACAGGATGCTCCAAAAGCAGAAATAAAAAGTGGATTTAATGAAGAGGACTTGGTTCAAAACATTAATATGTTTTCCAAAAAACCATTACCAGTGCCAGTAATGTCAGCTGTAGGGACTACTAAGGCAGTAACGCAATATAATCTTAGGCATTTTATTCTTAGAGCTAATACTTCAGCAAAAAACATGGCGGAATGGAGTAATAATCTACAGCGACTATGTGAATCTTCAAGATTGGGAATTCCGGCTATAGTGGCTTCAAATCCAAGAAACCACATCACTGTGGATGCCTCTGTAGGTCTAAGTGTAGGAACCACAATTTTTTCAAAATGGCCCGGAGAATTGGGACTTGCTGCCATGCGGGACTTAGAATTGACAAGGGAATTTGCAGATATTGCGAGACAAGAATGGGCTGCAGTTGGTCTTCGTAAAGGATATATGTATATGGCTGATCTTGCTACTGAGCCACGCTGGCAAAGAGTGGAAGGGACTTTTGGTGAAAATGCTGATTTGGCAGCTTCAATGATACGAGAAATAACGTTAGGTTTTCAAAAGAATAAATTAGAAACAGGTTCTGTAGCCTTGACGATAAAGCATTTTCCAGGAGGAGGCCCACAAGTAGACGGTCAAGACCCTCATTTTGTTTGGGGGCAAGATCAGCATTATCCGGGGAACATGTTTGATTATCATTTAAAACCTTTTCAGGCGGCTATTGATGCGGGTACTTCCGCGATTATGCCTTATTATGCAAAGCCTATCAATACAAAATATGAAGCGGTTGCTTTTGCTTATAATAAAGCTATTATTAATGATCTCTTAAGGGTTAAAATGGGCTTCAAAGGGATTATCAATTCGGATACTGGACCTATAGAAATGATGCCTTGGGGTGTGGAGAATTTAAGTGTTTTAGAGCGTTATCAAAAAGCAATTGATTGTGGTGTAGATTTATTTTCAGGAACGGGAGATCCAACCTTATTGTTGGAGACTGTTAAAAAGGGCATGGTATCTGAATCAAGAATCAATCAATCAATAGAAAGGCTTTTAACCGAAAAATTTGAATTGGGTTTATTTGAAAATCCGTATGTTGATGTTTCTTATGCCGAAAAAACCGTTGGAAACAGTGAATTTCAGAAGAAAGGAGATCTAGCCTTTAGAAAGTCTATTGTATTATTAAGAAATAATGCAAAATTACTGCCAATTAAAAAAGGCACTAAAGTATATTTAGAATCACTATATAATAATAGTAAAACAAACATTCCTGTTTTAGCTAGTCTGGCTAATGAATTGGGTATTGAATTTGTCAAAGATAAAAAAGATGCTGATCTTGTTGTTTTAATGGTAACACCTAATGCAGGCGGTCTTTTTAGCAGTACCGGTGCTGAAATAAAATTACAACTATCCGATAATAAAATTGATGTACCGTATATAAATGAAGTTACTTCCAGTAAACCTACAGTAGTGGTTATAAATTATTCAAATCCATGGGTGATTGATGAAATTGACAATAAAAATTTACAAACTGTATTGGCAACTTTTGGAACTTCTTCAGCTGCCATATTAGATGTTTTAACGGGAAAGTATAATCCAACCGGAAAAATGCCTTTTACTACTCCAAAATCGCGTCAGGCAGTATTGGATAATCAATCAGATGTACCAGGATATTTAAAACCAGAAGGTTACGCATTATTTAAGTTTAATGAAGGGTTAGGGTATTAATCTTTGTATTATTAGAAAATGAAAAATAAAATTTATGCCCATCATTAAATAGGTTTGGGAATAAGAATAAGATTTGTATAAATAGGTTAAACTAATAGAAAGGTTAAAATTGATGTTTGGTTTGGTTTTTATGTTTTGTTAGTATAAAAGCGGTTTTTTAAGCCGCTTTTATTTATTATGTCCAGTACTAAAATATAGAAAATCCAGACTACTAATTGTAAAAAAAGGTCATAAAGACTTAAAAAATGAACGAAAGCAACAAAACTTTAGGAGAATTTATTATTGAAAACCAAAATGATTTTAAATATTCGTCGGGAGAATTATCGCGAATTTTTAATTCTATTCGACTGGCCGCAAAAGTGGTTAGTTATAAAGTTAATAAAGCGGGACTGGTAGATATTGTTGGGGCTGTAGGGGAGAAAAACATACAAGGTGAAGACCAGCAGAAATTAGACGTGTATGCTAATGAGACTTTTATTCAAACGCTAATAAACAGGGAGATTGTTTGCGGGATTGCTTCTGAAGAAAACGATGATTTCATTACTGTTGGGGGTGTAGATAATGATCACAACAATAAATATATCGTATTAATAGATCCGCTGGACGGTTCATCAAATATTGATGTTAATGTTTCTGTAGGTACCATTTTTTCTGTTTATAGAAGAATAACACCATTTGGAACACCAGTAACCTTTGAAGATTTTTTGCAACCTGGAATCAATCAGGTTGCTGCCGGTTATGTGATTTACGGGACCTCGACTATGCTTGTGTATACTACGGGTCATGGCGTAAACGGATTTACATTAAATCCTGCCATTGGCACTTTTTATCTTTCTCATCCAAATATGAAATTTCCAATTGATGGAACTATTTATTCGGTAAATGAGGGTAATTATATTCATTTCCCACAAGGTGTTAAAGACTATATTAAATATTGCCAATCAGAAGAAGAGGATCGACCTTATACTTCGAGATATATTGGTAGTCTTGTTTCCGATATCCACAGGAATATGATTAAAGGAGGAATTTATCTGTACCCAACGAGTTTTAAGGCATCCAAAGGTAAATTGCGATTGTTGTATGAATGTAACCCTATGGCGTTTATTGTAGAACAGGCAGGAGGAAAAGCTTCTGATGGATTTTCTAGAGTAATGGAAATTTTGCCAACTGCCTTACATGAAAGGACTCCTTTCTTTTGCGGTAGCTATAACATGGTTGAGAAAGTAGAAGAGTTTATGTATAAAGTAAAATAGAGTAAATATTAGTTTACAGAAGCTATTTTGGTTTTCCTAAAAACAGGAGTTATCCAAGGTGGTGTAGAGAATTTTGTTGTGAAATTGAGAAGAAATTCTGCTGAAATAAAAATGTTTTTCTAGTGATTTAATGATGATTTTTGAAATTAATAAAAACGAAGAAGCCTGTAAATTCTAAGATTTACAGGCTTTTTCGTTTCAATTGAAAATGAATTAGTGGAGTCGCCGAGGCTACAATCGAACATCTTATACCGATCTTAACTTTTTTTTATAGCTTAAAATTACGATATAATGTATTGGTTTTTAATTATTTAGGTTGTTAATTTTTGATGATAATTTTTTAAGTTTAAAATATTTAGCTAACTGTTTTTAACGTTTTTCAATAATTCTAGGTTTTTTAAAGATAAAAAGTTGTGTCTAAAGGAGCCGTTAGAGTTCGACTGTCGAACTTTTATTCATAGTCGAACACTTTTAAAAACTAGAGTAAAAAACAAGAAAAATCAGGTACTACAACTTGTAATGTAAATATTACTCTTACTTGACAATTCATAAACGAATTTATACATGATTTAAAGAAACTGGCTATATGGAAAGTTATTAAAGTTAAAATCTATTTCTCAAATTTACTTAATTATTTTTAGCTCTGTCGCATCTAATAATAACCTTTGCCTTTCATTTTTTTTTAATCCTTCAATTCTTGAATACTAAAGGTCATTGTTCTCCAAAATCTATAATTCTTAAGACAATATTTTTTAAACTCAGGTTTACATTGAGTTAAAGAAGTCTTTAGGAGATAATAAAAATGTGTGATTTTCAGTTGTTCACGCTACAATTCAACGTTGAGTATATAGATTTGAACCATTTATTAAGGCGCAAATGAGTAAACGAAAAATAGGAGTAGAGTCAAGTTAGAGGCTGTATGAAACCAATATAAAAGTTAAAAGGTATCTGGTGTTACTTATAGATTTTTTTTAGAAAAAAAACAAAATTAACAGAAAGCGGATACATTTTTTTGCTTCTAAAATTATTTAATTATTTCTTTACTTCAATAGCTCGTTGAAGAATAGCACGAGAATCGGCACTTGATATGGGTCTTACTGTGCGATTAGTAACTTTCCAGCCATCTGTAGTTCGCAAGAGTTTCCATTGGTTCACCGTGAGTTGATAAATAGAAAATCCAGGAGAAGTTCCTTTACCAGGAAGTTGCACATGAGAGGCTGTTGTGTCTGGCATCACTATCAGCAAATAACCCGTAGCTACTGCAGTATCGCCATTTAGCGTGATGTGAGGAAGCATTGCTAAGTGTGTCATTCCGCCTTTGATAGCCTCCTTCTGTTCAGGTGCATTGACGATTTTCAATATTTCATCTCGACCTTTATCTTGTCTTGTAGCACCTCTGTCAAAAGTAGCATCTTCTGTAAACATTTTCGTCCAATACGATTCCGATGCTACATCAGAACTAAAAGCAGAACCTGCAAGAAGGTTTAGGATTTCAAGTCGGTCTTCAGTAGCTATAATACGTGCGAGAAGTTGTTCTGTGTCCAAAGTACTTATTTGTTTATGGAGAGTCGAGTTACCTATTTTGTTTTTAGCCTCTACGTTCTGGGCAGAAAGTAGATTAGAAATTAATAAAAAGACGATATACAGAACAAATTGTATATTAAAATTAGCTTGGCTTTTCATTTTTGATAGTTTAAAATGGATTTGATAAAACACCTAAAAATTAAATTTGGTAATCTTCTCTAACGGGACAAAATATATCAAATATCTTACATTTTGTAATTGCTTTTCCTCCGTGTACCATATTAGGAGGTATCACAGCAAGTTGTCCCTTTTCATAGATTTTTGTTTCCTCGCCAATGGTCAATTCAAATTTTCCCTCCAAAACTTGGGTAACTTGTTCATGGGAATGTGCGTGCATGGGTAAAATCGCACCTTCTTCAACATCCCAGTAACCCAAGGTTAAGTTTTCTGTATGAACAAACCTTGCCTTGAATCCTTCTTTTATTTCATTTTGTGGTAGTGTATCTAATTCAATCATCTTTTTAGTTTAATTGTTTTAATTATAGTTTCTTTCCATTTTTAGGTTAATTCGAACATTCATGGTTAAGGAAAAAATCTCCAATTCTTATAGCAAAATTTTCATTTTAAAAATTCCCAAATAAATCCATCCAAAAATTACTTTTATCATTTAATGAATATGAATTCCTCCATTAACGTCAATAGTAGCACCAGTAATGAATCCCGAAAGGTCGGAAGCTAGAAAAAGACAAGTACCTGCTAACTCTATCGTTTTACCAACACGTTTTAATGGAATTCCCGAAATCACATCATTCAATTGTTTTTCCGAAAGACCATCTAACATACTGGTTTCTATCATGGCTGGGCAAATTACATTAGCTCGAATATTCATGGGTGCAAATTCTCGAGCTATAGCTTTAGTAAGGCTAATAACCCCACCTTTTGAAGCGGCATAGTGAGTACCTCCTACCAATCCTCCCCCACGTTGAGCCGACAAAGATGATAAATTGACAATAACGCCGGCTTGCTTTTCAGTAAATATTTTCAAAGCACTTTTGCAAATATTGAAAGTACCTTTTAGGTTTACATCCATGATCAAATCATAGGCTTCATCAGTGATAGACAACATTCCTTCTGATTTTACAATGCCAGCACAATTCACTAAGCAGTCAATAGTTCCAAAATGTGCTACTGCCATTTCTATCACTTTATCACAATCTGAGATATCTCGTATATCGCATTGATGATAAATAATGTCAGGTGTATGACCTATTTGTGAAGCGATGGAAGTACCAACCTCATTGGCTATTTCGGCATTCATTACCAAATCAAGAAGTACTAATTTAGCACCATGAGCTGCAAAAAGTTCTGCTGTAGCATATCCGATACTGCGTAAAGATGCAGCCCCGACAATCACACAGACTTTATTTTCTAACAGTAATTGATTGTATTTTTTACCTTCGTTTAAGTTTATATTTTTCATATTTTTTTAAATAGTTACATTTTCAATTATTACGGCATAACCCATCCCAACGCCAACACACATAGCCGCAAGTGCATATTTTTTCTTTGAACGTTGCAGCTCATTCATAGCTGCTTGAATGATTCGGGTACCCGACATTCCGAGTGGATGTCCTAGTGCAATTGCTCCACCATTTGGGTTTACTCTTGCATCATCATCAGCAATGCCTAAGTTTCGAGTAACCGCTAAACATTGAGCGGCAAAAGCTTCATTGAATTCAAATACGTCTATTTGGTCGAGGGTCAAACCTGCTTTTTGCAACGCTTTTTGTGTTGCTCCAACAGGGCCAATTCCCATAATTCGAGGTTCTACACCTACTACCGCCGAGGATACTATTCTTGCTTTTGGAATAAAATGATGTCTTTTTAATGCTTCTTCGGAAGTAATCAACATAGCAGCAGCACCATCATTTAATCCCGAAGCATTTCCTGCAGTTACTGTTCCGCCTTCTTTCTTGAAAATAGGGTTTAATTTTGAGAGAATTTCAATTGTTGTACTGCCTTTAATAAATTCATCAGTATCAAAAACAGTGATATTACCTTTTCTATCAGTCCTTTCAACTTTCATGATTTCATCCGCTAAAATGCTGTTTTGTTGTGCTATAAACGCTTTTTTTTGCGAGCGAAATGCAAATAAATCTTGATCTTCACGGCTTATTCCATACATTGTTGCTAAATTCTCAGCGGTTATGCCCATTGCATCGGTACCGTATAATTTTTGCATTTGTGGATTAATAAATCGCCATCCAAAACTACTATCAAATAGTTGAGCATCATTGCCAAAAGGTTTTGATGTTTTAGAAATCACCCATGGTCCACGCGTCATGTGTTCCATTCCACCCGCAATAAAAATAGCACCATCATCAGCTTTAATAGCTCTATTGGCATGAATAATCGCCGACATTCCTGAAGAACATAAACGATTGACTGTTTCACCTGGAACGGTGTGTGGTATTCCGGCTAATAGTAAAGCCATTCGTGCTACATTTCGATTGTCTTCCCCCGCTTGGTTATGACAACCTAAAATCACATCGTCAATTAATTCTGTTGGTAAATTTGGATTTCTTTTGATGAGTTCTTTAATTGGTAATGCTGCCAAATCATCGGCACGAAGAGTTGATAAAGTGCCTCCTAAACTACCAATTGGCGTTCGGATAGCATCAATGATATATGATTGTTTCATACGTAGATAATAATTTATTTTTAAAGGAATATGGTATCGCCATTCTTCATTCCAGTTTGTGTTTTGGAATCATGGCGATTTCATCTGATTAAAAATTGTTAGTAATATAGCTTAATAAATTCATAACTGTTTTTATGATTGTTTTGAATCTTTAAAATTGTAGGCTGCTTTTTCTATTAAAATTTTTTCCATTTCAGTTTCTGAATATCCCAATTCGCTAAGAATTTTGGTAGTATCCCAGCCACAGGGAGCTGCAGTAGAACGCGCCGAAGGATAATTGCCATCAACTTTTATAGTGGAACGTATTACAGCAATTTTCCCTTCGGTTGGATGATTTTCAAAATCAATTAGCTTAACAGCCTTTAAATGTGGGTCATTAGTTAATGTTTCAAGTGTATGGCAGGGCATAGCTGGTAAATCTGTTTCTCGAAATATTGTAAGCCACTCATCAGTGGATTTATTATCAAGTGCTGTACCCCGAATTTCAAACCATTCTGAAACATATTTTGCCCTGCTTGCCACAGTTGTAAATCGTTCATCATGAAGTAATTCAGCTCTATCCGTTATTTTTAAAAAGGCTTGTACCTGAGCATCCGTATTGATGGTAAAGGAAATATATCCATCCTTAGTTTTAACAGGCTGATTATGGGGGCTTAAAAGTCGAAGATCGCCCGGAGGACCAACAGGTGGTTCAAAACTTTGTTGTGCTAAATGTTCTTGCAAAACAAAAGATGCCATGGTTTCAAACATCGGTATTTCTATACTTGAACCTACTCCCGTATTTTGACGCTGCATCAGTGCAGCCATAACTGTACCAGCCGTAATTTCCCCCACAACGTGGTCGCATATTAGCATAGGAACGTAAGCCGGTTTTCCATCACGAGCCATAGTTAATCCGGCAATACCTGAAGCACCTTGCAAAACACTGTCGTACGTTGGTAATCCTGAATAAGGGCCATCTGTACCATAGCCAGTTATTAAACAATATATTTTTTCTGGATATTTCGCTCGAATTGTTTTTGCATCTAAGTTCAAACGTTCCAAAGCTTCAGGGCGCATATTGGCAACAATTACATCACACCATTCTACTAATTTTTGAATGATTTCTTTTCCACCCTCTTTTTTTAAGTCGAGACAAATATTCTTTTTTCCTCTGTTGAGATGCAAGTAAGCCCCTGAATGTTGTCCCGTAGGTGATATTCCTCCAAGACCACGCATCAGATCTCCTGAAGGGTTTTCAACCTTAATAATTTCTGCTCCATACTGCCCCAATCGCCAAGTAGCCACTGGACCAACAACTACGGATGTTAAATCTAATATTTTGATGCCTTTTAATGGTTCAAACTTCATATTCAATCATTTTACGTTAATTTCCGCTTCAACGGCTATATCATTATTATCGTCATAAACATATAATTTCCAACCAGTTTCGCTTTTTTCCGCAGTCAGAGTCATCGGTCTATTGCAATAGAGAGGAGCTATATGTTTTACTTTTATATCCGTAATTTCCAGCTCTAAATTGGTTCTGATATATTCGGTTAATAAAAGTGTAGTTAAACCACCGTTTACTACCAAATCTGGAAGTCCTTCAATATTTTGCGCATAACCTCTATCCAAGTGAATTTTATGAGAGTTAAATCCCAATGCAGAGTATTGGAATAAAATAGTTTCATCAGGAGTTATCTGTTTCTGATGTTTCGACTCAATAGGTTTAGAAAGTGTTTTTTCAGAATTCTTCGAAGCGGTACTCGCACTTAGCAAAATGTAGGTTTGGGTTTCAATAATGGCGGGAATTGATGCAGTAACAGGACGTAATTCGTGTTGGATTGTTACAATTGCCATCGGTCCCGAATTAGTTGTTTTTTCTACGATGCTTTTGATAAAACTCGTTTTTTCTACTACTGAACCTATTACAATGTCACCATTGTAGGATGCAGTTCTTCCTCCTAAAAGTAATCTTGGCAGCCCAAGGTCAGGAATAGGAACACCCAAGCCAGGGAATCCATCTTGGCGTAATTCGGATTTTCGTGTTTCACCAGCTAGCATAAAAAAATGCCATCCCTTTGGTAATATAGCTCCTTCTGAAAAAGAATGAGTATCTAAGTCTAACATAGCAGCCACACGACGTACCATTGTAGGACTACATTGTTCATTTGATTGATTTTTAGACTCTAAAATGTTTTCTTTCATATTACTAAATATTCTCACAAACCCGTGAATTATTATTTATTTCGACAAAAATACGAATTATTTTTTCATATTTGAAAATAATGTTTCATATTTGCAAAAGAAATAACAAATATTAAATTCGCAAAACATGAAATTTAAGTATCATCACATGAATCTATGCACTGAAGATGTGTCAAGATTATCCAAATTTTATCAAAACATTTTTGGTATGAGTCGCATTCAAGACGAAGAACACGGATTGACAACAGAAGACACCGAAAACAGATATGATGGTCAAGTTGAATTTGTAACCGATGGCACCATAGAATTTCATATTACTCAAAAGGATAATGATGCAGGCCACCGAATGAACCAATGGATTAATCCAATCAAAAATGGTCATTTCTGTTTTAGAACGGATGACATAGAAGGGTTCAAAAAGAAATTAGAAGAGCAAAATATTCCCTATGCTGATTATGGTAAATGGGCATTAGCAGGTTGGTATCAAATCTTCTTTCATGACCCGGATGGAAATATCATCGAAGTGCATCAAATAGGTATGTAATTTGATTTACGGTTTATTTTGCTTAAAATAGCGGATATTTAAACAAAATAAATCGTAAAAAAAATCAGATATGAAAGAGAAAGAAGAAAATGGAGCTTATTCTGCACCAGCATTAGACAAAGGCTTAGATATTTTAGAAGTTCTTAGTAAGTCTGAAAACGGATTGACACAGCAAGAAATTTCGGCTCAACTTGGAAGAAAATTGGGGGAAATTTATCGGATGTTGAATTGTTTGGTACAAAGGAATTATGTTGCCAATTATGGCAATGTTTATACCATTACTTCTAAGTTGTTTCAATTGTCCCATTTTCATCCGCCTACTTATCGTTTGTTGACGGAGGCACTTCCAATTATGGAGGGTTTATCAAGAGCAGTTTCTTTTCCTTGTGATTTGAGAGTTTACAATAATGGTTTTCAAACCGTTATAGCGTCAATTCAGCCGCCAAATGGACTTGGTTTTATGACTCGGGTAGGTTCAGAAATTGAGGTTGCACCTTCGGCTTCTGGTATGGTATTGTTGGCTTTTCAAGACCAAATCATCAAAGATATCAGAATTCGAGAGAGCCTTCCAAATTCATCAGAAGCTGAAATTGAGACTTTCAGTAATGGTTTAAAGGAAGTAATTTCAAAAGGATTCGCATCCATAAAGAGTAAACAGTACGCCGGACTTCACGCCATTTCATTTCCTATATTGGATATGAATGGAAATGCAGTAGCAGCGATGACGGTACCTATGTTGGCTCGAATTGACGGAACGAACCAATTTACGCATGAGCAAGTAGAAGAAATGTTAAGAGATAGTGTATCAAATCTGAGTATGCGTATATCGACAAAAATAATTATGTAAAATTTAATTTTTAATAATAATTGATCCTAAAAATGAAAACAATAATCCTAATTTTACTTTTGTTCTTAGGCACTTTCGAAGCAAATGCCCAATCGTTCCAAAAATTGAAGCTCGGCAAACAAACTTTTGAATTGCACAACGTTACAGGAGCGATTATTAATTTTAAAGGAAAAAAAGTATTAAAAATTGAACGAGACTTAACGGCAATACCATTCGATGCTAATCGATTAGAATCCACTGTTGATGAGCCACATTATGCAAAATTGGTAGATCTTGAAGATTTTGAAAATGGAACTATCGAAATAAAAATGTACAGTCAGATTCAAAACCCATCACCCTATCTACCTGCAGCAGGATTTATAGGCCTTTATTTTAGAATTGCTGAAGAAGACAAAGCTTTTGAATCTATCTATTTAAGACCTAAAGTCGGTCGAGTTAATAATCAAATGGCTCGAAACCATGCGGTTCAATATTTTTCTTACCCGCATGCAAAGTTCCAAACGCTTCGGGATAAATATCCTGCGGGTTCATACGAAGGGTCGGCACCTGTGGCACTCAACGAATGGATAACTATGCGAATAGAAGTCAATGGCGAAACCGCAGAAATGTTTATCAACAACATGAAATATTCGTCGTTTATTGTAAATAAAATGTTGGGAACAACTAAAAAGGGGAGTATTGGACTTTATGTTGATATTGCTACAATTGGCTATTTCAAAGACTTAAAAGTAATCAAAAAAGCATTAAGAGATACGCATTCAGGTGAAAAAATCAATGATATTTAAATTAGTTGATAGGTATTCAAAAAAATAAATAAAACTATAAAAAACTAAATTTGAATCATTAACTATTAGTGCATAGTTACTTAGCTCTATTTATTCATGAAAAAAATAAACAAATTTCTACTTGCCGCCTCCGCTATTTTAGTTCTTTTAGCAATAGTGACCTTTATTTTTGGAGACGGATTATTGGCAACAGGTCCTTTTGTTGTTGGCTCACTTATATGTTTAGCAATAGGAGGTCGAAGCGTTTCAATTCTAAATCAAATGTCGTTTACGATTTGGGTAATGGCTGCTGTTTCAGTTGGTTTTTTTTATCCTCAATATTTCCAAAAAATTGGAGATTTTAAGTTCACGGGCTTTATTGTCCCGCTTATTCAGTTGATAATGTTTACTATGGGTACCGAAATGAGTCTGAAAGACTTTGAAGGTGTTATTAAAACGCCCAAGGCGGTTTTGATAGGTCTCGTTAGTCACTTCACTATTATGCCCTTAGTCGGTTTTACTTTGGCCAAAAGTTTTGGCTTTCCACCCGAAATAGCTGCTGGTGTAATATTGATGGGTTCGGTACCAAGTGGAGTAACCTCAAATGTATTAGCATTTATTGCCAAAGCCAATATGCCTTTGTCGGTTACTATTGCTGCAATTTCTACACTTGTGGCACCGTTTATGACCCCTTTGTTAATGAAATTATTGGCAGGTCAATACGTAGCTATTGATTTACAAGCCATGATGCTGCATGTAGCTGAAATCATTATTTTACCAATAATATTGGGTCTGCTTGTCAATAGATTCCTTATAAATGGTGTGAAAAGGTTACAGACCATGTTGCCCAAAATTTCAATGTTGGGTGTTTTGATGATGATGATTGTTATTGTCTCATCGGGTAGAGATTCTTTATTGGAAATTGGGCCATTGTTATTTTTATCAGCAATGATTCACCATACAATTGGTTATCTGTTAGGCTATTGGAGTGGGAGGTTTATGGGTTTGGACGAAGCATCATGTCGTACTATTTCCCTGGAAGTAGGTATGCAAAATGGAGGGCTTGCTTCTGGAATTGCATTACAAATGGGAAAAATAGCAACTGTTGGTTTAGCATCAGTGATAGCTGTGCCTTGGATGACTATTTCAGGGTCAATGTTATCAAATTGGTGGCGAAAAAAAGATAATGAAAATAAAGAATTATTAATCCTAAATGAAAATAAATCTACTGAGTCGATTTGAAGGATTTCTCAATTATGATTCATCACTAAATGAAATAAAACTATGGAAATACATAAAATTACCGTCATTGGAGCTGGCAATATGGGACATCAGATTGCCCTATGTGCAGCTATGTCTGGATTTCAAGTAAAATGTACAGATAGCAATCCAGATATTCTGGCAAAAGCAATTTCATTTGCAGATAATTACTTGAAAGAAAGGGTGATAAAAGGAAAGTTAAGCGAAGAAGTGGCTAACAAAGCTCTAGGAAACCTTGCTTTTGTCCCAAAAATTGAAGAAGCGGTCGTTGAAGCGGATCTTGTAATTGAAGCCATTATTGAGAAATTAGAAGTAAAAAGAGAACTCTTTGCTCACTTAGATAAAATTTGTCCTGCTCATACAATTTTGGCTACCAATAGCTCGTATATCGTAAGTTCTAAAATTGCCGATGCAACCAATCGACCAGAGAAAGTTTGCAATATGCATTTTTTTAACCCTGCCTTGGTGATGAAATTGGTTGAAGTGGTTCAAGGACCGCACGTTTCAGAAGAAACTGTTGAATCAGTAATGAATGCTGCTAAGAAAATGAATAAAACACCTGTTTTACTTCACAAAGAGATATACGGTTTTCTTGTGAATCGTCTCTTGCAAGCCACAAGACAGGAAGCTTTAAAACTACTGGATATGGGTGTTGCCAGTTTTGAAGATATAGACACAGCCGCCAAGAACGGATTGGGCTACCCAATGGGTCCCTTTCAGTTATTAGACCTTACAGGATTGGATTTAGCCTATCATGTAGGAATGGAAAAATATGAGGAAAGTGGCGACCCCGCAGACAGACCTTCTCCCACTGTTGTTGAAAAATTTACTAAAGGAGAATGGGGCAAAAAAGTAGGGAAGGGGTTTTATGATTATGAGCAATAGGAAAGTCACAGATAGAAAGGTTTAAAAGGCAAATTTATCATTCAAAAATATCATGAAACAATTTTTTATACTTCTATTATCCATTTTTTTTCTATTTGGATTTGAATCAAAATCACTTGGATATAAGGATATCAATGTCAAAGAGGATACTTCTATAAATACATTTGCTTCCACTGAATATGCGAATGGTAATTTCGTCAGCAAAAAAACATCTGATACGATTAAAAACAATAGTAGGAAAGAAAAATTAAAAGACCGCCTTACTAATGGGGAAATTTTAAAAGGTGCAGTAATCAACATCGCTCATCCTACAATGGTAGAAGTAGTTTGTGAAGCCGGGGCTGATTTCCTTTTCTTGGATTTCGAACATGGTTTACGCGACTACAACGATATTGGTCAAGCCATTATTGCTGCTGAACTCCATGAAGTTCCTACCCTTGTCCGACTTGGAGAACGTTCATTAAATCTGACAGAACGAATGCTCGACGCCGGAGCCAGTGGCTTTTTATTCCCTCATGTAGAAACTGCTGAAGAAGCTGCCGAATTGGTTTCTTGGTGTCGATATAAACCGCTTGGTGTTCGAGGCTCAGGCTTCGCAAGAGCTTCTATTAGTTATAGCGGTAATGAATATGAACGACGTCAGCAAGCGAACAAAGATGTAGTTTGCATTATGATTGTCGAAAGCCTAAAAGGAAAAGAAAATTTATCTAAAATATTGGCAGTTGAAGGTGTCACAGGTGTTGCTATTGGTCCGGGTGATATTTCGATGGAACTTGGTGTTAGCGATTGGAAGGATCCGAAGGTAGTACAGGTATTAGATGAAATGGCTGCAGTAGTCAAATCGTTTCCTAACCGATCTTTACTTCGCCTTGCGCTTACACCGGAAGAAGCCGTTAAAAATGTCAATTCGGGAGCCAATATGATTCTGCTCACACATGATGTGCAACTGATCAAAGCAATGTATTCTAGACTTTTCACGGATATTTCCACCAAGATTAATCAAGCAACTAAAAAATAGGATTACCCCTTTTTATATTTAAAATCAGCTATAAAAATTCTTTTAAAAATATATGATTATGAAAAACAATCTTCTACTAGTCCTTTTATGCTTTTCGGTTTTTGCAAACGCTCAAAACCCAATTGTAGGAACTATTAATGGCAAAATTAAAGGCATAGCCACTACGGATAAAACAGTTCGTATTTTTAAAGGTATTCCTTTTGCAGCTGCACCGATTGGTGATTTGCGATGGAAAGCGCCGCAACCTGTTCAAAACTGGAAAGGAATAAAACAATGTACTGCCTTTTCGGCAAGTCCTATGCAAAACAAACCTCAGCCTTTCTTTTGTTGGACGGAGGAGTTTCTTGCTCAACCCGAACCTATCAATGAAGATTGTTTGTATCTAAATGTTTGGACTACTGCAAAAGCTAAATCCAAAAAACAACCCGTTTTTTTATGGATTTATGGCGGTGGGCTAAATAGTGGCTCGGCAAATTGTGCTATTTATGATGGCGAAGAAATGGCAAAAAAAGGGGTGATTTTCGTTAGTATTAACTATCGAGTTGGAGTTTTTGGCTTTATGGCACATCCAGAGTTGAGCAAAGAGTCCGGTCATCAGGCTTCGGGTAACTATGGTTTTTTAGACCAAATAGCCGCATTAAAGTGGGTTCAAAAAAACATTGCTGCCTTTGGTGGTGATCCTAACAATGTTACTATTGCTGGTCAATCTGCAGGAGCGTTTAGCGTAACCGCTTTGATTGCCTCGCCGTTGGCAAAGGGTTTATTTCACAAAGCCATTGCACAAAGTGGTGGTTTATTTTCTAATATGCTTAGTCAAAATTTAGAAAAATCCGAAGAGCAAGGTGTTGTTTTTATGAAAAAAGCAAACGCAAATTCATTAGCTGAATTGCGAAAAAAATCAGCTGAAGAATTGCAAATACTAAGTAATAATCCAGAAGTAGGTAGATTTGGAACTACAATGGACGGCTATGTTTTACCTGTAAATTTGATAGAGCATTTCAAAAAAGGGTTACAAAATCAAACACCTGTTTTAATTGGTTGGGTAACTGGCGATGGAAGCTTTATGGGAGATGCTACTATGACCGTTGACGATTATAAAAAAGAAGCTCAAGCAAAATATGGCGATAAAGCGGATGAGTATTTAAGTATTTTCCCCGCAGCTACAGCAGAGGAGGTTAAAACAGTTAAACAAAAATTAACATTATTAGGCTTTGCAGGTGAGCCTGCGCATTTACTGGCAAGTTTTAACACTAAAGCAAGTTACCTCTATCAATTTGGTCATGTTGCACCAGATAAGCCAAATTTTCCTAATTACGGAGCTTTTCACACTTCTGAAGTTCCGTATGTACTTCATAATTTGCATACTTGGAATCGTCCATGGCAGCCATTAGACAAAGAAATAGAAACTGTTTTTTCTTCTTATTGGGTCAATTTTGCAAAAACTGGCAATCCAAATGGAGGCAATTTACCAGAATGGAAAAGTTATAATAAACAGTCAGGTGCTATCATGGTAGTAGGCGATAAAATGGAATCTAAACCAGAATTTTTTAAAAAAGAATTTGATTTTTTAGAAAAGAATTAATCAAGGCATAAAAACTGTTCATCAGTCATCTCCATAATTTTTATAAAAAATTAAACCAATCAAAATAACTTCATTCACTTAAAAAAAATATCAATATGTATTCAAAATTAGTAACTGCTTTCATTTTTCTGTTTTTTATGTCAAATGTTCAGGCACAGCAAAAAAATTTAATAAGAGCTTTTCAACCCGCTAATGTGGTCTATAAAATACCTTATGGGAATAACCCTAAAGCAGGACATTATGTACAAGCGAATGATGCGAAAATTTATTATGAAGTCTATGGTAAAGGTCAACCGATAGTGTTGATGCATGGCGGATTATTTGGCTCAACTGTTGAGTTTTCAGATTTCATCAATCATTTCAAGAAAAATTATCAAGTAATCGCTATTTCTACTCGTGGTCACGGTAAATCTGAATTAGGTACTGAACCTCTTACTCTAGAGCAACGTGCTACCGACGCTATGGCGGTTATCAATGCTGTGACTAAAGACAGTGTTGTTGTACTTGGCTTTAGTGATGGAGGTTATTCAGCCTATAAATTAGGTGCAATGTATCCAGAAAGAGTTAAAAAAATGATTGTGATGGGTGCTGGGGAAGTACGTCCAGGATTAAGGGAATTTAAATTTACAGCAAAACAAGCCTTGGAAATGGATAAACCTTTCTGGGACCAGCAATTGAAATTGATGCCTGAACCTAATAGAATAGAAGATTTATTTACACAAGTGGCAAATTGCTATAATAATGTTACTGTGAGCAAAGACTTATTGAGTGCAATAAAATGTCCTGTTTTAGTAATGGCGGGCGACCGAGATGGAGGTAATCCTGTTGAACGTGTAGTAAGTGCCGCAAGATTTATTCCAAAATCTCAAATTGCAATTATTCCTAATGCAGGACATGGTTGTTTCTTAGAAAATTTTGATGCAACTTGGGCATGTATTGTTCCATTTTTGAAATAGTAATCCGTTAATAAAAAGGGGAAACTAATTTTATGGAGTATCCTTAATTCACTTCAAAAGGTGAAATAAAAGCACCAATCCACCATCTAAAAATACCTGCCTCAAAATAATCTGGGGACATATAACCTTTCGAAATTATTCGAATTGGAGCTAAACTTATGCCTTTTTTTTCCTGATCATTAGGGAGAAATTTTACTAAATAAAATTTGTAAATCATAATTAAAACCAAAAATAACTATTAACCAAAAACAAACAAAATGAAAAAATTATCATTTAAAGACAAAGTAGGAACATTTTGGCTCCTATGTCTATTTATTCTTTCAAGTGCAGCTTTTGCACAAAATGCAGGAAGTATTTCGGGCTTCGTAAAAGACAAAAACGGCACGCCACTTTCAGGTGCTATTATTAAACTATCATCTGCTAATGGTACTGATAGAAGTACTAAGGCTGATTCCTTGTCATATTACAATTTTAAAAATTTGGCAAACGGTAAATACAAACTTCTTTTTACCATGTTAGGGAATTTACCTTCTACTGTCCAAGTTAATGTAGAAAGCAATCAAGTCGAGGTTAATGGACAATTGATCGAAGATCCAATGCAATTAGATGCTGTAGTAGTTACAGGAGGTAGCCCAAAGAAAAAAATTGAATCAAGTGTTGCTATTACTACAATGGCAGCAAAAGATATTCAACAAAGAGCTCCGCTTAATAATATCGATTTATTGAAAGCAATTCCAGGTCTTACTGTAGAAAGTAGCGGTGGTGATGGTCCTGGAAATGTATGGGTTCGTGGATTTCCACAAGGAGGAGGCTATATATATTTAGGGATTTTAGAAGATGGACTTCCTGTTTTACCTACTGGATATAGCACAATTCCTTCGGCTGATCAATACTATAAGTCAGATCTTACCACTAAAAATGTTGAAGCCATCCGCGGTGGTAATGCATCGATAATTTTAGCGAACACTCCTGGTGCCGTAATAAATAACATTAGCTATGTAGGGGCAGCTAAAAGCTATGGGGAATTCAAAGTAACATCAGGTCTTTCTCAAGGTTTGTACAGAGTAGATGGCAATACTGGTGGTGCTTTAGGTAAAAATATAAAATACAATATTGGGGGATTTTATCGTACCGATAAAGGAATTGTACCTCCTCCTTACACAGCAGGTCAAGGTGGTCAATTAAAAGCAAATGTAACCTATCATTTCAAAAACAATAAAGGATACTTTCGCCTTTTAGGAAAATATATTGATGACAAAGTATATTGGCGTCTACCTAGTTATTATTCTTATGATGGATCAGGTAAACCAAAAGCATTATCAAACTATGACATTTTTACACAATCTATGGAAATGATTGATTCAAAATGGGATTATACCGATGGATCTGGAAAGACAACTAATTATGATCTTGGAAATATTTTGCACACCAAATTAGGTGCAGTAGGATTTCAATTTAATTACAAAACTGACAATGATTGGCAGATAACAAATAATTTTCGTTACCAAACCAACAATACTAGTTTTAACTCAACACTCCCATTAGGAACACAGCAATACGTTCCTGGAGTTGATTATACTTATTTAGACGGAAGTCCTGCTGTATATTCACCAAACGATTATAATGTGTTTGCAGTAGCACTATTGCAGCAGAATAAAGATACACAAGTTATGGATTTTCTTGATTTTAAAAAGAAAGTAAACAAACATAGTCTTGGTATGGGTGTATCGCTACACCAATTTAATGTAAATAACGAACCTAATGATGCTTTTGTATACTTCCAAGAATTGAAAGAAAATCCCCGTCGTTTACTTATTCCAGCGTTCGGAATTGGAGGAAATGGTATGCTACCAGCTTCTAGTTCTCTCGCAATAGCTAAAACTCGCATTTTATCTAGTTATATAAATGATGAAATTGCGTTAAGTGATAAATACAGACTTGATTTAGGATTCCGTGTAGATAATCAAAATGTTGATGGTAAAAGACCTTATTATGGGGTTAATGGAGATGGCACGCCAAATTTTCAGGCTCCAGCTTCTATGGATATCGCTGGTAGAATGGATTATTCAGTTTCTAAAACCAATTGGGCATTTTCTGCAGGACTTAATGATAAAATAAGTGAAAATGCTGCTATGTTTGCTAGACTTACACGAGCATACAATACTCCAACATTTAATGATTACGGTGCGCAAACATATAATGAATCATCTATCAAGAGACGTCCGGTATATTTAGCGGAGTTAGGATATAAATATGCTAACAATGGTTGGTCATTGTTTAGTTCAGTTAGTTATTCTGCTATCAAAAATGTATCTTTAAGTATCCTCGTACCTACAAGTGTTGGAATACAACCATTGTTAGCTTTTGGTTCTACAAGAACAATAAGTGCAGAATATGAGGTAGCTTATAAAGTGTCCAATAACTTAGGTCTAAGACTTACAGGAACATTACAAGACGCAAAATATACGGATTATGAAGCATCTACTAATACCAATCCTATAGTATTAGCACAAATGGGAGATAAAAAGTATACTTTTACTGGAAATAGAGCAGAAAGAGTTCCTGTTTTAAGTACGGAACTATCTGCAAACTATGATTACAAAAGATTCAATACCAATTGGGGTATTATCTATACAGGAAGTCGTTATACTTCTCCATCTAATAGCTATGAATTACCAGGATATGTCACTATGAGAGCCAGTGTAGGGTACAAAATAACAAAGGCAATTGAAGCTAAATTTTGGGTTGATAATTTAACAAATACTAGAGCTCTTACCGAAGGAGATACTAGAGGGGATCAATTTAGAGACTTTTCAACAGTAACCCCAGGAACTCTTATGATTGGTAGAACAATTTTACCTCGCAGTTTCTGGGCTTCAATATCTTACAGTTTTAAATAAGATATTTAATTGTTAATCAATATAACTCTTTATCGAGTAGGTAATTACAACCTCAGCAATATCATACTAATTATTGATTAATTGTTGTTAAAAAAGTAGTGAAACAGAATTTAAAAGAGGTTACTTTTCATTAGGTAACCTCTTTTTTAATTCCCTCTTTATAAAATGTTTTTTTCCAATTAAGACTATAACTACAAGTTCATTAGGAAAATTGATTAAGAGTCAATACTTTTTTTATTCTTAATTTATATTAATTTAACAATTTAATAAGTGCTATTCATTTTTATGACAGAACATACAATAGATAAAATCATCCAAGTAGACGGCAAAAACATTTACGTAGAATATTACCATACTTTTGATGGGCGTCCTACAATTATTTTTTTGCACGATTCTTTAGGCTGTGTTACCTTATGGAGAGATTTTCCTCAAAAATTATCAGAAGCTGTAAAGTGCAATGTGCTGGTATATGACCGGTTAGGGTACGGAAAATCCGATCGGCTGCCGACTCATGAGCGCCCCGTAAATTACCTTGAATTGGAAGCTGATGTCTTAAACGAACTATTGACCCAACTCGATGTGAAAGACGCTATTCTTTTTGGACATAGTGACGGTGGTTCCATTGCATTGATCACAGCGGCCAAGTATTCGGACAGAATTAAGGCCCTAATCTGTGAAGCAGCACATATTTTTGTGGAAGAAGTAACGCTTAATGGAATTTATAGGGCAATGGAAGGCTACAGAACGACTAATTTAGTGGAACGTCTGGCAAAATATCATGGAGATAAAGTAGATAGTATCTTTAAGGCTTGGACGGAGACCTGGACTAAAGCTGATTATAAAGTGTGGAATATTGAATACCTATTGAAAGATATCACCTGTCCTTTGCTTTTTATCCAAGGTGAAGAGGATGAGTACGGAACATTGGAACAGATAAACAGAACCATTAACCATGTACGCGGAATAACTGAAAAACTTGTCATTCCAGACATAGGACATACCCCTCACAAAGAAGCTCCCGAACAGACTTTTGATGCAGCTAAAGATTTTATAACGAAATTGAAATAAATAGGACTTCTATATGTAAAAAAACTTTTCTAGAATGGCCACTATCGGACTAATTTACTATTTAACTAAATTAAAGGTGATAGTATAAGTCTCTTTAATTCTTTGGGTTTCTAAGACGCCATAAGAAGAAAGAAAACATCTTAAAAAAATACCCGCTTTACGACAAAGCAGGTATTTTTTTAAGTTATCAAAATAGGGAAGTTATTATTGAGCACTATTTGTTTTTAACCAAAGATTTACGTCGTCAAACATTTGTTTGTTGATAGTATGACCTTCATCATATTGATGGAATTCGGGTTTTATACCCTTTGTTTGAAGATACGATACGGCATCAGTTGCAAAAGGAAAATGAAGTACAGCATCCTGTCTGCCATGGGAAACGAAAACTTTAAGTTTTTCAAGACGTTTTTCATCGGCAATAAGAGGTTTAACTTCCGGAAGCAGCCTGCCGCTCATTACGGCGATTCCTTTTATTTTTTCAGGTTCAGTAAGCGCCACGCTGTAACTCATTATACCTCCCTGGCTGAAGCCCATCAAATAAACCTGTTTATCATCAAAATCAAGGTCATTTTTAAGGCTTTCAATAAAATCAAGAATAGTTACTCTGGCAGCTTCGGCCTGCTGCTCGTTGATCTGGGGGTGTCCGCTGGTAAAATTTACTTGAAACCAGGCAAAACTTTCCGGTCCCAGAGTAAGTGGCCCACGTGCTGATACTACTAAAAAATTGTCCGGCAAGTCGTTGGCAAAAGAAAAAAGATTTTGCTCATTTCCACCTACACCGTGTAATAGTAACAGTAAAGGCGGATTTGTTATTTTGGTTTTGGGCTGTCTTACAAGGTAATGCAGTGTTGTTTTTTCTTTGCTGGAATTCATAATGGTAAAACTAAAGATTGAAATTAAAATTAGGATGCTAAAGCAAATCCCAAAATGTTTTTTTATTATCATGCCTTATCTATTTTTATAGAAAGCATATTAAGGGATCCGGCTACTATGGCGTCATTAAAGACAGTAGCCTTTTCGTCTTTTTCCCTCAGAGCGAGAGTGTAAAGCATAGGAATATAGTGTTCAGGAGTTGGTACGGCGAGCTGGAATTCTCGTCCTTGTTTATCAAAATTGATCAGAGACTGGTGATCATTCTCAAGAATCATTTTTTTCATTTTTTCATTCGCAATATGAGCCCACTCGAAAGCATATCCGGGTAGCATCATTTTATCCCATGCGGCCAATTGTAAATTGTGTATTGTGTTACCGCTTCCAACAATTAGAACACCTTTGCGTCTTAATGCTGCCAGCTCTTTTCCCAATTCATAATGATAAGAAGCAGGTTTGGTATAGTCAATACTCATTTCGACAATAGGAATTTCGGCATTGGGGTACAGGAATTTTAAAACGGTCCAACAGCCATGATCTAGGCCCCATTCATTACTTAACCCGATAGCGGTTGAAGTGATCAGTTTTTGTGTTTCCATTGCGAGCTCTGGGCTTCCCGGTGCAGGATATTGAACGTCAAAAAGGGCCTGAGGAAAACCTCCAAAATCATGAATAGTTTCTGGTTTTTGCATTGCCGTTACAAAAGTACCTTTGGTTTCCCAATGAGCTGATATACAAAGAATAGCCCTTGGTTTAGGCAATGTTTTTGCCATCTGCTGAAAACCTTGGGTAAAACTGTTATCTGCTAGAGCATTCATCGGATTACCATGTCCAAGAAAAAGTACAGGCATTCGATCAGTAGCGCTAAAGGCATCCGTTGCTGCCTTAAGGGAGCTGAGCTGCATTGCTGCAGCTCCCAGTGGTAAAATAGCCATGGTTTTAAGAAATTTTTTTCTATCCATTTTTATGCTTTATTTATTTTCCTAATATTTGGTCCATATAGGATTTATTATCCCAGAAAAGATATTCTTCCTGCATTACACCGTTTTCCCAAACTCCGATGGTTGCCATTGGAATTTTGAATTTCTTACCTGTAGGCTGTATAAAAGTACCATCTCCTGCGGGCATAGGCTGTGTAAACGTACCTTCCATATAACCCATTACGGCAGTAATATTGCCTGAGCCAATTTTAAAAGGATGTTCTTTAATACGGGTGTCTGGAGCATACACAAACATAGCATCAAGAGTTTTGATATGCTGCTCCAAACCCACCTCTGTGTGACCGTCAGGAAAGTGTACTTTTATGTTCTTTGCATGGCTTTCGTGCAAACGTGTAAATTCATGATTACTGAAAACTATATAGTCTAAAGTGTCAAAAGTTTCAAGGTGTTTCGCTACTTGAGCGTTAGCAGCGGTAAGCTCTTTAATTTGTTTTACCAAAGACGCTTTATCTTCTTTTTTTTGTGCAAAAGCGGTTGTAGTCACGACTGTAAAAATAAGGATTGCACCAGTTACCTGTCTTGTAATTGAATTTTTCATAATGTATCATTTTTTAATGATGCAAAGTTGAGACTTAATGACACGACAGGGGTAACACTTTTCGGAAGAAAGGTTGTGTTTTTAGGAAAGCTGCTTTTGAATTTCTTCCCTAAACTCTGTTGGAGTCAAACCTGCTTTACGTTTGAAGGCATGGGTAAAATACGTTTTTTCATTAAAACCAAGTTCATAACCTATTTCAGCCACATTTTTATCGGTGGACATCAGAAGATTTTTGGCCTGAGTAAGTTTACGGATTTCGATAATTTCCGTGACGCTTTGCTGTAATATATTTTGGCAAATTAGGTTTAGGTTACGCGAGGACATAAAAAGTTTATCTGCATAAAAATTTACATCTTTAGGTTCTTTATAATGTTCTTCCAATAATCGCAGAAAATTTTTAAAAGTGCTGCTTTGTATTTTTTTAGACTCATCATCGTTTAGATTGAGTTTTCGGCGTTCGGATTCTATTATGGTAAAAAGCGCACTCAATAATTGTCTGATTACTGAAAGATCAGGAGCTTCCTGTTGATATTCATCATAAATTATTTTACATATAGTGTCTAACTTTTCAAAACATTTATTGCTCTGCATTGAGATGTTGGCTTTATCATGAAATGACGCGTAAAGACTGAAGGTGGTTTCGGCGATAAATTCACTTTTGAACCTTAATACCCACATGTCACATTTACCATCTTTAAGAAGTGGCTTGACGCGATGGATTTTTCCTTGGGTTACAAAACTTATAAAAGGAGCATCCATCAGACGGGATTTGAAATCTATAAAATGTTCCAGCTGACCCTGCCCGCCTATAATAAGTTCTTCAAAATTGTGGGCATGGGGCTCATTCACAGAATGCATTATCTTCTGGGATTCTGCAGCTGTAATGCGAAACATATTGAAAATTTCTGTCATAGTTTGCTTTTTAAAAGGATGTTAAAGATAATTATAATTTATAAGAAGCAACAGCAGATTCTCTGCTGGATAAGATTAGGTAGAAAACTTGGGCAATTTTTTGCAAAATTAAATAAAGTAATACGGTAAAGTCTTAATCTAGTGGAAAAACCGGTCAAATTGACCACCACTTTCCAGTGTAAATTGACCACCAGTTCCGGAGCAAATTGACCACCACTTTCCAATCCAAATTGACCACCTAATTTCGGGGTAAATTG